>NZ_JBOGQF010000137.1:0-4460 GCF_050748925.1 Nitrososphaera sp.
CTGGACCGGCGGCGCCTGGATGCCGGCGGCGTTTAGCGAATGGACGATTGTGCGCAATACGTGGAATGGTATGGCGCTTGCGCGCAGTTCCGCGATGCTCATAGCGTCGCGCTCTATCACCTCGCATAGCGAGTGGCACACGGCCTCTTCCATGACGTTGCCCGACGCAAGGCCGTTGGTGTGGAAATATGAAAATGGGTTGACCGCTGGGGGCGCCGGGTTGTAGCGAAAGAGCGCGATTGTCGCCGGCACCATCACCTCGCGGTTGTTTGCGATGTCAAAGCCGGGGAGAAAGTCCATCAGCATGTCGTTTCGGTATTCAAAGCGCATCGGCTCGACGATCTCGTCAGGGTGCATGACGCTGCGCGTCTTTGACAATTCTGAATAGCTGGACCGGACAAAGTCGCGCCTGCCCCCTGCCGGCAACGATGAGTACCTTTCGATGCTTTCCATCAGCGCGCTTGCCATGGCGTGCTCGCGCGTCGGCCCCTTGCCGCTATAGACCCAGATATAGTCCTCAGTCCCCGGCAGGACAGCAGAGTAGTTTGGTATCCCTAGCACGTCCATGTCGGTGATGTCTGCCAGGCGCGTGACGCCAATCTTTTTCGAGAGCGGGACGACCTTTTGCAGGGTCTCTTTCGCCGGCCTTGTCCGGGAAGTGCCGTTTACCGTCCACTTTATCCTGCTCTGAAGCTCGATTGGCACTAAAGGCTATGCCCCCACAAGTTCATAATAAGATTGCGCGATATCGTTTATTTGTCCCGCCGGCGCCACCTAGCGCCATGGACACGCCACGCGAGCTAGAATGGTACCTCCGCGACCACTTTTTCCGGCAGTCCGGCAAGGGCCGGGCGCAATTTGCAAGGAGCCAAGTCGCAGGCGAGATGGTCAGCCTCTACCTGCGGTTCCGCGGGTACGAAGTCTCGCAGCTGTCCGACAGCCTGGCGCCCGTTATAGACGACCTGGTGTCGATGCACGTCCTTGCGCAGACCGGCGACATGCTGGAACTGGCAGGCAAGCTCTTGCGGATGCAGTGCGCCAAGTGCTTTTACGTCAGCTATTTTTCAGAGGCCGAGCCGAAACTCTGCCAGCGCTGCTCGGGGCAAGAACTGCACGAATTTCCCAGAAAAAAGTAGCTTATTAAGCAAGTTTTCCCCTAGCCTGGGCGTTGCAAAAGGACATGGGCGAGCTGTGCGGGCAGGTCTTTGACATCGACCCTGCCATACGGTTTGCCGGCATCATTGACCGCATGGGCAAGCTCGTGGCCGGCGGCATGCGCCCCGGGCTCCAGCCGCTAGAGTCGATAAAGGACATGGACCGGCTCTACCTGGAGTTTGCGCTGCGAAACGCCATGCGGCGCGAGTTTGACGGCGATTTTGGGCCCACGATATACGCCATGTCTGAGAGGGAGCGCATCAAGATAGCGACGTTCCCGATGCCGGGCGACAGCCTGCTCTTGATCTCGATGGAGCGCGGCAGGCCCCACGACAGGATAATAAGCAGGGTTTTGGAATTCGTACGCTGATGCCAAGGCGCAAGGAGCGCGATGACGATCTCGGCCCTTCCAAAAAGGTGACGGGAAAAGAGCTTTCAGAAACTGAAGAGCTGAGCGCAAGGCTCACGGCACTTGTGGAGATGCTCGACGAAAAGGGCGTCATCAACAATAAAGAGTACCAAAGGATTGTCGCCATGCGGCTGCACGAGATTTCAAAAGCGGCGGCGATTGAAGAGCTCGACGAGGAGCTGTAAAGTGGGCGCCGGCAGGGTCTTTGCGCTTTCGATAGCGGCCGGCCTGCTCGCAGGCGCGGTGCTTGCGACCATGAACCTGCTCATTGTGAATCCATACATCGAGCCTATGGCAGAACTGTATTTTGACTTGCTTTTGGAAGAGGGAATAATGGACGAGGACGAATTTGACGCCATGCTGCAGTCGCTCTATTCGTGGCAGGTTGCGTTCCCGCTGGCAATCGGGCCCGCTGCAGGCGCGCTTGTCGCCGGCGCCTACATAAAGATCCGCAAGGAAGCCTTCAAGGTCGCACTTGCAGTCGCCGGCGCGGCGTGGCTCTCGCTTTACGTCATGCCTGTGTTAAAATATCCGTACAGCCCCGACGCGCTCTTTATCCCCGAAGCGACGGGGGCCTACATGACTCTTTTTGCGGCATATTCTGCAGCCTCTGGCCTGGCCGCCCTCGGCTCGGCGATTGCGCTTGCCCGGACGGGGAAAAAGAACTGGCACATCGGCGCGGCCGGCGTCTATCTGGCAATCGTTGCAGGATTGTTTTTCGCCTTTCCAAGTCTTCCCGAGACTGAAATCGTGCCCCTCTCGATGCTTGGCGCATGGAGGTCTGCAAGCGCGGCCGCCATGACCGCGCTCTGGTTCACGCTTGGCATAGTCGCAGGCGTATTACTTGAGAGGAAAAATGGCGCCGGGAGAGGGATTTGAACCCTCGGGACCCTTACGGGTCACAAGCTCGCTGGAAAGCAAATTCCAGGCTTGCGCCCTACCGGGCTAGGCGACCCCGGCAACCAGCAAACTTGCCTGCCTTTCATTATATATTTCAATCAAATGCAATGGCAAAGATAGAAATTGAGGCATGCCGATTGATCAATGTTTTTGAGCAACCAAGGACTTTCTGACAACTGCAAGGACGGGAACCACGTCGACTGCGCCGACTGCATGTGCAAGTGCCACGTGCCGGGGACTATGGAGAACCTTTCAAGAAACATTGCCAAGCTGGACCGCAAGCGGCCCGGGATTGGCGAGACCCTCTAACTTTTTAGCAACGGCAGGATCTTCGACAGTATTATGGGCTCGTGGTTGGCCTCGATGTCAAAGGACAGCAGCAGTATCGCGCCGTCGTCAAGCGGCAGGGTAGCCCTCTTGACCTTTTCATACAGCGCAAACGCGTAGACGGTCCTGCCTAGCCTGTCTTCCATCGTCTTTCTCATCCCCATCCTCAAGAGCGACTGCATAACGGAAAGTTCCGACTCTTCTTTTGTCAAGAGCGGCTGGAGGCCCGGCCTGTAGGCAAAAGCCACGAGCTTGCCCATTCTGTCTGCCATCCCTGCAAACCTTATGCCCTTGTCGATGCCGACAATGCTCTTGCACAACTCCTTCGTCATTTGTGGCATTTTCAGCAGACCTTACTATCGACTAGGATATAAACACCAAACTTAACGGAGAAACGAGCGGACCCTTGAAATGAGGATATCTGCGCCCGGGCCCGAAATGTCGGCCAAGGCTGCCGTGATCTCTTCAATGGAAGAGCAGGGCGCCTGTCCAAGCCTTATGTTGTACCGCTCCTTCAGGGCAAGAATGAGGGCCTCGGCCGCCTGGTCGCCAAAGATGCTGGCCGCCTGCCTCAAGGCGCGCTCTAGGGCAATGCAATAGCCGTCGTCGCCTGAGTCCCCCGAGGCGCTCAACAGCCGGTAAGGATGCGGCGCGCAGATAACTTTTTCCTTTTCCAGCTAAAAGTCGGCATCGCTTTCCAGCTTGGAAAGGTCTACCTCGCTTGTCCCTGTGGCAGGGGCCGCAGCCTGCTCGCCTTTTGTGCGCCACGCCTTGGGATACGTCTCTGGCCTCATTATCAGGCGCTTCATGACAAACGCCACGCCCTTGACACTCTCCTCTATCTGACCACGGGTCATGGACGCTTCCCCAAGCCCGACTATCTCGCCCTTGAGCGTATACACGCCCACAAGCTCGCCCACGCGTAGGTCCGAGGGCACCGCGATGACACCCGGCACCGCAAGGGGCGCGCCGTGGCAGAGCGCGTCGACTGCCGTGTCGCGGACGGTGATGCCGCGTATGCCTTCGAGGCATCGCTCTATGGGCAGAACGAGCCGGCGCAGCTTTTCCTCGTCGCCTTCCTTGTAGCGCTGGAACGCGTCTGCCAGGTCGTGCAGCCTGACCATGCCGTCTTTTTCGTACAGGTTGCTGACCTGCGTCCTGCGCAGCTCGACCATCGTGGCGCCCGGCGACAGGACCTCGCCGACGTCGTAGATTATCTTGCGTATGTAGGTGCCTGCCTGGCACAGCACCCGCATCAGTATCAGCCTGTCGTAATCCTGGATATAGTCAAACTCGTATACCGTCCTTACGCGAGTAACGCGCTTTACTGCAGACCTCTGCGGCGGGCGCTGGAATATCTCGCCCTTGAACTCGTTCATCACCCTCTTCACCCTCTCTGCCGGCGCGTGGGCGTGCAGGCGCGCAAGGGCATAGTACTCCTTGGGCCCGAGCAAGAGCACGCCAAGAGCCTTTGTCCCATCGCCAAGTCCTATCGGCAGGAGGCCGGTGGCGCCGGGGTCAAGGGTGCCGGAATGGCCCGCTTTTTCTATCTCCAGTATGCGCTTGACCCACGCCACGACCTCGTGGCTGGTGGGACCTGCAGGCTTGTCGACAAGGATGAGGCCGTAATACAGCAGTTCGCTGATGGGCCTCCTGTCGGGGTAATGGC
>NZ_JBOGQF010000138.1:0-4441 GCF_050748925.1 Nitrososphaera sp.
GCTAATGGCCCGGTTCCATCAGGATCGATCGGTGGAATACCGGGTATCTGGAATCGGTAGTTCATTATGCTCAGATAATTTGGCTCAAAGTTAGGTACGTCGCCATCACCTCCATGACGTAGATTGAAGTTATGTCCTAATTCGTGCATTATGGTCCCCGCCTGCTGCTGAACAGTTCCCACAGTCCTATCGTCTACGCCATCGCCGTCAAGGTCTGCCGGAGGAGAGTTTCCTACTGCTATAAGCTGCGCATCATCACCTGCAGCTGTTGTATTGCACACAAGGTCGGGTCCCGCAAAGATGCCTCTACTACCAGAAATGGCGATATCATCTCCACCAGGTGTTGTATCTAGCACGTTATTGCCTCCGGGAGCAATGCACCACGTATTCCAGTCACCTAGAGAGACGACGGTATCATTCCCTGGCAGCTCCGAACATCCAGAGCTTGTGGTACCGGGGGCGCGGCGATGAACAATCAAGTCATAGTAGTAAGCGAACCGGCGATCGTTTGTATTTCCAAAATTGGCAGGGTCTGATTTCACCGTATCAAAGTTGCCTATGCCCGAGGGTAATGGGCTCCCGCCGCACCCCATACTGGGAATATCCAAGAAATTTTGATGTGGAATTGCATTATCGACTCTGACACGTAAGTTGATACCGGGATTTCCATCGGGGTTTGTGACTGGTGCGTTAGCAAAGGCTTGAACGACAGCGTTAAATGCGGCAGCCTTTGGTCTATGACTATGAGTATCCCCTGCGGCGCAGTCACTTCCTGCGACGGTGCAGTCCATAAAATCTATTTCAAGGAAGACATCTTTGTGCATAGGGTTTGCCCCAAGCGCAGGGAGGTCTAGGTCAGTGGTTCCATCACCATTTGTGTCTATTCCAAACCGCTCCCAATCATCCCACAGCCCGTCACCATCAGTATCTACATCGATTCTTACCAACGCTATGAGATCATTAAAGTCCATATCGCCACCGTTGGGCAGGTCTTCCCAGGCTAGTTGAAAGATCCGACCCGGAAGCTCTGTAGAACGGATTGGCGTAGTTCTGACGTGATCAAAGCCGTCCGAATTCTGGGCGGGGTCGCTTGACCAGACGAATTCGCAATCGGCGTCAGAATCAGATTGGCCACAGAGACCAAAATTAAAGATAGTGCCTGTAGCGAAAGGCTGGATGCCAGTTGTAGAAGGGTCAGAATCGAGCTCAGCCCTGCAGCCGTGCTGTGACAACTTCTCGCTGACTACATGCAATCCGCCAAGTCCAGTAGCAGACTCTAGCTTACAACCACTACTTGCTATAGAGGCTGCAGGAGTGACTAAGGAGAGGGTATCACTGAATGTCGCTTCAGATGTAATAAGCTCAATGTTGACCCTTCCACCAGTCGTCAGAGTTAGGCTCGTTGCATTTGCCTCTCCACCATAAAAGAGGTGAAAGTCAAGTCCTAGAACCAGAATGATAAGCACAAGAATAGGAAATTTTACTCCGTGAAGCCACATTATGTGTCAGATATTTCCTTTTGATATAAACAATTTGAAAGAATAGTACTGAAAATCGTGCCATATTATAATTTTATCAAAGGATTACTGACGTGCTTGAATTAATTAGTCTGATTTCCTTGCAGCTAGAAAATAGTCATTTGTTTTTCAAGTAGAATTATTCATAAACGCTTTATGACGGGGGTTTTCATTTACTATTAATGCAGTATTTCACGGCTCTCAAGGTGGGCGAGAAAAGGGTCAAGGTCGCGCAGGACATGCTCACGAAATATACCGGCCACGCCATGCCGGCCCTCGCGCTCAAGGACAACAAGACCAACAGCTGGGAGCCGGTGGGAGAGGAGAACCTGTACGCCGTCGTAAAGGAAGAAAGCGGCTACATGATTGCGTTGTGCGACAAGAACGGCATTGCCAAGTCGCTCGCGCAGTGGTTTACAGAGGACACCAAAAACGAGATAGTCGCAAAAATAAAGAGCGAGCAGAACCTGCAGGAATATTTCGGCAAGCTGTCGCTGCCGATATAACTTTATTAGCTGAAATGGATTACGGTGACTGGCTTGGTATCCAGGTTCGAGCAGGAAATCGAGGTCAAGGGCCACCTCATCGACTCGATGATACTTACAAAGATTTTTGACCACATCATGGACCTGAAGGGCGACTTTCAGGTGCTAGAGTTTGTAGTCGGCAAGAAAAAAAGGGACGCAAGCCACGCCCGGCTGCTTGTGCGCGGCAAAGACGAGGAGCACCTTGAGCGCCTGCTTGAGGCGATATACAGGGAAGGCGCCCAGCCCGTGTCTGTGCAGGAGGCGCGCCTCGTGGCAGCCGCCAAGGACAACGTGATGCCGGACGACTTTTACAGCACCACCAACAACCCCACGCAGGTGTTCTACTCGGGCCTGTGGATAAACGTCCAGAACATGATGATGGACAAGTGCATCGTCGTCGACACCAGGAAAAAGAGCGCGGAATGCAAGATGATCCGCGATATTGCCAAGGGCGACATGGTCGTGGTTGGCGAGCGAGGGGTAAAGATAACGCCGCAGGAGCGACCCCGCGAAGGCGTCGACATTTTCCAGTTCATGTCCAGCAGCTCTTCAAGCGAGCGCCCCACGCAGCACATTGCGCGCAAGGTCGCGACCGACATTTACAATACGAAAAAGAGCGGCGGCAAGATAATCGTGGTCTCCGGGCCGGTGCTCGTGCACTCGGGCGCCTCTGAGGCGTTGGCGCGGCTGATAAGGATGGGCTATATCGACGGTCTGCTGGCGGGCAACGCGATAGCCGTCCACGACGTTGAAAACGCGCTGATGGGCACGTCGCTTGGGATGCACGTCAGCGACGGCACGCTTGCCGTGCGCGGCCACCGGAACCACATGCAGGCCATAAACGAGGTGTTCAAGGCCGGCGGCCTGAAGGCGATGGTCGACAAAAAGATACTAAAGAGCGGCGTCATGTACGAGTGCATAAAAAACGGCGTCCCATTCGTGTTGGCCGGCTCCATCCGCGACGACGGCCCCATACCTGATGTCGTCACCGACGTCGTAGAGGCGCAGCGCAAGTACAAGCACGTGCTGAAAGGCGCCAAGATGGTGCTGATGTTTTCCACCATGCTCCACTCTATAGCGGTCGGCAACATGCTTCCCTCCTCCGCCAAGGTGGTGGCAGTCGACATCAGCCAGCCGGTAGTCACGAAGCTGATAGACAGAGGCACTGCGCAGGCAGTAGGCATCGTCACCGACGTGGGCGCGTTTTTGCCAATCGTCGCTGACCACCTCGAAAAGATAGCAAGGCGAAAATAGTCTATAGAGATTACGTCTAAAATCCCTATATCTTTGATGATCTATATATCATAAAGATGTCAGCGAGGCCGTTTTTCAACATGGGTCTGGTCAGCCAGAAAGGTTCTAGCGCACACGTCATCGCGGGACTAGTAATATTTTGGTAGGCGCCGCCATAGGGTCTTCAGTAGGCAGCGACGCCGTCACGTACGCGCTCGTGGCGCTTGGGATTGCGGTGATAATCTCGGCGTTTCTCATGATAATAAAGCAGTACGAGCGCGCCGTGATCCTGAGACTGGGCAGGTACCACAGGCAGGTGGGCCAGGCCGTCCAGACGCGCCTCCCGTTTGTCGACAGCATACTCGTAGTCGACGTCAGGGAAAAGGTGCGCGAGTTCAACGCAGAGCGCATGCTGACAAAGGACAACGTGCCGGTGACAATAGACGCCATCCTTCGCTACAGGATAATAGAGGAGCGCGCCAAGGACTCGATACTCAACGTCGAGAACTTTAACGAGATGATCCAGCAGGTATCGCAGACGACTTTGCGCAACAACATCGGCTCGTCGGCCTTCCAGGACGTCCTGTCCAAGAGGGAGGAGATCAACCAGCACGTCAAGGGGATAATCGCAAGCGAGGCAAGCAACTGGGGCATCGAGGTGACCGGCGTCGAGATCCGGCAAGTGATAATCCCCCAAGAGCTCGAAGCGGCGATGTCGATGGAGGCCCAGGCAGAGAGGGAAAAGAACGCCCGCGTGAAATACGGCGAGTCAGAGGTGCAGGTGGCAAAGCAGTTTGAAGAGGCGTCAAGGGTGTATGCGGACAACCCCGTGGCCTACGCGCTCAGGCAGTCCAACATGCTGTACGAGTCGATAAAGATACAGGGCACCATTGTCATGGTGCCCTCAGAGTCGCTCAACTCGATGGGGTTTGGCAACCTTGCGCTGACGCAGGCGTATCTGGAAAACACAAAGGCCGCGGCGAAAAAGCAGGGGCAAAAGGCGCCGCCGGAAGCCGGTTCTGGGTGAAAATTGGAAGAAATCTTATACGTTCCTTTTGCCAAGCAATCCCATGAACGACAAGCTAACCCCGGAGCAGAAGGAGGTCTTCTTTAACAAGGGCACCGAGAGCCCGTTTTCCGGCGAGTACTGGGACTGCCACGACA
>NZ_JBOGQF010000139.1:0-4437 GCF_050748925.1 Nitrososphaera sp.
GAATTCGCGACGAAGACGTGGGTTTCGCCCACCGAGATAGTCAAGGAACTGGTTGAAAACGCGTTTGACGAGGACGCCACCAGGGTGCTCGTGACGGTCTTGAAGGACGGCTCGGTAACAATCGAGGACGACGCGGGCATGGACCAGAACGGCATGGAAAAGTTCCTGCTTCTCGGCTCGCCACACAAAAAAGTCGAGTCGGTTTCTCCAAAGTTAAAGCGCATCCGCACCGGCCGCTATGGCACGGGCAGGCTCTCGTTCCTCACATCCTTTGAGAGCATGAAGATAAGGACGCGCAGGGGCAATTTCTCCAAAGCTTTCATGATAGACGGCGACGTTCTTGACAAGTTATTCACAGGCAACGCCTCCCTTGATGATCTGAGCGAGAAGGAGCTAAAGCGCGACGGCACGGAACTTGTAATGTCCGGCTCCAAAGTCGAAACAGACGTGTTCAGGCTGGCAAAAGAGATACGCAAGCTGGCAGTCCTCAGGCAGCCAATGTTTGAGGTAGCCATCAAAGACGCCGATGGCTTTTCCGAATGGGACTTTTCCAACGCGCAAAAGATAACGGCTCCCGACATCCAAGGCCACAAGGTGCCAGTCAGCCTCGACGGCGGCAAGATAACCGGCGAGATAGTGATCGCCCGCAGGCCACTGTCAGACGAGGAGCGCGGCATCGCGGTGATGGTGGGCAACCACATCGTGACAAGGAGCAACTTTGGCTTTGACAGCAAGCTCAGCCGAGTCACGGGATACGTCAGGTGCGACGCGCTGACTTCGAGGTTTGCAGACAAGTCCGCGCTCATCGAAGATGACGAATACCTGAAATTCAACCAGGCCATGAAGACGTTTGTCATTGACACCGTGCTGCCGAGCCTGACCGAGTACGAAGACGTCCTCATCACGAGGGAAGAATCAAAGATCTACAAGGAAATAGACAAGGTCCTCGGCCAGGCCATGGTCGAGACGCTGGAAACTCAGGAAGAGGTGCAGGGATATGAGATGGTGGACGTAAAAGAAGTGGTCAGGGCAGAGCCACGGACCGAAGAGAAGGCCCACAGGGGAGGCGCGCAGGTGCAGGAATACGAGGAGTCCAGGCCCATCGCGCCAGAGGGCGGAATGCCCAGGGGCGAGCACGTCAGGAGCGAAGAGCCCCAATCCTACAGGTCAGTGCCAGTCGAGGAGGCTGCCCGTGTCGAGGGCGAGGTCGTCGACATCGTTGATGAAAAGCAGGTCGACGGCACGGTCATCAGGACCAAAAAGATCCGAAAGCCCATAGTGAAAAAGACCTTTGCGCTCAAGCGCATCGGGTTCAAGGTAATCCCGTACGAAGACGAGTCGGACTCGCGCTATAGCTTTACGAACGAAAGCGTCGTCTTTGTCAACAAGGCTAACTCTACCTACAAGGCCGAGTCGTCCAGGGGCGACGAGTTCCTGCTGCGCCACATCATAAACCTGGTGGCAGAGTCGATAGCAAGCGCCAAGCACCCCGAAGGCAAGAACGCGCTAGAGCTCCAGAACCGCCTGGTCTCTGAAGCAATCAGGATACACGACTATGCAGTCATGAAGAAGGCGTAGGACAAGTCTCCGGGAAGCAATAGGCACAGAATTCGGCAGGATTATGATGCGAAGGATAATTAGGTAGCCTCGCATACCCGCAGGCATTGGGCTATCGTGTGGTTTGCGAACGTCATAACCTGAAGCAATTCTGCAATACAATGATGGAGGCCAGGTCTGTCCAGAACCAGCATAAACGCGAAGGCTGCCTGGAAGCCGAGATCAAGAAACCGGGTCAGAGATAGACGATATAGCTTTCAGGAATATTTTTGACCATAAATAAGAAATTTATAGATAACAGTTACTATTTTCTGGCACTTGACGGTGCTTTCAAAGGGAACGCGTCCACGAGCTTGATATACAGGAATAAGCTTTGCCACCATACCTATGCTAGTAGAAAGTTCTCGGGGCATGCTGGTCCGCCAGCACCTTCTCGACATGGGCGTGAAAAAGGAGCTTTTGGCTAGCATGACTGACGACGACCTTGAAGTCCTGCTTGACGGTTTTCGGGCAATTCTGGCGACCAGTGAAAAGGCCAGAGACCAGCATTCGACGTAGGCCGCTATGCCCGTCTGTGCTCCGAAACAAGCTATTACTTACATCATGTAGGGAAACGACTAAATCTACCTACAAGCGGAAATTAGGTATGGCTTTTGAATTCATGCCTGGCGCTACTGTGGTCGGTATCACTTATGAGAAGGGCGTAATCCTCGCAGCAGAAAAGAGGGTGGCATTTGGTCACTTTGTCGTAAACAAGAACATCAAAAAGACTTTTCCAGTGACGCGCCACGTCGGCGCGGCATGCGCAGGCATGGTCGCCGACATGCAGGTCCTGGTAAGGCAGGTAGAGGCCCTGGCCAAGATCCGCAAGCTGGAGACGAGGCGCGAAGTGGCGCCAAACTCTGTGGCGAAACTGATGTCAGTCATCATGTTTGAGCGCAGGTATTTCCCGCTCCTCACGCAGGTAATCGTCGGCGGCGTAAACGGCAAACCCGAGATATACACGCTTGACCCACTCGGCTCCGTCCTGCCAGACGACTATGCGGCAGTGGGGACGGGCGCAGAAATGGCGCTTGGCATCATGGACGCCGAGTTCAAGGCGAACATGACCGAGGAAAAGGCAAAAGAGCTGGCGGTGAGGGCGATCAAGTCGGCAGTCCAGCGCGACTCTGCCTCTGGCGACGGCATCGACGTGCTCTTTGTCACTAAAGACGGCACAAGGGAAGAAGCGATATCTTTCAGAAACTGATTCCCTTGTACGCTTCCCATATTTTGTCGCTGATGTAGTGCAGGTTGTCGACGACATAGCCCTTTGCCATTGCTTTTGCGACTTCGCTGTCCTCAAGGGCGATACCCACCGCGAGCATCTTGCCGTGCGTCGGGTCCCTGACTGTGACAATGTCGCCTTTTTTGAAAGTTCCAAATTCGACTATTCCGGGGCGAAGTATCTTGGCCCCGTTGCACACGAACTTGACCGCTCCCGTATCGACCTTGACTGACGGGAATGAGGCAAGACCTTCCGGCTTGCCGAGAAACGGCACGATGCTGCCCTTGACCTGCACCGCGGTTATCTCGTCGGCTACGAGCAGGCGGCGCTCATCGTCGATTTCGTATACCTTGAACGTCTTTATCCGGGGCAGTGAAGGCCAGTTTGCCTTCATTTTTTCAACAAGATCCGAAGTCTCGCTTTTTGACAGTACTGATATCTTCAGTTTTCTTCGACCTGTCTACCAGTTCGATCATTATTATCGTTTTCACAACCCTTATACGCAAAAACGCGCTCTGACAACCACATGCACTACAAGATAATCAAGGAGCCGATGGCGCTCCTAGAAGTCCAGATGGCTGCCGGCGAGAGGATTACCGCAGAGTCTGGGGCGATGGTCTACGTCATGGGCGACGTCGAGATCAAGACCAAGATGCGCGAGGGAGGGCTTTTCGCGAAACTAAAGGTAACAGCGCTGGGAGGCGAGTCGTTCTTTGTCAACGAGTTTGTCGCCAAGGGCGACTGCTCGCTTGGGTTGACCGGCCCACCGATAGGCGACATCGTGCGCCTCGACATCAGGCAGGGCAACGGCTTTATCGTGCAGGCAGGCGCGTACGTCGCGTCGACGCCGGGCGTGGCGATAGACACGCAGTGGCAGGGCTTTACAAAGGGGCTGTTTGGGTCAGAGTTTTTCATGCTAAAGGTGACGGGCCAGGGCGACCTGTTTGTCAACGCGTACGGCGGCATCGTGCAAAAAGACCTGCAGGCAGGCGAGAGGATGACAATAGACAACTACCACCTGGTCGCGCTGAGCGAGCAGGCCCGCTACCAAGTCATCAAGGTCGGCGGCATGAAGACGACGATATTGGGAGGCGAAGGGCTGGCCACAGAAGTCACAGGGCCGGGCTCTGTATACTTTCAGACCAAGAACCTCAGAGAATTTGTCGACCTGCTCGGGTTGAACCAGAGGGCAGAAACGACGTCAAATACTGGCGTGCGTTTTGGAGGGTTCAGGATCGGCTAGGCGTTGGCGGTAAAAAGACTCGACCAATTTAATCGAGTCTAATATGGTCGGTTAATGAAGTGACAATACCAAAAAAGCATTATTGCATAATCCGCCCGCCGCTCCCTGCTACTGATTGATGCCAATAAAAAGCCCAAAGAGTGTGTCATTATGTGCTCTTTTATTGGCATCTTTCACTTAGTATTCCATATGGGAAGAAATCGATTATACATTCCGTTTAAGAAGGGATAGCAATCTTGATTTTATACTAGAATTGTTAAATGATGGTATCTCTGTTTCCCCAGAAACAGAGGCACGGAGGGTTGCCATTGAATTGAGTCCCAACAAAAGTCAGGCAGCCCTCCAATACCTTCTTTCACATGTTTTGCCC
>NZ_JBOGQF010000140.1:0-4364 GCF_050748925.1 Nitrososphaera sp.
CATAACGAGGGTCAAGACCTTTGCGGCGAAGCGAGACAAAATAATGGTCGAGACCTAGTGCTGCTCGGCCGCCTTCCACTTGACGCCCCTTCCTTGGTGCGTCGTCTTTTCCCAGAACACCTGCATGAACAACTCCTGGTAGAACGCGCGCAGCGACGCGATAGGCATCATCACGTTCATGTAAAAGAACATGTGGGGCAGGATCCTGATTGTACTGACCTTTATCCCTTCAAGTTTCGCTCCCTTTATCCAGATGTAATAGTAGAGGCCGTTGAACCAGAGCGGTATTATGCTCCAGAACGGTATGACGCCTGCCGTGACCTGCGGAAGAACGCCTGCCTGTTCCAGCAGCCAGTACGCCGTCACGCCATATGAAATCCAGTTGAGGACGACTATGAGCGGGCTTATCAGCATGACCAGTGCAGAAAATATGCCGGAAAGGCCCATCCTCCGCGCGACTGTCGGCTTGAAGAGCACGCCGGAATACTTCCAAAAGCTCTGCATCCAGCCCCGAAACCACCTGCTCCTCTGCTTGAGCCACGGCTTGAACTTTACCGGCGCCTCCTCCCAGTGCCGGGCGTCGATGGTGCCCACGTTCCAGCGCGCTATTCTCAGCCGGATGGCAAGCTCGGCGTCCTCTGCCAGGTTGGTCGGCTCGTACCCGCCGACGTACCGCAGGGCTGCCCTGCTGAAATAGTTGCCCGTGCCGCCAAGGGGCGCAAACATCTCCATGTTGGCCCTCCCGTTGAGCATTATGCGGAACCACCCCGCGTACTCCATCGCAAACACCTTGGAGATCCACGAGTCCTCCGTGTTGCCGATGCGCAGGATTACCTGAACGGCCTGCCAGCCGCTCTTTATTGCCGCGGCGGCTTTGAGAAAGACGTCCCTGTCCGGGATGTCCTCGACGTCCATTATGACGACAATGTCGCCTGTGCACAGCCTCATCGCGTCGTTGAGGGCTGACGGCTTTGTCGGGAACAGCTGCCTCCTTGCAAGCAGCTTGATGACATCGGGATACTTTTGCTGGTACCAGAACCCGATCCTCTCGCCGCCCTCGTCGTCCACCACCACGATTATCTCCTTCTTGTCCCTGGGATAGTCTATGTGGTTGAGGCACACCTCTATCGTCCTGCCGAGGATTGGCTCGTTGCGCGCCGGGATTATCGCCGATATCTTGGGAAACTCGTCGAGTTTCGTGTCGGGGTTGAGCGGCGGCTTTAGCCCCGAGATTGTTATCGCCACGTGGTAGACGCCCCAGACGGTATAGATGACTGTAATCGAGGTCACGAGGGAGAAGAGGAATGCGGCAGGGTAGAGAACGGCAAACGCAGCCAGGCCTGCCATGGCGGCTGAAAATATCGCAATCCGCCTAGCCGACAATCTTTTTTATCTCCGCTGCAATCGACTCGGGGCTGCTGGCCGCGCCGACGGCGAGCAGCTTTATCTTTTCCGGGTTTACGATGGATGCAAGCCGGCCTACGAGGTTTTCCGGCACGAACAGGAGGACGACGTGTTTCAGGTCCGCGCCCCTCAGTATCTTTTGCAATATCTTGGCGTCAAAGCCGGACTCGTCCAGTATAAAGTCGACCACGACCTTTCTCTCGCCGTCAACCACCAGGGGGAATATGTGGGTGACCCCGCTTGCTCCCCTGACCCTGCCAAGGACCTCTGCTTTTGCGCCAATGCCTGCGGTCAGCACCTTCTGTATCGACATGAAATAGTCGGCCACCTCTGCAAAGCTCTGGATCTCCTCATTCACCTTGTAGACGGGAAAAGCCTTCAGGTCTACCTCGTCTATCCTCGACTCGTGGCCGCCCTGGCAGGCAATGTTGACGAGGGGATACTGAAAGACCCTGCCGCAGTCCTGGCACTTGAAGCCGATGCCGGGCTTGCCGTACTCTATCCCGACCCTCTTCATGTGCTTGGAGCACTTTGGACATACATATTCAGCGTCCTTTGGCGAGACGAATTCCTCGACCGGCGCTGAATACTCGCACTCGTAGTGTATCATTATCTCGGACCTTGCCAGCGACGACTTTTTGCAGTCGGGGCAGTTGAGGCGCACGGCCAAAAGCAGGCTGGCGCATTTCGGGCAGGAAGGGTACGCCCTCGTGCCTGCGACTGAGAGCAGTTTCTCCTGCTCGTATGTCTTTATTCTGTCGACAGACAGGTCGAACCCTTCTATTTCATACACTATCCCTAGGCCGTGGCGGAACTGGGGCTGTATGCTGTCCTTTGATTTTTTCGCGTACGAGGCAAGGAACGCAAGAGTGCTGTCGTCCCTCGTCAGGTCCCTGGACTTGCCACCAAAAGCCATCTTTTTACACCGATTTCTCCCCGAGGAACCTCAGCATCCCCGCAAGGTCCTCCTTTGCCTCGACGTTCAGCCCCCTCGCCATCTCTGCTATTATGGCGCTTTCTATGAGGGAAGAGCCGTTGCCAAATATGTCGCGCAGCGTCCTCACAAACTTGTCCGGGCTGTCAAGTATCTCGTCGCGGCTCACGCCCAGGTTTTCAAGGTGAAAGTAGAATACCTCAGTCTCGGTGAACAGCAGCCCCCTCAGGACGCCGTGTATGTCAGAAACGACGCGCCGCCTGTCAAACTCTGCCATGGCATACTACCCCCGGGCGGAAGGACTGCAAACACTGTCATATTTGGAGGCTACTATATAAAATTCCGCATGCGGGCGAAAAAAATTAAAGCCGCCCATCTCAAGCACATATCATGCAACTAGAACCATACCACGGCGGGCGCAAAAAGGTCGTGGTCTACAACACATATGCCGACGGCGGCAAGCTCCACTTTGATGTCTTTATCCCTACTGACAAGTCCCGCGCAGAGCAGGTCGCAAAGGACACCGACGCGCAGGCGGTGCAATACGCGCAAGAGTTCCTGAAGCTGATAGGCAAGCAGCCGGGCGACCTGGTGGTCAACATGTGCGACCGGTGCCACATAGACGACACCTCGCTGTATGCAAACGAGCTGTGGCAGCTGCCGGGCAAAGAAGTGTTCATCTGGCCCATGGAAGGGTGCCCCAAGCCGGGCTAGGCCATTGCTTGGCGGTACCCGATTCTTTCCAGCTCGTCCAGAAAGCGCCATTCTTCTTTTGCGTCTGCGCCCTTGCCGAGCCTGTACAGGGCTCTAGTCAGCTGGCTTTTCTGCCCTGCAAAAGAAGAAGGGACGTGCATCGCAAGCAGCATGGCCTTTGTCGCAAACATGGCCTTCCAGTCGCCCGGATATGAAACATGCAAAGGGACAAAGTCCAGCGGCACCAGTTCGTGCGGGGGCCTTTTCTCCGGATCCTTGTTCATCCACATGTAGCCCATGTAGCCAGGGCTCGCCTCCTTTGCGTTCCTAGGCTTTATCACCCGCTCTAAAATGGCAGGGTCGTGCGTCCGGCCCACGACTGTGAACGTCGTCCCCCCGTACCTTTTTGCCGCGGCGGCCCTCTTCCTGCTGTCCCTGGCAGCTCCTTTCTTATTGAAAAATCCTGCCACGTGCACCTGGATGATGGTGCTGTCGGGCTTGTAACCAAACAATTTGAAGTATCGCAATATCTCTTGCCGCCTGCCTGCGGGGACTTCGCTTGCCACCGCGTACTCGACTCTGGACTCCATGGCGATGTTTCGCCGGTATTTGTATAAACAGTTACGCTGCAATCTGCAAAAAGTAAATAGCAAACGCGTCGCTACAATACATGTTGAGCAAGCCCAAAATAATCCTGGCGCCAAACGGGCCCCTTTACCTTGTCAACGATCCCGAGCCTGCAGTTGTGGAAAACCTTGTCGACACCCGGGGCGCTCCCCTGGCAACTGTGCGCCGCGTCGCCCTCTGCCGCTGCGGCCAGTCCAGGAGCAAGCCCTTTTGCGACGGGACGCACAGCGCGGCAGGATTTTCAAGCGACAACTCGTTAGAGGTGCCGGACAGGCGCAAGGACTATGTCGGCAGAAAAGGTACCGTGCACGACAACCGCAGCATCTGCTCGCACGCAGGCAAGTGCGTCGCAGGCCTGCCGGCGGTCTTTAGGCTGGACAAGCTCCCCTGGGTAGACCCTGAAGCCGCAACCATGCAAGAGGTCATTGACACCGTGAGGAAATGCCCGTCAGGCGCCCTCATCTACTCTGTCGACGGGGTGGAGTACCGCGACCTTGACGGCAAGCCGCAAGTCAAGGTCGTTAGGAACGGGCCATATCACGTGACTGGAGGCATCGAGCTTGTGGGGGCAAAATGGGCTCAAGGTGCGTCAAAAGAACACTACGCTCTGCCGCTGCGGCGCGTCAAAGAACAAGCCGTTCTGCGACGGCATGCACCGGGAAGCTGGCTTTACGGACGGGCAGTGACCTCGTCTACGCGGTAGCCG
>NZ_JBOGQF010000141.1:0-4347 GCF_050748925.1 Nitrososphaera sp.
GATCAAGGAAGACTTGGAGACGGCAAGGGCGGTCGTGACGCCCGAATTCCCGGTTGCAGCCATAGTGGCGTCACTTGGCATAGCCGGAACGATAGCATACGGCAGGCTCCGGGGCTCTGGCAAGAGGGCCTGAGCCTTCCTCTTTTTTTACAAAAAATATTTTCGCTCCGGGCTGAAACGCCGCAAGTTTCGCCAAGCTGCTGTGATGATTCCAATACCTGAAAATCGGTTCTTAGCTTTATAAGCGCAAAAAAGTTGCGCACCTTCATGCATGCTACAACACTAGGGGTTGTCATAGCAGCCATGCTTGTCTTATCTATCGCCTCGATGGCGGTGGCTGCCCAGCCCTCATTCGCCCAGACTGAGACCAAGGGAGATTCTTGGAACTCGATAAACACTACACTCGGAGATGTGGAAAAGACGTTTGCCGCCGACAAGGTAGGCGCCCTGACCAAGCTTGACTCTGCCAAGAGCAAGTACGACAGCGTATTCAAGCAGGCCGCAGCCGACCGCGACGGCGCGACTGCGCAGCTGGTCGACACTGCATTTGCTGACATGCGTGCGGCGGTTGAAAACAACAGCACCAAAATCGTTGTCGTGCATAACAAGCAGATCATCGACAAGACGATCTACAAGATTGCGTTTATGAATATCGAGCACAGCCTTGATGAGGCCCAGAGCTCTTCTTTCCTGAGGGATTCAATGGTGGCTGAGGCCGGAGAGTGGTACACTGTCATGACAAAGAAGTTCAAGTACGACCAGACTCCCTCAGAGTCGTCCCAGGCAATGGCCGCGCTCCAGGCTGACCCGGGCAAGATAGGCGAGCTGTCGCCTGCCATAATCGACGGGCTGAAGGCGCAGTTCCTGCTAAAGGTCAAGGAGGAAATTACGGAAGCCATTGGAGCCCTTGAAAAGACTCCTGCAGACACCGCCAGCGCGCAAAAGTTTGCAATAGAGGGCATTTCGTACTATCGCACGATCCAGCCTGACGCCAAGGCAAAACTCGGAGAAGAGTCTGAAGCCGAGCTGTTCCACGAGCTTGAGGAGCACCTGGAGGCGTCGGCGGCAGGCGACCTTGCAGCAGCGCAGCACGCAGCTGACGAGGCAAACGCCCTCCTGGTTACGTACGAGGGCGGGGAGGCGACAGGCATTGGTGCAGCCATCGGCAGGATGACTGACATGCTCCACCTGGTTGACGAGGAGTACGGCGCAGCAGTCGCCAATGGCCAGATAATCGACCAGCAGGAATACGACGAGGCAATCCTGTTCCTGGAGCGGGCCAACGAGGCATTTGCCGAGGGCAAGACTGCAATGCTGGCAGTCGCCCAACACGAAACTGAAGAAGTAGAGGCGGGCCTTGCCACCCTGGCGACGCTTATAGAAGACAAGGCCGACCCTGCAGAGGTAAAGGCTACCGTCGAGCAGACCCTGCACGAGCTGGAAGAGATCCAGGCAGCGGCAGGCAACTCTGCCGAGTTTGTGGCCAACATCGAGTTCATCAGGGGCCACCTTGAAAAGGCAATAGAGAACAAGAATGCCGGCAACATCGAGCTGGCAATAGCTCACTCGGGCCACCCGGTAGACGAGATCTACTCGCTTGTCGAAGGCGACATTTCAAGCAAGGACGACGCGCTCAACACCGAGCTAAAGGGCGCGCTGACTGCGCTTGCAAACCAGGCCAACACGGCTTCTGCAGCAGAGTTTGAAGATTCCGTCAATGCCATCCTGCCGATGCTTGACGGGGCAGTGGAGGCAGTGGCTGGCGACGAAGCCAGCGACCCTGCCCTCTGGGCACAGGCAATCGTGCTGCTCCTTGAAACTGCAAACCTCGAATACAGCGAAGCAGTGGAAGGCGGCGAGATCGTGGAAATGATAGAGTACCAGGACGCGACCGCGTTCATACACCGCGCAGAAGTGGCGTTTGAAGCGATAAAGGCCGACATGCCCGAGCACGAGGCCGAGGAGGTGGAAGAGTTCTTTGCAGAGCTGAACTCGCTCACCGCGTCCAACGCGAGTCCTGACAAGATCGCGACCATCATAGGCGGCATCAACCACGAGTTTGCCGAAGTGTTTGGCCTTGAGGAGGCCGAGCAAGAGCTTGACGGCTGGGGCTACATCGACAGGATCCGCGAACTACTCGACGAGTCACTTGAGCAGTACGAGGCCGGCAACACTCAGGAAGCCCGCGCTCTTGCGGTTGAAGCCTACCTTGACAATTACGAGTTCATCGAGGCCGACATCGCAGTAGAGGACAAGGGCCTCATGGAGCAGATCGAAGTCGACATGAGGATCGAGCTGGTCAAGATGATCGACGAAGGCAAGCCCGCTTCTGAAGTCGCAGCCCACGTCGAGCAGATCAAGGAAGACTTGGAGACGGCAAGGGCGGTCGTGACGCCCGAATTCCCGGTTGCAGCCATAGTGGCGTCACTTGGCATAGCCGGAACGATAGCGTACGGCAGGCTCCGGGGCTCTGGCAAGAGGGCCTGAGCCTTCCTCTTTTTTCTTTTTTTAAAACGGCAACATTGCAAAAAGCATCAAAACAACCGCTGCTGCAAACGCAATCGCGATCAAGCCCTTGACGGCGAGGCTAACGTACACACTTAGCAAAGTAAAGTCGAGTATAAAAAACTAGGATTGGCCGATGCCGGCTGCACGCACGTCGTTCTTTTCAAACTGGAGCAGGATCTGGTCCCGGGAGAGGTTGAACTCCATAGACTTGACCTTGCTCCTGTAATATACTACCTTTTTGCCCTTGCCGTCAAGGTCGATCTTTTCCACGAACAGTATGCCGACGTCCTGCAGTTTCTTGACTTTTTTGTAAGTCGAGCTGAGCGGCAGTGAATTATCAAAGGAAAGCTGCGCGGCCGTCTTGGCGCTGTCGATGGTCGACATGACTATCCTGTGCGAGACGCCGTCGGCCAGCTCCTGCAGGAGGGGCATGGCAGAATGGCTTTCATATGAGAGCGTGTTCATTGTCAATTAGGTATGCCTAATTAGGTTAACCTAATAGGACATATTTAAACGGTCTTTGGGGTTCTGTTAAGTTGACGGGTCATGGAAAAGGCTGTTAACTATCTGGTCCTGGCGCCTTCTTTTTTACAAATTTTCCATCCGCTATATCATAATACTTAAACATAGAAAAGAGACCCTCGGCAACGCCGCAAAATTTGTTTAATACGCGAAGAGCGTCTGCCTGACCATCTCCACTAGTCTTGAAATGAACGTATTTGTTACGAATATCATACATCTCATGCAGCACACCTTTACTATCTTTGTCTATGAGACCAAGCTCGTTAAGAAATTCCAAGAGTTTTCTGAAAGGTATGTCATATAATGCGGTTTTTTCCTCTTGCGATAATTCTTTACCATTTACCACTATCTTAGAGAAATCGACAAAGTCATAGCATATTCGCTCCGCCATCGTTCCACATAATGCTATTGTAGATGTGTAGAATTGCAGCTGGTAGGTCATTACGGCCTCCCCAATTAAATCCGCAAATTTTCCTTCTGCTTGAATTAGTCCGAATCCGTCAATTTGCTTGCGCCTAGCCAAAATACCCGCAGAATCGGATTGTATGCCCTGTATCACTCCATCCACTTCAGATTTACAAAGATCCCTTCCATTGTCTTTAAGGAATTGTTCCAAGTCAGCACGTTTATTCAAGATAAATGCCCGAACTGTGCCGGGACCAAAATTTACTGGCTTTGCCATTGGCAACTAATCAGGAATATCCCAGCTACTTTAGCTCTTGGTTTGTTGATGCTTTCTGTATTACTGTCATCCATTGTTTACGCCTTCAATCTTTATGCCAGCAAGCTCGGCGGCCGTCTTTCCTTCCCGCCCCTCATGCTCCCTAAAGTAGTTGTGGTAGAGCTGGTAACCGGGTAGAATTGCAGTATCCATTTTTTCAGTCCGCGCATCACTTTTTCGCGATCTCTGATCTCGCCATTCATCCTCTTTATTTTGTTGTTATTTCTGTCGCCTTGATGTACATGCCTAGTTTGCTTGGTTATCGCTCCTGTAGCAGGTCGTTTGATCAACAGATTGTTCAATAGAACTTGAAAAAACTTTAATTGCGTCGCATGATCTGACTTGTTTAGTGGCTACTTTCGCGTACACTACGTAACTGTCGTGGTTGTATATTGGCGAATGTAGCATTTGCTCTAGTTAATTTCAATGTCTGAAATCGCTTTTGCGTCTGCCGCATTCTGCCTGCGAATATGGGCGCCAGGACAAATGGAAAATGGGAAAGGTCAAAATCATAAAGAAAAGGAAAGTGACGGATTACACGTTTGTAGACGAGGATCTTGATTTGGACAGGCCATCAAACGAGAAAGGAGGGGCAC
>NZ_JBOGQF010000142.1:0-4326 GCF_050748925.1 Nitrososphaera sp.
CGGCATACTGGCCGGCATCGGCGAAACGCCTGAGGAACTGGTAGATTCGCTGTTTGTGATAAAGGAACTGCACACAAAGTACGGCCACATACAGGAAGTGATACTGCAAAATTTCGAGCCCAAGCCTGAGACCCGCATGTCTGATTTCCCGTCGACGCCAAAAGAATACTTTTTGCGCGCAGTCGCTATTGCCCGGATGGTAATGCCGGAGATGAACATACAGGTGCCGCCAAACCTTAACCCTGTCATATACGGGCGCTACCTCGACGCCGGCATCAACGACTGGGGCGGCATATCGCCAGTCACCATCGACCACGTCAACCCGGAATTTCCGTGGCCCACGATCGACGCCGTAAGGCGGGCGACGGAAGGCAGGGGCAAGCGGCTGCGCGCAAGGCTGCCGGTGTATCCTGAATATTTAGAAGGTGGATTTATATCGGAACGGCTGGCTGATAACATCAGGTTGCTTGCCGACAGGTCCGGGCTTGTAAAGGAGGAGTACCTAAATGGCGCTTGACTCGCTCTTGAAAAACGCCGACCCGATAGTCGCAGGCGCGCTCGACAGGGCGCTTTCTGACAAGGACGTTTCAGTCGACGAGGCCATTGCGCTCTTTGACAGCACGGGCCTTGAAATGAACCTGCTCGTCGCAGTCGCTGACGAGCTGCGCAGAAGGGCAGTCGGCGACATCGTGACGTATGTCGTGAACCGCAACATCAACTTTACAAACGTCTGCATAAAGCAGTGCGGGTTTTGCGCGTTTTCACGCGATTTCCGCGAAGAGGAGGGATACTTTCTTCCAAACGAAGAGATTGTGAGGCGCGCCAAGGAGGCCGCGAGCCTTGGCGCCACGGAGGTCTGCATCCAGGCGGGACTGCCGCCCAAGATGGACGGCCACCTCTACGTCGACATCTGCAACGCGGTCAAGAAAGAGCTGCCAGACATACACATCCACGCCTTTTCGCCCGAAGAGGTGCTCTATGGCGCTGTCAGGTCAGAGTCCGAGACTGGCGATTACCTGAAGATGCTAAAGGAGGCCGGGGTCGGCAGCCTGCCTGGGACGGCAGCTGAAATCCTCGACCAGCCGCTGCGCGACACGATATCGCCAGGCAGGATAAAGGTCAGCGAATGGGTCTCTATCATAAAGCAGGCACACTCTATCGGCATCCCAACGACATCGACTATAATGTACGGCCACATTGAAAACTCGCGCCACAAGGCCGAGCACATCGCGCTCTTGCGAGAGATACAGAAAGAAACCCGCGGCTTTACCGAGTTTGTCCCGCTGTCGTTTGTGCATACCGAGGCGCCGATGTACAGTCACCACACGGTGCAAAACATCCGCTCCGGCGCCGACGGCCTTGAAGTGGTAAAGATGCACGCAGTGGCGAGGGTCATGCTCAACGGCCACATTCCAAACATCCAGGTGTCGTGGGTCAAGGAAGGCGCAAGGATGTCGCAGCTGTTGCTCAATGCAGGCGTGAACGACTTTGGAGGGACGCTCATCAACGAATCGATATCGACTGCCGCAGGCGCGCAGCACGGGCAGCTGATGCGGCCACGGGAAATACGGCAGCTGATACGCTCGGCCGGCAGGGTGCCGGCGCAGCGCTCCACTTCATACAAGTTGTTAAAGACGTACGGCGAAAAGGACGACGAGGAGTCGGCCCTTGACCTGGCGGACAGCTCGCAGTTTGGCTCGTACCATCAGCTGGTGAAGCTGGACAAGTTCCGGTACAGAGACGCCAAGAAACAATAAGACTTATACAGACATATTCCTGCTATCAAAAACACGGTGCCACTGTGGTGGGGTCGTAGCGAAGCCTGGCATCGCAACGGGCTCCAGATCTAACAAAAGGGCTAGTTAGAGCAAGAAACCCGTGGACCAAGGGTTCAAATGATTGCGGTCAATTCCGCGTCAGGATAAATCCCTTCGGCCCCACTTTTTTCAAGCCTTATTAAATAGCGGCAACAAAACATGGCAGTTCCACATATGGGAAACAACAACGGTCAGGATGTCGAAACCCTCTCTGGGTGCATCAGCTCTTGCGGGATGACTGCGGAGGGCTGGTACAAGAACATCTATGACAACTCGCCTAACCTTTACCGGACGATAAACACGGACGGGATTATCCTTGACTGCAACTGGGCGTACGTGAAAACACTCGGATATTCAAATAAAGAGGAGCTGGTAGGGACGTCGATATTTGACTGCACGGCGGAGCAAAGTCTCGACCACATGCGCAAGACGTTTGAAGCATGGAAAAAGTCGGGGCACGTCCAAAACCGTGAAATCTGGCTCAGGCGTAAGGACGGCTCGGCCTTTCCTGCGTTGCTGAGCGCATCGTCTGTCTACGACAAAGCAGGCGCACTCGTCGTAAGCAACACGGTGATTACAGACGTGACTGAAATCTCTAACGCGCGGCAGGCCCTTGAGCAGGCAAACAGCGAGCTGCGGAGCATAGAGAGATCAAAAGACGAATTCATCGCCATGATAAGCCACGAATTAAAGACGCCCATCGTCCCGATGAGGCTGTACACCGACACTTTCATAGAAGGCGGGATGGCGAGCCTGAACGAAAAGCAGGTCAAGGCCATCAAGTCCTTTGCCCGGAACCTTGACAAGCTAGAGAGCCTCGTCGGCGACGTCCTGGACGCGTACAAACTCGACATGGGCAACCTGAAATTCAGCAGGGAAGACGCGCCCGTTGACAGCCTGATAAACGACATTGTGGAGGAGCTCAAGCCCTACACCCTTGACAAAAAGATACAGCTTGACGCGGACATCCGAACCGCCGGCACGGTCCATTGCGACCAAAAAAGGATAGGGCAGGTGATGGCCAACCTGGTAAAGAACTCGGTCGATTTCCTCCCCGCACAGGGGGGCAGAATAGCCATCCGGGCTGAAGGGTATGGTGAGTCTTTTGTCGTCGTTACCGTCGAGGACAACGGCCCCGGCATACCCGCGGATAAAGCGGACGGCCTGTTCAAAAAATTCTATTACGTGGATACCAGCGCAACTCGAAAGCATGGCGGCAGCGGGCTGGGCCTGTCCATCTGCAAGGGGATAGTTGAAGCCCACGGGGGAACCATCTGGCTTGACAAGTCATACGATAAAGGCGCTGCGATAAAATTCACTCTGCCGCGGGAGGGTCCGGCTTGAAAGTTCTCGTCATAGACGACAACGCGGACATTATCGAGGCGGTCTCTATCTGCCTTGACGACGCCGGGGTGGAATACAAGACGATTGACAACGGAAGGGACGGCCTCGATGAAATAAAGGCCCGGCATTACGACCTGATCGTGCTTGACCTTGCGATACCCGAGTTCAGCGGCTACGACATAATCAAGGCATTAAAAGATGACGGCATCCTAGAGTCAAAAAATATCGTTATATCTACGGCTTCTTCGATAGTGGAAAGTGACAGGAATGACCTGCTGGCCTTGGGAGCCAAGGACGTGCTGCCCAAGCCGTATCGCCGCAAGGACCTGATGAGCGTAATAGCGAGGTTCAATCCTGCAAGCAAATAGTTTTTTGCGACGCCGCTTGCTGGAAAAAGCACGTGATCGAAAACCCCTCGGCCCTTTCAGGCCGGGGAATGAACTTGGCGATTCTTTTGGTGTTGGCAGCCTGTTACTGACTGATGGCTGTAGTTAACGAGCCGGGAACAAAAGGCTCGTCATGTATTTTTTGTTACATATTGCAGAAGATTCTACTGTAACTGCCTTTGCTTCCCCTTTAATTTAATCCGGCGCATTATTTTCCATGGCAGAAAGCGACCAACCATTTCCCTTTAATCTTGCAGAGACCGCGTTTGCCATCGACGGCGACTTTCTTGCGTCGGTGATCGTAAGAACAGTTATCATTACCTTTTTCGCGCTCTTTGTGATACGCTGGATGGGGCACAAGGGCCTCGGCCAGCTAAGCATGTACGAGCTGATACTGGTGATAGGGCTGGGCACGGCCATAGGCGACCCGATGATCTACCCGGAAGTGTCTTTTATCCACGCGTTCACGGCGTTGGTGCTCGTGGTGGCGCTGTTCAAGGCGTTTGACTATTTCACGGCAAGGAGCAAGGCGTTTGGAAAGCTTACCACGCCAAAGCCGATACTGCTTGCCAAGGACGGCAGAACCTCAAAGAGGGGCTAAAGGACGCCCGGCTGAGCAGCGACGAATACCAATCCTACATGCGGCTCCATGGCATCCGCGACATCTCGGAAGTCGAAGAGTCGTACCTAGAGCTGAACGGCCAGATAAGCTTCCTAAAATATCCTCATGGCTAACGCTGGGAAAGTTAAAGGCAGTGTAAGCGGGGATGATGCATGAT
>NZ_JBOGQF010000143.1:0-4306 GCF_050748925.1 Nitrososphaera sp.
TTGCTGTACAAGGCCAAGGTATATTCATCCATAGTCGGCTATCGCGCAAAACTGGAGCTCATAATGAGGCCGGACGGCTCGATAGTGACCAAGATACCCGGCTCTCCTGTCGACATACCGCTCATCACGCTCATCCGCGCGCTGGGCCTGGAAGCTGACAAGGACATCGCCGACTCGGTGTCGCTCACCGACCTCATCCAGGACGAGCTTGAGCCTTCGTTTGAAAAGGCCGGCGACGTGGCTTCCAGCCGCGACGCGATCGTCTACATTTCAAAGAGAATCGCGCCCGGCATGCTCGAAGAATTCCAGATAAAGCGCGCCGAAACGCTGCTTGACTGGGGCCTCTTGCCGCACATTGGCAAGAACCCCGAGAACAGGCACGAAAAGGCGCTGTTCCTTGGCGAGGCCGCAAGCAAGCTTGTGGAACTGAAACTAGGCTGGATAGAGTCAGACGACAAGGACCACTATGGCAATAAAGTAATAAAGTTCGCAGGCCAGATGCTTGCTGACCTTTTCAGGACCGCGTTCAGGAACCTCATCCGCGACATGAAGTACCAGCTGGAACGCTCTGGACAAAAGAGGGGCATCAACGCAGTCGCTGCGGCAGTGAGGCCCGGCATCGTGTCTGACAAGCTAAACAACGCGATCGCGACCGGCAACTGGGGGCGCGGGCGCGTTGGTGTTACGCAACTGCTTGACCGCACCAACTACATGTCCACAATCAGCCACCTGCGCAGGATACAATCACCATTAAGCAGGAGCCAGCCCAACTTTGAGGCCCGCGACCTCCACGCCACGCACTTTGGCAGGATCTGCCCAGCCGAGACGCCTGAAGGGTCCAACTGCGGACTGGTAAAGAACCTGGCGCTTTCTGCAATCATTTCGGTAAACGTGCTTTCAGCCGAGGTCACGGAAAAGCTGTACGAGCTTGGCGTCCAGAATGTCGACGAGTCCGACGAAAAGATGCGAGCCAGCGGCACCCGCGTCTTTGTCGACGGCAGGCTCATTGGCTACGCCGACAAGGGTGATCACCTTGTAGACACACTCAGGTCCATGAGGAGAAGTGGCAAGATCCACCCGCACGTGGGAATCTACCTTTACAGCTCGCAGAACGAAAACGCGACAAAGAGGCTGTACATCAGCTGCAACGCCGGCAGGGTGCTGCGCCCGTTCGTGGTGCTAAAGGACGGCAAGCCGCTGGTAACATCGGAAATCATTGAAAAGGTGTCCAAGAAATTCCTGTCCTGGATGGACCTGCTCTACATGGGCGTCATCGAGCTCGTTGACGCAAACGAGGAGGAGAACTCGTTTGTCGCCATGGACCCGAAAAAGATCGAGGCTGCAAACCACACGCACCTGGAGATATTCCCCTCTGCGATACTTGGCGTCGGCGCTTCAATCATCCCGTACCCAGAGCACAACCAGTCGCCAAGGAACACGTACGAGAGCGCGATGGCAAAGCAGTCGCTTGGCTTCTCTACGCCCCTGATGAATGCAAGCACCTACGTGCGCCAGCACTTTATGCTGTACCCGCAGATACCGGTGGTAACCACCAAGGCGATAAACCTCCTTGGGCTTGACGACAGGCCGACCGGCCAGAACTGCATCGTCGCGGTGCTGCCGTTTGAAGGCTACAACATCGAAGACGCAGTCGTGTTCAACAAGTCGTCAGTAGACCGCGGCCTTGGCAGGACGTTCTTTTACCGCATCTACGAGGCCGAAGCGAAACAATACCCTGGAGGCATGAAGGACAGCTTTGAAGTCCCGCAGGCAGACGCCAACATCCGCGGCTACCGGGGCGAAAAAGCGTACCGCCTGCTCGAAGCGGACGGCGCCATCATGCACGAAGCGGTCGTGAACGGCGGCGACATACTGATCGGCAGGACGTCCCCGCCAAGGTTCATGGAAGAATACAAGGAATTCGAGGTCAAAGGCCCATACAGGCGCGACACCTCAGTCGGCGTCCGGCCTTCAGAGAACGGCGTGGTCGACACCGTCATCATCACCCAGTCGGTGGAAGGCGGCAAGATGTACAAGATCAGGGTGCGCGACATGCGCATCCCAGAGATTGGCGACAAGTTTGCGTCAAGGCACGGCCAGAAAGGCGTCGTCGGCATGCTCGTCAGCCAGGAAGACGTGCCATACACCGAAGACGGCATGGTGCCCGACGTCATGATCAACCCACACGCTTTCCCGTCTAGGATGACCGTCGGCATGTTCATGGAGTCGCTTGGCGGAAAAGCAGCGTCATTGCGCGGCAAAATAGTCGACGGCTCGGCGTTCCTTGGCGAGAAACTCGACGACATCAAAGGCTCGATGGAGCAGTACGGCTTCAAGTACACCGGCAAGGAAATAATGTATGACGGCAGGACCGGCAAGCGCTTCCCTGCAGACGTCTACGTGGGCGTCGTCTATTACCAAAAGCTGCACCACATGGTCGCAGACAAAATACACAGCAGGGCACGGGGTCAGGTGCAGATGCTGACCAAGCAGCCGACAGAGGGCCGCGCACGTGGGGGCGGCCTCAGGTTCGGCGAAATGGAGCGCGACTGCCTTATCGCCTACGGCGCGTCCATGATGCTCAAGGACCGGCTTTTGGAAGAATCAGACAAGGCCGAAGTGCACGTCTGCGAGCGCTGCGGATTGCTTGCGTACTATGACGTCAAGCAGCGGCGCTACGTGTGCAGGGTGTGCGGCGAGAAAGCCAAGATATCGTCAGTCGTCATTGCGTATGCCTTCAAGCTCCTTTTGCAGGAGATGATGAGCCTCAACATCGCTCCTCGGCTGATAGCCAAGGAGAAGGTGTAGGAGGGGATTTCGATGATGGAAGAATCTGCCAAGATCCTCAGTGGAATAAAGTTCAGCGTATGGTCGCCGACTGAGGTTCGCAAGTTCTCAGTCGCCGAAGTTACCGCGCCAGAGACCTACGACGAAGATGGCATGCCGGTCCAGGGCGGCCTGATGGACAACAGGCTCGGGACGCTAGAGCCGGGGCAAAAATGTGCCACGTGCGGCAACACGTCCGCAAAATGCCCCGGGCA
Organism: Nitrososphaera sp.; assembly: GCF_050748925.1. Taxonomy (GTDB): domain Archaea; phylum Thermoproteota; class Nitrososphaeria; order Nitrososphaerales; family Nitrososphaeraceae; genus Nitrososphaera. The sequence goes on from NZ_JBOGQF010000143.1 coordinate 3,042, forward strand.
CTTTGGTCACATCGAGCTTGCCGAGCCGGTGCTCCACATCGCGTTTGTCGACGACGTGCACAAATTGCTATTAACGACATGCAGGTCATGCAACAGGATAAAGCTGGACCCTGAGACGCTGGCATACTACAAGGGCATCCGCGACAGCAAGGCGCCTTACGCCGTCATCACCCTTGAAAACATCCGAGACGAGATAATCGAAAAGGCCAAGAAGGTCAAGACCTGCCCGCACTGCGCAAAAGAGCAGTACGACCTGGTGTTCACAAAGCCGACGATATTTGTGGAAAAGACAGAGGCCGGCGAGAACAGGCTGCTGCCTATAACGATACGCGAAAGGCTGAGCCACGTGCCGGACGACGACCTGTCGCTCCTGGGCTACGACCCGACTACTGCAAGGCCGGAATGGTTCGTGCTGCAGGTGCTGCCGGTACCGCCTGTGACCGTGAGGCCGTCCATAATACTTGAAACAGGCATCAGGTCTGAAGACGACCTGACGCACAAGTCAGTCGACATCATACGTGTCAACCAGCGCCTCAAGGAGAGCAAGGAGGCAGGCACCCCGCCACTCATCGTGCAGGACCTTGTAGACCTCTTGCAGTACCATGTCACTACATACTTTGACAACGAAGTGTCCGGCATCCCGCAGGCCCACCACAGGTCAGGAAGACCGCTAAAGACGCTGACGCAGAGGCTAAAGGGCAAGGAAGGCCGCTTCCGCGGTTCATTGTCGGGCAAGCGCGTCGACTTTTCTAGCAGGACAGTCATCTCGCCGGACCCCAACCTCGCGATATCCAACGTGGGCGTCCCTGTGGACGTCGCCAAGAAACTCACGATACCGGAGACGGTTTCGCAGTGGAACCTTGAAAAGCTAAAGGTGCTGGTGACAAACGGCCCCAACACGTACCCTGGCGCCAACTATATCATCAGGCCCGACGGCGTCAAGATCAGGCTCGACTATGTCACCGACAGAAAGACCATCGCCGACTCGCTGGCTACCGGCTATGTCGTCGAGCGCCACCTGTCAGACGGCGACATCGTCATCTTTAACCGCCAGCCGTCGCTGCACAGGATGTCCATCATGGCACACTCTGTCGTCGTGCTTCCATACCGCACGTTCCGCCTGCATCCTGCAGTGTGCCCGCCCTACAACGCGGACTTTGACGGGGACGAAATGAACCTCCATGTGCCGCAAAGCGAAGAAGCGCGCGCAGAAGCGACGCTTTTGATGCGCGTGCAGGACCAGCTCATCTCTCCAAGGTACGGGG
>NZ_JBOGQF010000144.1:0-4291 GCF_050748925.1 Nitrososphaera sp.
GACCAGGACAGACGCAGAGATCGGGATATCTCTTCCAAGCCAGATCAGGGCGTTCCTTGACGCCCAGTCGTTTGAGCTGCGGCAAAAGGTGCAGCGCATAATCGACTCTGGCGCAAACGTCGTCATTTCGCAGGCCGGCATCAACACTCTGGCCCAGACGATGCTCGCCCACGCCGGCATAATCTCGGTGCGCAGGGTAAAGGAGAACGACCTGTGGTGGCTGGAAAAGGCCACGGGCGCCCGGACGACGAGGGACCTTGACAGCATCTCGCCTGACGACCTCGGGCACGCCGGCAGGGTCTGCGAAAAATTCGTAGGCGACGACAGAATGGTGTTCGTGGAGGGGTGCAGGGACCCCAAGTCGATGACCCTGCTGCTTCGCGCCGGCTCAAAGAGGTTGCTGGACGAATTCCACCGCTCGGCGCTTGACGCGCTATGCGTGCTGCGCGACTATGTCGCCAGCCCGCAGGTCGTCGCAGGCGGCGGCGCGGCCGAAGTCATGGCCGCAAGGGCAGTGAGGGCAGGGGCGCTTGCGGTAGAGGGGCGAGAGCAGCTAGCGTTGCTGAGGTTTGCAGACGCGCTGGAGGAGATCCCGCTCACGATTGCGGCAAACGCCGGCATGGACGTGATAAACACACAGGCGCAGCTCCGTTCCTGCTCCGGCCAGTGGTGCGGTGTAAATGCCCTGGAAAGAAAGGTGCAGGACATGCTTGCCGCAGGAGTGGTAGAGCCCCTTGAGGTCAAGGAGCAGGTATTGATAACTGCAGTCGAGGCCGCAGACCTGATAGTGAGGGTTGACGACGTGGTGATGGCCCGGCCGTCAATGTCGACGCACACGCACGGAGACGGGACCACCCACACCCACAAGGGCGGCAACAAGTCGCACGACCACTTTGACAGGCTGGGCAAGCAGCAGCGCCCGATGCACCACTACTACTAGCTATTCTCTAAAGACCTGCTCGACCACGCCCAGCTCGTACACCAGGCCGGCGCCAATCACAAACGTCACCGCGGCCGCCGCGTACTTTAGCGCCAGGGCAAGCCTTACCTGGCTCCTGGCCCTTGTGAACGGGAGGCCTATCAGGGTGCTGATGCCTGCCATGCTGGCGATGGAGCCGGCACCAAAGATGGCAATGTACGCAAGTCCCAGGGGGATGGAATTTATGGTCGACAGGACGACCAGCATCAGGGCCCCGCTCCCTGCCATCCCGTGGACCATGCCTATTATGATGGACTTGTGGCCGTGTCGGTGATCGTGCCTGTGGTCGTGCGCTATGCCCTGCTCGGGGTGCGCGTGAAAGTGCGAGTGGGCTTTCCTGCCACGCAGCCCCTTGAAGAACCTGCCCGCGTTAAAGCCGGTAAACGCCGTGACTGCGAGGAACAAGAGCATTATCCCCACGCCAAATTCCAGCTGGCCGCTCATTTTTTCCGGTATGTGGACTGCAAGCAGCAACACCAGCAGGGCGGCGACGAAAAGCGTCGCAGTGTGGCCAAGGCCCCACAGCGCGCCAAGCATGGACGCCTGCCCGAGGTTTTTTCTGCCTGCCGTCGCGATAGTGGTGGACACGGCCGCAACATGGTCCGCTTCCATCGAGTGGCGCAGGCCGGTGAGCAGGCCGAGCAAAAGTATGCCTGCCGGCGCTGCCGTGTCGATGGTGCCCTCTACCGACTGGAACGCCGAGAATATCGGCTCTAACATGGCGTCAAATATCTCTAGGACCATTTTTTCTGCCTCTTACTTTGCGGCCATGGCATAGCCAGTGGCCGGGATGGGTTGATTTAGCGTAACCTGCGCGCGCCTTCCGTCAACAATGGCATCAAGCGCAATGGTTCTTAATGTTTCCGGCACGCCTATCATGACCTGCGCTGCAGACAGGATGTCCTTGGCGCCCTTTTTGATTGCTCCGGCGCGCTTTTTGGCGCGCACCTGAATTGCAACGTAGTGGCAATAGACCAGCAGCGCCTCATTCACGTTTATTTTTAACTGCCTGCCGAGCCTTTCCTTAACCGCCTCTGCAGAATGGTATAGTATCAGCTCGTCGGTCTCGTCGCTGTATTGAAAAACCTTGGTAAAGGGCGCGACATCCTGCTCGCCCTTTATCGTCGCCTTTACGTAGATCATGGCTACATGCTCTTTTTCGGCCCGTAGCTTAGTGGCTGCCTTTTCGGAGCCTTTGCCTTGGGGCCATTGCCAAAGTCGTACGTGTGTCCCTTGCCGCGATACTGGTTTGGCCGGACCGGCTTGCCCTCTGTCTGCCCCTTCTTTGTCAGCGACAGGCCTGCTAGCAATTCGACAATGAGCCTGTTTGCAAGCCCCGACGTGATTCCGCCGTTGTACGAGCTGCCGTCGCTCACGTCATAGTTTGGCGCGACTTCGACCAGGTCAAAGGCGAACCTGCCGGGGTCAAACGACGTCGACAGCAGCCTCATCAGCCTCATGCCCTCCCTCGAGGTCAGGCCGTTTGGCTCCGGCTCGCCGGTGCCCGGCGCATACGCTGGGTCAAACGTGTCAATGTCCCAGCTGATGTATACGGCGTCGACGTTGTCGTTTGCCCTGTCGGCGGCTTCCTTGGCAATCTTGTCGATGCCCAGCTCCTCGACGTCTAGCATCGTGAACCACTGAAAATCCTGATCGGCCATCCACTTGTAAAGGTCCGGCCCGGCCAGTAGCCCCTAGGCCCGATGAGGGTATAGTTCTTGCCCTTCAGGCACCCGAGCTCCATTATCCTCCTGATGTGGGCGCCGTGGTCGTACTTGAAGCCTGTCAGGCCCTGCGGCGCGCAGTCGGCGTGGGTGTCGATGTGGATCATGCCGATGTTCTTGTACTTTTTCGCAAACGCCCGTACGTTGGCAAACGTGATCGAGTGGTCTCCGCCAAGCATCACCGGGATGCCGTCGATGTCGAGGACCTCCTTGACCTTTTCAGTCATTCTCCTGTGCGACTCGACGACGTCGCCAGGCGAAATGTTGACGTCCCCATAGTCGACCGTCCTGAACACACCAAACGGGTCAACGCCGGTCTCTATGTTAAAGTGCTCATAGGGCGGGGACGGCACCGTGGATGCCGCGCGTATCGCCCTCGGCCCGTACCTTGCGCCAGGGCGGATGGTCGTGCCAAAGTCAAACGGCTCGCCGATGACGGCTACGTCCGGCCTGACCTTGTTCAGCTCCGCCTTGTTCCTCAACCAGGGGAGCTTTAGAAAAGTGGGTATCCCTACGAAGATTGGTTCGTCATTTCCCTTGTACGAGTCGCCGTAAAATTCCATTCCCATGGCCTATCGTTATTTATAATTAGTAAGTATATTAAAAATATTTCTAAGTAATCTACGTTTTCAAGACATGCTGGCAAAAAGAGAATTCCCTCTCACCCTTTGCGGCTTGAGGGCCCGGCCGTAAATTACGTCTATTGGACGTGCTTTGACAGAACGCTTCTTGCGTATTCTGTCACGTCAAGGCCATTTTCCTGCGCCTTTTCGTTCAGCCTGTCCCACAGCTGCTTGTCCTGCTTTTTCCTCGGGTCAAACACGAGCCTGACCGTCTGCAGGCCTTTTGGCGCGCCGCGCTTGACTCCTGCATCTGCCATCTCCTCCTGCAGCCTTCCATCGCCGGCCGCCTTGACAAGCCTTTCCTGGACCGACCTTGGCTTTCTTGCTATCCTTATCGCTTCGTACGTCGTTATCCTGCCCTTCTCGATGTTTTCCTGCAGCTCTTGCGGCAGACCCAGTATGCTGAGCCACTCGCTGACCGTGCTCTTGGGCAGGCCGTATTTTGCAGAAACGCCGGTTATGCCCGACCTTGTCGTGTCAACAAGCCTCTTGACCATCTGGGCCTTTTCAAGGGGCGACAGGTCCTTTCTGATGAGGTTTTCAAAGAGCGACGCGGCCTCTGCCTCTGCGCCCTCTAGCTCGGTCACGACTGCCGGGATCTGGGTCTCGCCTTTCGCACTGAGCGCGAAAAAGCGCCTGCGCCCTATCAAGAGCTTGTAGCGCCTGCTCTTGTCGTCGAACCTTACTACCACCGGCTGCAAAAGGTCGAACTTTGACAGGTGCTCCTTCATCAGTCTGTCCTTGTCGTCTTCCCCAAAGCTGTGGCCTTTTCTTACGTTTTCTTCTGCGATGTCTATCATGTCGGCCGGAATATTCTTTACCTTCATCTGCAGGTGTTATTAGTAATCTACGTATTTATAATTTCTGCCATAACAAATCGCAAAAATGATGAAGATTGTGTATTTTGGGAGCACCTGCTGGCTCATAGCTGTAGTATACGTATCATGATGTGCTCTTGCATACGT
>NZ_JBOGQF010000145.1:0-4268 GCF_050748925.1 Nitrososphaera sp.
AGGCAGGCCGCAGGTGACCGACGTGGTTGCGCTAAAGCAGGCAGTGTCTGCAGGCGGCTCGACGCACGCGGACATGGACGTGCTGGCGCTGGCGGCGGCTGCAGAGAACTACTCGGAGCACCCGCTCGCCAAGGCCATAGTCGCGCACGCGCAGGTCCTCGGGATTGAGCCGGGCGACATTTCTGATTTCCAGTCGACGCCGGGTAAGGGAGTCATGGCGGTGCTTGGCAGCGTAAAAATAAGGGCTGGCACCGCGGGATTTTTGGAATCCGCAGGCGTCAGGGCCGGCCCGTCCATCCTGGAAGCGGAAAAGCTGCAGGCGCAGGGCAAGACGGCAGTCATCGTCTCTGCAGACAGTGAAGCGGTGGGCGTCATTGGCCTTTTGGACGCGCCCAGGCCCGAGGCAAGGGAGGCGATAACTGCACTAAAGGCTCTGGGCATAGAGCCGGTTATGGTCACGGGCGACAACATAAAGACGGCAGAACAGATTGCGCGCCTTGTGGGCATCGAGCGCGTCCATGCGGGCGTGCTGCCGTCTGGCAAGGTAGACGCGGTAAACGCGCTCAAAAGGCACGGGGCAGTGGCGATGGTAGGCGACGGCATCAACGACGCGCCGGCCCTCACCGCCGCGGACGTCGGCATAGCAGTCGGCTCGGGCACCGACCTTGCCATAGAGGCGGGAGGGGTCGTGCTGGTCAGAAATGACGTGCGCGACGTGGTGGCGGCAATCGAAATAGCGAAAAAGACGGTCGGCAAGATAAAGCAAAACCTCGCGTATGCGTTCCTCTACAACATAGTGCTGGTGCCGGTCGCTGCGGCGGGGTTGCTGTACCCTGCCCTTGCAGGACTTGCCATGGCCGCAAGCTCGGTGTCCGTGACTGCCAGTTCGCTTGCGCTGAAAAGGTGGAAGCCGAGAAGAACAAGGGTACAGAATTAAATGGACGCTCGTCTTTAATGGTTAAAGATATTTTTTGACTTTTTCAGGCAGTTCTTTTATCCTATGCCGCCCAGCCATTGCGCATGAACTTTGACAAGAACAAAAGGCTGCCAGTGTTCGTAATCGCTGCAGCCATACTTCTAGCTGCTGTAGCTGCAACGCCTTATTTGCAGCAGCCTGCAGACGCAAAACACGTAAGCAGGATATTGATGACCACAACCGTCCAGTCAGAGCAGGCGACAAGTCCCGGCCACGAGTCACACCAGATCGCCATGATACTTTCGCCCAACGAGGGCTCGATGTATACGGGAATTATCACATGGAGCGCTAGCCAGCCTGTTGAGGTGTTTGTGCTGCACAACTATAACGGAAACTCGACGGCTGCGCCGGCAAGATACCAGCTTGGCGAAAGCGAATACGCGCTGTCTCTCATCAGCACGGGAGCGGACGGCAAGTCTACTAGCGCCGGCTCGACGCAGTTTGTCGGCAACGCGCTTGCGCTGCAAAACATAGAGGGCGATGAGTTCGCGGCGACGGTGTCGGTAGACGGGCTGCAGAGAAAGCCGACACTCGCCAGCGTGGCATCGCCTATGCAGGCCCCCGGCTCTGCGCTAAATTTGTCGGCAGCAAGCGTGCCCATGGATATACCCATGGTAAGGGCTTACGAGAACGGCAGCGAGATCTATATTGTTGCGACGGACGCGTCAGACAGGGATCTTGCAGCCCAGCTCACAAACATTACGGGCTTTAAGGTGAACCATGCCCCCCTCATGGCACAGACGCCGGACTCGGCAAGGGGGCAGGCATACGTCTTTAGAAACGGGGTTGAGGGCGACGGCCCGCTTGCGTTCCAGGTTCCGGTCGTGAACGCCAAGCCCGGCGACGAAGGCTATAGCCCGCTCTTGCAGGTGAGCTTTGTCGACTGGAACGATGGCGCAAATGCAACTGAACTCAAGTCAGTCAGCGAAGTCATGGACGCAGAACAGGACGGCCGGCTGACCATCACCAATACGGACATCATCGTCAACCACCCCGCAGTCAAGTGGCAGGGAGGCTCGCTTGCGATAAGGGAAGACAGGGACAGCATCAACGACGACTCGCCCTATATGGGAGGCCAAGTGCTAGAAATAGGCACGGGCAAAATGGTGGCCACGTTTGTAGCCCACAGGGGGTGGGGGCCTGACGGCAAGACGGTATACTATATCGTGACCGACGCAACGCCCGAAATGCCGGCAACCATGATGGGCGTGCCATCTGTCGCTGCAGACGAAGGGCTGGCGGCGACGCCTGTCGCGGTGGACCTGTTCCAGTTCATGAACGGCATCAAGGGATCGGGCCCGATGGGGTTCCAGGCAGGCATCGGGGGCGCAAACCCTGACGACGGGGAGAGGTATAGCCCCATGTGGAGGATATCCTTTATAGAGTGGAAAAAACCAGGCGACGCAAGGCTGCTTGAAACCACGGACGACATCGCTGAAATGGTAGAAAGTGGCGCAATAACGGTTACACCTGCAATGGAAGGCAGGCACGTGGTAAACTGCCCATTCTTTGACCAGCAGACCGTGATGGAGCACCGGAGCGACAGGTCATAAGCCTGACGCTCCGCGCCCCTTTTTTTCTCTCGATATCGCAAAGGCTTTTTGTCAGCTAAAGTGAATCTTGAACCGTTATACGACATTCTTAATACTGCCGGCGGCCAAGCCGTTCCATGGCCCAGATGACGACCCTCCAAATAGCCACATTTGGAGGCGAAGGCCAGGAAGGCATAGCGGCGGGCATCAGGAACTTTCCAGTGCACGAGCTGGCGCTGATATGCTACAGCTCGGACAAGCAAAAGGCGGACGAGTTTGCCAGAAAGCTCCGAAACGTCCTTGGGCTGCCTATCACGATCAGTCTGATTAGCAAAGAGAACGTGATCCGCGACACAATGGAGAGAGTAAGTGAAATACTGGGCATGCACAGAGACTTTCAGCAGGTGCTCATGAACGTGAGCTGCGGCGACAAGATGATAGGCTGTGCGGCTCTCTCTTCTGCGTTTATCAACGGGATCAAGTCGTTTGGAATGGACTCGACGGGTACGCCGCTTCTGATGCCGGTCCTCAAGCTCAGCTACAGCGAGATAATATCCGACGCAAAGATCAGGATACTGAAGACCATCAACGACATCGGCGGCGCCATCGAAAGCCTCGAGCAGCTAGAGCAGGCGTCCGGCTACGGCAAGCCGCTCCTGAGCTACCACGTCATGGGCTCGCGCGAGTCAAAGGGCCTCGCTGACCTTGGCCTGCTTGAAGTGGAAAAGGGAGACAGGGGCAAGATATCTGCCAAGCTCACGACGCTTGGCAAGATGCTTGTGACCAGCAGCGCCATAAGCACTGCACAGGCGCCATAAGGAACAAGCCTTTTATCAAGACGCGTGCAATCAAAGACAGAATGGACCCTATCATGATCGGTTTTGTATCACTTGACATGATGCTTGGGATGATCATGGGAATGGCCGCAAGCCCGCTCATGATGAAGGGGATAAAAGCCGCCAGGCAGAGGAGGAAGCTGGACAAGATCCTCCACGAGATAGCAGAGCAGAGAAAGAACCCCGGCCCTGCCTCATAACGTCAAATTCTTTCTTTAACCGTCAAAGTATGAAAATAAATAGCAATCCTGCGAATTAACTCAGTGCTACAGCCGCAATACCTGAGTCGCACGGCAAAAAGGTCGCTGGCAAAGGGCATAATCTCGGGAACCGCAACTCTGACGGCCTACTTGCTCGTAGTAATAGCCACGACGCCAAGCCTGCCGGCATCGGCTGCGATAAGGGCGGCTTTTGACATCAATTCACCAATAATCTTGGGAACTGCTGGCGCCGTCGGCGCACAGGTCTTTTTTGCGTCCTACGGCAAGAGCATTGGCTGCTCAATAGACCGCAAGAGGGCCATTCTTGGCGCAGGCTCGGGCGGCACCGCAATAGGATCGTTCTTCTCTTTCTTTTCGCTCGTGCCTCTTGGATGCTGCGGAAGCTGGCTTTTGATACTCTCGTTCCTGCCGTCGGTGTTTGGCGGGGCGCTTTCCGTGGCACTCATCGAATATTCGCAGCCATTCTCGCATGGCGCGCTTGCAGCAGTTCTTGGATTTGCAGGCCTTTCAGGCCTGCAATTGCGCAAGAGGTTGAAGGAAAGGAAGCACAGTGTTTAGCAGAAAAGTGTTTGCAGTCATGATTATCGCCGCCGGCGTTGCGGCTGCGGCGGTTGTAGCATTTGCTGTCATGCTGCCCTCCGCGGCCCCTGCCCAGGACAAGGCAGCAGAAAAAGCCATAGTGCCACTCGACAAGATAGTGGGT
>NZ_JBOGQF010000146.1:0-4121 GCF_050748925.1 Nitrososphaera sp.
GTCTACTACAAGCGGTTCAAGGAAATCGCGCAAAAGCTGAAATTCGAACCATTAAAGCTAAAGCAGCCGCTGGACGCGGCTGCGGACGTCATCATGCCGGACAAGGGCCACCTGGACAACAACCCGATCCCGGTGACCAAGCCGGACGTGGTAAAGTGCCTGGACGAAATCGTGAACGCCAACCCGCTGGCCTAACCCCTTCGGCCCTTCGCTCTTTCTGTAAACCGTGTGTGCGCGTTTCCAGTGGAAAACGGCAATTCGGTTACTTCTTCTATGCAAGCCACATCCTTGGACAAATTGTGTGGTAAAAGGCTCTACCGTCAAATGCAGAGAGCAAACCCTGATCCACTGGAAGGTGCAGAAAAATCGCGTTTACATCTAATCCCTGCAGTTTTTGATTGTGGTAAGTAAAAAATGACTGCTTACCTTACTGTCAAAACCTTTAAATTCAGATTGGCGAGTTGTTTTCCTAATGACAGTTATAAAGAAGAGCGTGGAAATCAATGCTCCTGTCACCGAGGCATTCACTTATTTTGCAAGGCCGGAGCACATGGCTGACCAGTTCCCAGAAAACATGGGGCTGAACGTCATTCCAGTAAACGTAAAGAACGGCTTTGGCGTTGGAACAATTTTCAGGATCAGCGGCGATTTCGACGGCAAGAGGCTCGAGTGGGACTGCGAGACTATAGAATACATCCCGCTTCGCAAGATCGTTGCAAAAATGATCGAGGGTCCCTTCAAGAGGTGGCAGATAACGGCCAGCTTTGACGAGCTGGGCGAGAAAAAGAGCAAGGTCTCGCTCGACGTCGACTATGACATGCCGATGGGCCCGCTTGGCGGATTCCTCGACAAGGTCAAGCTGAGCAAGATTGCCGAGCGCGGCATGGAAAACGGCCTGCTGCGCGTAAAGGCGCTCCTCGAAGGCACCGGCTCCATCCCTGTCTACATCACCCTTGACGCCTATAGGCACATCTTGGCCGAAAAGCAGGCGATGAACTGCTCCACGTCTGAGGCAATAGTCAAGATAATCAAAGACAGGCAGGAAGCTCTGGCCAAGTCGGCCTAGAGCCTTCTCCCCTCCCTTTCTTCCGCTTTCTTGTTGTTTACGTTTAAATAACGCATTTCTCAAAAAACTTTTGCGGGTTCGTAGCTCAGCCAGGTAGAGCGTTTGGCTCTTAACCAATCAGCCTAAAAACTGGGTTAAAATGTCGTGGGTCCGAATCCCACCGAACCCGCATCTCTAACTCCCTATTTTAGGGATTCCTCCCCAGCCATGACGACACAAAAGCAATGATGCAGGCGCCCCATATCGACGCACTCGACATCTTCTTGAACTCTATGCATTGGTCAGCTGCAAACGGCGTTCGATTGAATTTCATGTTGCTTCCGGAACGACTATAACGACATACTATTAGGCGCGGATCTAAAATACAGCAGTTAGCCGTCTTGAGATCCCGCGAGGTCCTCTACATTGTTGTTATCGCGACAGGAACGGCACTTTTTGTAATCGCAATAGGAACGTCCATCTTGGGTCCTTTCATTATAAACACCATCTTTACGGCAGATGAAAACGCATATGTCCTGATGGAGAATATCAACGGCACGGAAAGGTTGCGCCTGTATTCGGGCATGAAGGCACACGTTGAATATATCAGCAGCCAGTCGAGCCTTGCCGGACAAGAGATAGACACCATTCAGTTGAGATTAGAAAAGAAAGGTTCTCCAACTGGACTGGCTGCTGTCGGGGTGTTTGACAGCAATCTGACACTAGTGAAACTTTTTGGGTCGATAGATGCAGGGGCAGTTGAAACAGAGTACAAAGACTATTCTTTTACTCTTGGTATTTTTGACAAAGGGTACGTGCTGCAGCCAGGAGACGGCGTCGGGATTCTTTATGATGGAGGGGATGACGATAACCGTCTCGGCATCACAATGGATGCGGCAGGGCTATTTGACGGTAGGAAAACTTTCCACAGGTCTTACGAGCAACGGGAAAACCGGTGGGTGAGCCAGCTGGACGCCGATCTGAACATGAAGTTGACAAGCAAGCGTGCACCGCTTGCGCAACCGGCCAAGTATGTCATGATACATTTTGACGACGGCTTTCAGAGCCAATACAACCACGCCTACCCTGTCCTTGAGCAATATGGCCTGAAAGGCACGTTCTGGATAGTTTGCGACTATGCTAATTCAACGAGAGATGGATATGTGAATTGGAAACAAGTTGACCAATTGGTATCTGATGGTCAAGACATCCAGAACCATGGAATGACCCACGCCCGCCTGCCGACGCTGACGAACGAGCAGGTTACCATAGCTGTTCGTGATTGCAAAGAGATGGTAATACAACATGGCTCAACAGGAGATGCATTTGCCATCCCATTCAACGAGGGAGATGAAGACCCAAGAATAGTTGGCATTATCAGCAACTTCCACGCCTACGGTAAAGGGTCGGGTGGCGCCCCGCAACCCGCGGACTGCGGAGGTAGCTGCGAAATATCAAACGCCGATGGGACATACAACAAAAGCAACAGGTACACGATGGCGCAATGGTCACACGACGCCTACAGCAGAAACGGTAACATGACAGAGCAGCAGATGCTGGACGGCTTTGTAAAGACGGTAAACTTGGGAGAGGTTGATGCAGAAGGCGGCATCGTAAACATACCGATAATCATGTACCATAGGATAAACGAAGGAGGGACAAGCCCGTCGGCGTCGCTGTTTGCAGCAGAGATGCAATATCTGCGCGACAAAGGATTTAGGACGATTGGCATGGATGACATAACATATGACCCGCAGGAAAAAAAATTCAGGCTGAGGTAATAGCAGACAGTGCTTTCCTTCCGGCATCTTCACTAGCAAACGCAAAAACTTAAGCTAACATCCATCTATAATCAATGGAATCCCGAGAAAAGCACTCCAAAGAACGACAAACCACCGAACCCGCTACCTTATACCACTAGCGCGCGTTTCCAGTGGAAACATGGCAAAATAATTATTCTTTTATACTGCCTGTAGTAAACATCATGCTGCAAAGCCCAAGAGCTTTAAAAATTCTCTAACGTGCTTTCACTTTCTACTGCCGCTCTTCTTGAGCTTGGCGCCTTTCTTCCACCTTCTCTGCTCTGCCTTTGGCACCATCCGGAACCCGCTCGGGACCCTCGCGCCGTCAGGTATTTCGTGTACGCACTTGCATGCGGCGTTTGGCGGCACTGTCCCCGGGCGCAGCTCGCAGCGGACCTCGTTTGCGTGGGTAAAGCCCATCTTGGAACACACGGTGACGTGCTGGGGCGTGCCTGCACTTTTGCACGTGCCGTCTACGGTGGTGGCTATCAGCGCGTGCATGTGGTAATATTCCGTCATGCAAGCCCGGCGACTCTTGATTGATTTATACTTGTTGTCGTGATTTTTTGAACGGCACCCGGGGAAACGTGATCTTTATGGGGTGCCTGAACGCGGGATGGGTCATGACGATCTCGCCCTTGTTGAGCCTGACAATGTTCCCCCTTGTGTGCTCGCTTATCATGCCGTAGGAAGGTGCCGCAAGCTCGGCCGGGCCCAGCTTGGCAAACATGTGCGTGCCGGTGTTTTCATGCAGGGCGCCGTCAACCGCGCTCTTGAACTGCTGGGCGGAAAAAAGCACGGTATTCCTTGACTTGCCGGCAATGACTGTCCTCATTATCTGCTCGGCGGTGGCAGACATCCTCTTCATGCCGGGGACAGAGCTTGGCAGGAACCTGTTTATCTCGTCTATGAATATGAGCATGTACTTGGCCGTCTTGCCGGGCCCCTTTCCAGTCAGGCTCTTGGCCGCATACATCTCGTCTACGGCGTGCATTACGTCTCCGACCACCAGCGACTGCTCCTCAAGCGTCGGGAGCCTGGCGATGTCGATGACGTACACCTGCCCCGCCATGATCTTCTTTACCTCGTCTCCAAGGTATGCGCTAGTCTTGCGCCTGTCGACAAAAAGGGTAGACTTTCTAAACTTTTGCAGGTAGCCAAGGAAATGCGCAAGAATTGACCTGTGCGCGACAACCTCCTCCGGATAGCCGGAAAATCCTGCCAGGTCGCTCCACGTCGCGACATTGCCCGGGCCGTCCTTGACCGGCCACGAC
>NZ_JBOGQF010000147.1:0-4080 GCF_050748925.1 Nitrososphaera sp.
GGGTAATGGCCGTATTTTTCGTTTGTAATGTCATCGTCCACGTTGACAAGGTTGGCGAGCTGCGGTAGCATATCATCAACGACTCGCGTGGTGCCTTACTATTAATTTTGATATTTCTACCAGCGCGTCGAGGCTCAGCCTGTCGGTGTTGAGCGCATAGTCAAACACCGACAGGTCGTCGCCAAAGACAAAGCCGTAGAGGCTGCGGTAGATCTTTTTATTTTCGCCGTCGCGCATGTCCACTATCTTTTCTGCCTGCTCGATGGGTATCTTGTCGCGGTTTGCCATGCGCGCTGCCCTGTTGTGCGACGAGCCCTTGAGCCAGAACTTTATTATCCTCTCGTCGCTGACGAGCCACGGCAAGGTATAGCTTGTTATCACCGCGTTCTCGCTCTTTAGTATCTCTGACAGCTTGCCGTCGACCTTTTTGTCAAACGTGGGGTCGCGCTTGCGCTCTTCCATGAACTTTTTTGCCTCCGGCGTGTCCCACCAGTCGCTTTTCGACGTGTCGGTAGAGTAGCCCCTTTCTGCTGCAAGCATCTTCAGTATGTCGCCCCCGTTATAGTGCGACAGGCCGAATTCCTTGGCAAGCTCGCCTGCTATGGTGGTCTTGCCAACTGCCGGCCAGCCGGAAATGACGATGCTGAATCTTGCGGTCATATGCCGGTGGCCATGCCTGTCTTGGTTATCTTGGATATTATGCCGGAAAACCCAAACGACGTCAGCAGGAACCAGCCCCATAGGTATACCTCGCCCGGCAGCGTGCAGGCGCCCCTGGGGTTGCCGTTCTCGTCAAGCTGCGTCTGGTTTGCGACGTCTTCGTCGCTGCACGTGATGAACGGCAGGTATATGGGCGATATGTTGACGACCTGGCCGAATATCGCGGGAAAGACGAATATCCATATCAAAAACGACGGTATCATGTAGATGAACATGGGGCGCATCTGCTGCTGTTGCACTTCAAGGGCCATCTTGTTGATGTATGCCTGCTTTTTCTTCAGCTCGTCGACCCTCTCCTTGTCGCCCTTTTTCACCGCGTCGGTGTAGGACTTGCGCCACTCGTTGGTCTCCTTCATTATCCTGTTGGTCCGCTCAATGTCGGTGGTCTTTTTGCGAAGCATCGCAAAGGCAAAGCTCATGCCGACTGAAATCGCCAGAGCCACTATGCTGGCCGAGACCATGTCCGGGAATATCGGGTTGCGCGTGTACTGCGGGCTAAAGAACTGCAGTATTATGCTGCCCCAATCTATCATCATTTTCCTTCTCCCAGCACTTTGGCTATGCCGGCGGCGGCATCGTCTGCCTTGCCATTGTCGTTGAGGACAAGCGCAAACGGCGCGCCCGTCAATACCGAGCATGAGGCGAGCATCATTTTTGAAAAGTCAAGGTCGTTGCGGATGGCTTCAACCGACGCCTCGTCGCGCACGCGCGTCGAGTCGTTCCTCCTGCGGTCCACGATCTCTTGCGGGTCGGCGGCCACCATTATCAGGTTGGTAGGGTTCATTATCGTTAGCAGTCGCATGGGCAGGCCGGGATAATATCCCTCGCCCGTGCTTATAAAAAGGTGAGTGTCGACGATCACAATGTCGTCTTTCATGTCGGCAATGCGCCTTGCGGCAGTCTCTTGCAGCCTGCGCTGCTCGCTGACCGGCAGCTTGCGCATCTCGTCGCGGCTCTTGACGCCCATCTTTTGCGCCTCCTCAAACATGAGCGTCCCATAGGTGACAAGAGTTGTCTTGCGCTTTTGCGACAGCATCTCTGCAGCGCGGGCGATGACGGTGGTCTTGCCCACGCCGGGGATGCCGACGATGATTGCGCGCTTGTTATTTCCTGCCAAGGATAGCCGCCAGTTTGGGCATGTAGGTGTCGACCTGCTCTTTGACCAGCGTCTGGTAATAGCTCACCATGATGTTGACCATCAGCAGTACGCCGGTGCCAGAGCCAAAGACTCCAAGCATGTCTGAGAGCGACGCCAGAAGGCCGATGATGATGCCGCTGATTATCGTGAGCGACGGAATGTAGCGGTTGAGCAAGCCTTCTACAGAGCCTTCAGACCTGCGGAAGCCCGGCACCTGGACATCTGCGTCAAGCAGGTTGCGCGCCGCCGTCTTGGCCGACAGGCCGCCCAACTCTACCCAGAGCCTTGAAAACACCGTGACTATGGCCGTAAAGAATATGGCATAGACTACCGCCCTTACGGGGTCCTGAGCTACCGTTTCGAGGCTCCTTGGAGAAGTTATGTAGTATAGTATGCCGCCCGTGGGAGTCTGCGAGCTGTTCTGGTCAAACTGCGCAATCCAGTTGAACACTGGGTTGGTGTTGTTGGGGTTATAGTTGGCCCACATCATCTGACCCATGAACACCGCGTTGGCGATGAGTGCCGACGCCAGGATGACCGGGATGACTGACGTGTATAGCAGCTTGATGGGGTAGACGGCCGTAAAGCCTCTGTATTTTGTCGATACTATAGGAATGTCGACGTGTATCCCCTCGATATACACGAGCACGAGTATTACTCCTATTGTGAGCGCAAGCGCAAATACGCTCGGCAGCTGGCCCGCGCGGAATATCGCATCCTGTATGTGGCCTTCCAATCCTGCCTGTATGGCAAACGGCGCGATGCCTATGGGCCCGTCGTTTGCAGGCAGCGGGCTGAACACGCTCCAGAGTATCGTCTGGGCAATGCCTGCCATGATGAACAGCGACAGTCCAGAGCCGACGCCCCACCCTTTTTGCACCATCTCGTCCATCAGCATGACGAGCAGTGAGGCAAAGATCAGCTGGCCAATAACCACCGCAATTATGTGGGGGCCATCAACCAAGGGGCCGTACACAGAGATGCCGTAGAGCGCGCCCTCTGCGACGATTACTATGATGGTGACTATCTTGGTCGCCGACGTAAAGAGCGACCTGTCGTCCGGGTTCTTGAAGTCGAGGCGGATGAGGTCCGAGCCCTTCAAGAGCTGCATGAGCAACCCTGCAGTGACTATGGGCCCGATGCCAAGCTCCATCAGCGTGCCTTGCTGCGCGGCAAAGATGACCCTGGCAAAGGCGAGAAAGTCAAAGCGCGGGTCCTCAGTGACGCCATAAAGCGGGATCTGGCCCATGATGAGGTATGCAAAGAGCGCGATGCCGGTCCAGACGAACTTTTCCGTCAGCGTGATCTTTTTCTTGGGCTTTGGAACCTGCGGGACGTAAACAGACGCTGCCTTGATTATGCGCCTGAGCTTGCTCTCATTCTGCGTCGTGCTCATCTGAGATGACCTCACCGCCTGCTGCCTGGATCTTTGCCTTGGCCTTCTCTGATACCTTGGCTACCTTGATAGTGTAAGCGCCGCCTATTTGGCCGCCGCCCAGCAACTTGTCATACCCGAGTGCTGCGAGGTCCAGGACGACCTTGCCTGACTCGTCGGCCTTGCCGTGCTTGGCAAAGACTGCATCAAGGTCGCGGACGTTGACCCACCTGTTGACCAGGTTGCGGTTGAACGAGTTGAACGCGTCGTGACCAAAGTGGTCTGGTTCTTCGATTACTGTCCTTATGAAAAAGTGCTTGTGCTTGCCGGCTCCGCCGATGCCTCCCCTGCTTCCTGCCTGCCTGTGCTGGCCGACCTGGCCCCAGCCGCAATACCTGCTGCCTCTTTGCCTTCTGCTTTTTCTAAATCTGGTAGCCATTAATTATCACTATGATTGAATGGATTGACGTTCGGCTATAACCTTAATTAAGTCTTACTAGAGCGAGGGCTTGTTAGCCTTGGACTATGGCTATTGTACAAAGTTGGGGCTATTTCTCGTTGATATAGATTAAGGACTGCATCAAGGTCAAGCAGAAGGAGTGGCTTGACGAGAAAGATGAGTAGCGATTCATGATATATTGAGGATGCAAGGATTCAACTGATTAGCAAACGGTCGGGATAGCTGCTGGATCAGGATGCATTAGACAAGTAGATTTTTCAGCGAGACATTTAGGGTAACGCTACATCATTCTTATGGATATGCGATGTTTGTGAATTGTCTCGACGCTTCTTTAAGCCGTTAAGTTTGCCAAGACCATTGCTTATCTGGCTGCTGCTTGTCAGAAAG
>NZ_JBOGQF010000148.1:0-3932 GCF_050748925.1 Nitrososphaera sp.
AGGGATTTGAGTGTCCTAATCCAAATTGGGATATCGTACTTGTGTCAATTACATACAGCAACGTTAGTGTAATTGTCGGTGAAGACGAATTGGCAATCCCTGGGACATTCTCAAGAGAGCTGATAGAATTATAGCGCAGTACAAGAGCCAATGAAAAAAGGGCCTCTGTCTTCCTATGATGCTCATCAACCTTCCCCCTTTTCTTTTTTTGCAATTTCTTAGTCGTACTTTCACATAACAGATGATCATTTACTTTACGTGGAGCGTCGGATTTGCACGCTCAAAAGGTGCGCATTCTCTTTTTCCTGCACCTCTATAGTTAGCGGCGGTCTTGCATATCCATTTTGCTAGAGCTGCTTTTCCTTTCCCACACAATATTCTGCAAGCTCATGCACATTGATTTTTGCAATTGTTATTTCTTGACACATCGATAGCCCGTCGCGCCGCTTGACGCCATGCTTGAATTTGTATGGCCGCTCGCTCTGGAACTTACGCTCTAGCAATTCCAAGAATCGCCTTATCAAATCATCATCTAGCACAATGCGGCCCTCTTTTGTCCATGCATAATCGCGTTTGGTTATTGGGTGGTTGTGGTTGGTGTCCGACGCAATCTTGTAAACACAATACTCTACCAGCCACCTGAAAGGCTCTATTAGGTCATAGACTAACGCTTGAAATGACGTGTCATGTTTGTGAAAAAAGCCATAGTATGGATCTAATCCAAACCCATGAACAAATTTGGCAATTTCTGCGGCCAATACGGAATAGCCATAGTTCAAAAGCGCATTAATTACATCTGAAGCATACCTGTTACTCATCTTTATTCCACCGCCGCGCCTAGAATTAAATGCGTATTTTGAATCGAAAAGACGGGTGTAATAACGAAAGTAGAGTTGACCTGCTCCAGCTTCTATGCGCAGCAAGTCGCGCTTGTCCTTCTGCTCTTCAATTCTGTCACAGTATCTCTGCAATCCCTCTACGCAATCCCTCAATTCTGGCCTCTGCAGAGACTGCAAAAAACCAATTTGACTTTCCAGTTTTGCCTTTAGGCTTTCCCTTTGCAGAAATAATACCTTGGCAGGGTCTCTGAATGTGTCATACTGTCCCATTCTATACTTGGTTGCCGTGTCACTCACCATAGCCCGGGTCATGTTGCATGCCAAGTACCCATAAGAGTCTAGCAGGATCACATTGACATTATGATCCGAAAGAAGCTCAATAGCGTCCGTTGATATGTAACCCTTACCAGCAATTACTATTCGTTCATAGGGAAGTTGAGTTACAAATCACTCTTCAAATTCCTGCTTTCCGGTAAAGGGATCTTTCCCTCCTTTCAAACAAATTCGGTTCGCCTTAAGGGTAATTGAGACCCCGTACCCCTTCAGCAGCTTGACGTTGTAGTGATTTTTCATTCCCTTGAGCGTCAACTTGAAGCCTCAAAGGTATACCTCTAGCAGTCAGCTATTTCCTTTACGATGCAGCGCATGTCCCCGAGCGTAATTCGGGGGTATACCATTTTTACTCCTTGTCGATGAATTCGTCTGGATTTTGATGTCGGCTGTTCATGAAAGTCCTAATCGGATTGCAATGAACCGCATTTAGAGGCCGGCGCTCTCTATCAGCCTCGTCAGGTCGTCGTACTGCTCGATGAATTTCTTGCCCTTTGCCGTTATCGCGACAAGCCCGCTCACCCTGTGTACCATGCCCTTTTCTTCCAGCTCGCCAAGGTGGTTCATCATCTTGTCGTACGACAGGCGTGTAGAGTGCTGCACATGAGTCGGCCTTGCGACTTGGTTGTGCATAGAGTCCTCTTCCACCGCGCAGAGGATCTCGTAGAACAGCTGGAGCTTATGCCGCTTTTCCTGCCTCAATCTCCACCCTCCTCTTTGTTACTGCGTGCACTGCGTATGCAAAGAGCGCCAGGCCGCCGACCCTTGCCGCCATAGAGCCGGCAAACGCAAAGGCGCTGTTGTCAAAGTACGTCATCACAAGCGAATACTGCTCAAGCCACAGGAGCGCAAAGGCCGCCGGCACGTACAGCATCCTGATGCTCCCTGCCCTGGCAAGCGAGAATATCGCGTTTTTAAAGATAAAGCCGAGCACCGCCATGTTAAAGATGCGCATGTAGAGGCTGAAATCGGCAAGCTGGGCGTAGTTAAAGTAGGGCTTGCCTGCGATCTCGCTGGTCGGCAGGATGAAAGGAACGGCCACCATCGCAAATGGAATCAATAGCATCACGACGTCCCTTGCGCCAAGGCGCGGGCCCGCGCTAGAGTCCTTGTAATAGTAGGAAAGCGCGATTAGCGCAAACGCCTCAGACTGGAGCGCCAGCTGGACCCAAAAGAACGCGGGGTGCAGGACGGGGTAGCCTGTATAGGCGAAACTCGCGAACTCGAACGCGAACGACGCGGCGAGAAAGACAAACCCAGCCGGCAACCCTAGCAGGTAGCCAAACCCGGAAAAGCTGTACGACTTGAAAAAGCTGCGCGAGATCAGGACTGCCATCGCCATCGACGCTGCCGTGAGCGCGATGCTTGCGACCGGCGCGACGGCTGGGTCCAGCAGGACGTAAGGGTTGAAGACGTTTGGGTCCAGCGCTGCCACATGTAATATAACACTGTTACAAAGATAAGGGTTGCTCACCTGAAGGGAGGCTCGATCCGTTTATTATCGCCGGCGGCCAATCTCGTACGTTGTCTGGTTATCAGGTCCTTGAGGGGTTTGCAACGCCGCAGGGCACAAGAAAATTTGCCGATCATTCTGCCAGGCAGGGCAGGCCCGCCGGCCACCTGCGCGCCTTTGACGGCCTGCACCTGTCAAGCATCGGGATGGGGACGTACCTCGGCGAGTCCACTGCAGAAGACGACAGGGCGATGGAAGGCGCCGTCTACACGTCGGTCAGGTCAGGCGCGGTAAACGTCATCGACACCGCCATAAACTACCGCGCCATGAAGTCAGAAAAGAGCATCGGCAGGGCCCTTGCGCGCCTGGCAGGGGAAGGCATCGGCCGGGACCAGGTTTTCATATCTACAAAGAACGGCTACATCACAAACGACGGCGACTTTCCAAGCATCGACGTGATGGAATACATGCAAAGGATGTACATTTCTCCGGGCGTCATCACGGCAGACGACATCAGCTCCGGCTACAACGTCATGAACCCGGACTATATCGCAAAGTGCATAGACAAGTCGCTTGCCAACATGCACCTTTCGGCCATCGACCTTGTCTACATACACAACGCGTTTGAAAGCTGGCACAAGGACGTGAGCAGAAAAGAGTTCATGGAGATGCTCGCCCGGGTCTTTGAGCTGTATGAAAAGTACCGCAAGGCCGGCAAGCTGCGCTATTACGGCATGGCGACCTGGACGTGCTTTCGGGTGCCGCAGGAAAGCGAAGAATACCTGTCGCTTGAAGCGGCGGTCAAGGTTGCAGAGTCGATAGGTGGCAAGGGCCACGGCCTTCGCTTTGTTCAGTTGCCGTACAACCTGTCGTACAGCGAGGCCTTGTTGCTAAAGAGCCAGCCTGTAAATGGTGCAAACATGACGACACTTGAAGCGGCCGAAAAACTGGGCATCGGCGTCTTTACGAGCATACCGCTCTTTCAGGGCAGGCTGCTGCGCGCCCAGGTACCTGACTATGCCGGCATCACCGATCCGGTGACCAAGCTGGTGCAGATAATGAGGTCAAGCCCTGCCGTCGTGGCGCCGCTCATCGGCCAGAAAAGCGCCGAACACGTTAGGGAAAACCTTAAAGTCGCAGACGTTGCGCCGCTTTCGAGAAAAGAGTTCGAGCAGGCAGTCTCCGCCCTGATGAACAGGCCGATGGCAGCGTGAGTGGCGTGGAAACTACCGACGTTGAAAAATTCAAGGCAAGGACCGTCGACGCCATACGCGTGCTTGCCTTTTTCAAGGCAGCGCCGGGGCGCGCCG
>NZ_JBOGQF010000149.1:0-3899 GCF_050748925.1 Nitrososphaera sp.
GCTATAGCCGGCGGGACAGTCCGTGGCGGCCTGGTGGAGCTACACGACTTTGACCGGCTGACAATTGTAAGCGACCTCCATGGCGACACTCGCGCTCTCTCGTCAGTTCTTGACTTGATGGAATCTCCAAAGTTCCTGTCAAGTCCCCGCAACAAGCTTGTTTTTCTGGGCGACTATGTCGACAGGGGCAGTGACTCTGTAGGAGTTCTGCATCGCGTGTGTCGGCTAAAGCGCAGCCATCCTGATTCTGTCGTGCTCATGAGGGGCAACCATGAGGCGCCAGCCGAGTTTCCCTTTTCATCACACGACCTGCCCTATACCATGGAGGACAGTTTTGGCCCTGATGCCAAAGCCATGTATGGCAAAGTGCTTTCGTTTTTCAGGTTGCTATCACTTGCCACCGTCGTCAAGGGTGGCCTGCTCCTGGTGCACGGTGGGCTTCCAACCGATCCCGGCGTAGCAGAGTGCTACCGAGACCTTGTCGCCGCAGCGCAGGAAAACCACTTGCGAAACAGGGTCATGGAAGAGCTGCTGTGGAACGACCCGAGGCCGATAGGACGTGAACCGGGATGGGAAGAGTCGAGAAGGGGCATAGGCAGGCACTTTGGCAGAGCCGTGACTGAAAGATGGCTTGCCGCTACGGGGACAAAAGTTGTCGTTAGGGGGCACGAGCCATGCCACGGCTACAGGATCGACCACGGCGGCAAAGTCATGACGCTCTTTTCTTCAAAGGAGGCATATCACGGCTACGGCGCGGCGTGCATCATAATTGACAGGGCGCAGCTGGCGTCGATCAAAAGTGCAGACGACCTTACCCGCTATGCAATAAAACTATGAAGGATACGGCACATCTACCGCCTTCATGTCTTCCGCCGCCTCCACGTTTCCGTGGATGGCCGCCGCTTCTTTTACAAGCGCCGACGTCTCGTCATAGCGCGCGCTAAAATGCGTGAGAAACAGCTTTTTGGCGCCTGCCTGCTTGGCAAGCGCGGCCGCCTCTGCCGCAGTCGAGTGAAAAGTCTCTAGCGCCTTGGCAAGCTTGTCATGGCCGTACGTCGACTCAAAGACGAGGAGGTCGCACCCTGAAAAGAACCGCGCAAGCTTGTCTGTGGGCCGGGTGTCGCCTGATATTCCGATCTTTCTCCCCGGCCTTGCCGGACCAACCACGTCTGCAGACCTGACCGTCTTGCCGTTGTGTTCGATGTCGTGGCCGCGCTGCAGCCTGCCGTACAGCTCGCCTTCCGGGATGCCCATCTTTTTCACCGCATCGACGTTAAATGCCCCCGGCCTGTCAAACTCGTCTAGCCTGTACGACAGCGCCGGGACTGAATGCAGTGCCTCGCAGCATGTTATCTGGTAGTCCCGTTCCTGCACGACTGTGCCCTCTTTTTCTATGGTGTGGATGGCAACTTCAAATGTCAGGCCGAAATTAATGATGCGCATGTTCTCCTCCAGGAATTCCTTCAGCCTTGGCTGGCCATAGATGTCAAGTCGCTGCTCCCTGCCAAGGAGGGACATTGTCTGCAAAAGCCCGAGGAGCCCGACGCAGTGGTCCGCGTGCATGTGGGTGACAAACACCTTCATCTTGCGGTTCATGCCGAGGCCTGATTTGATAAAGTTGCGCTGCATGCCCTCGCCGGCGTCAAACAGCAACAGCTCGCCGTCGCGCATCACCGCTATCGACGACAGCCCTCGCTCGGCAGTGGGGGCGGCTGACGATGTGCCGAGGAAGACTACCTGCATGTTTGCCAATGTGGCTAGTCCGACGACGCCTGATTTATGCTTGTCACAGCGCCGACCTGGCGGCGTCTGCCAGGGGGGCGCTCATGTCAACCTTCGCATACCTGCCGGGTATGGAATTCGTGGCGACAATGTCTTTTACGCCTGACGCCATTATCCTTTGGGCCGCGTCGCCTACAAGCAGCGCGTGGGCGCACATCGCGTACACATTGCCTGCGCCGGCCTTGCGCAGGACCTCTGCCGCCTTGACGATGCTGCCGCCGCTGCTTATCATGTCGTCGACCAGGATTGCGTCGCGGCCAGAGACGTCAAAGTTTATCTTTTCAATAGAGACCTCTCCCGTCTTTCTGTCGCGGGATTTTTTCAGCGCCACTGCGTCTGCCTTTAGCAGTCTTGCAAACTCTTCCGCCCTGTCGGCGCCGCCAGCGTCCGGCGAAACTACCAGCGGTTTTTTCAGCTTCATCTTGCTGGCATGCTCTGCCAAAAGGGGGATTGAAGAAACGTTCCTTGCATTCTTGAAATACGACAGCGCCATCTGGCTGTGGATGTCGACAGTCACTATTGCATTCACCCCTGACGCTTCAAGCAGCCTGGCGACGAGCGCCGCGCTCACCCCCTCGCCTTCAAGAAACGCCCTGTCCTGCCGGGCATAGGCAAGGTACGGCATAACCGCGCACACCTTTGCCCCGTCGTCTGCGCATTTCCTTGCGATCATCATGGCCTGCATCAGGTTGCTGTCGGTGGGAGGATGTGTCGACTGGACCAGCACGCATTTCTTGCCGGCGGGCCTGTCGAGCCTGACCTTGCTCTCCCCGTCTGAAAAGATACGCAACTCTGTCGAGATGAGGTCTGCGCCAAGGCGCCTTGCAATGCCTGCGGCAAGGTCGGGCGACGAGGGCCCGGCGATAACCGAAATGTCCGCCATCCGACCTTGTGTTCGCCCGCACGTCTTTTAATATCTATTGGATTTATTTGAAACTCATCTGTTGTGAATTGCAAAGAAAAAGAAGGAGAGGGATCCTCTAATAGTCACTCTCATATCACTTTGAAAGGCTTCGGCTTGTCTCTAGCATCCCTCTTTCCATTTCTGTCTCTCGGTACTTGATCAGTTTTTCAAGGTGCGCTTCATCGTACTGCTCTGTCAAATTCTCATTAACATGGATTACACCTTTGTTGATATTCTCGTACAGGCTACCTATGCGTGATGGCAAAGCTTCGGCTTGTTCTTGTGTTGTTATAACGCTTCCCGGTGGCACAAACTTGTTGTCTGCGATAGTGACGCCTCCGGTGATGGTGCTTGAAACACCTATTGCAACATTATTTCCGACTTTGGCGTTAAACACCATCGCCTCCATACCCACAAATGTATCGTTGCCAATCCAAGCGGGCCCATGCACAAGAGAGCCATGCGCCAGACTCGTTCTCTCGCCAACCCATATCGCATAACCGTCATTATTAAATCGCGTGTCATTTCCAAGCAGCAAGTCGCCAGTCAGGCTAAATTTTCTGTTGTCCAGATTCTTTCCGCCCTCAGTCGTTTCAAGTGCATGCAAAACAACTCCATCTTGAATGTTGGATAAGTCGCCTATGTGGATGGGAGTACCTTCATCACCCCTGCAAACGGCAGTCGGTGCTACCATGACCATCTTGCCGATGTGGCAGTCTCCTATTACAACTGCAAACGGATGGATAAAGGCGGTCTGCTCTATTGAAGGATATTTCGCTTCTTTGTTAAAGCCTGTCTTTACGTTGGGATGAACGTTTGGCCAACCTATTCTCTTGTGTTTCATCCCGCTTGCAGCGAGAGCAGCATTTGACTGAGTGCTGTCTGCCGTTGAGATGACGATTCCCAAGAGAAGAATCGCGGCTGCCGCAAGTGCAGCCATCGATGTTATGTATTTCGGGTTCATTGCAGGAAAGCCAAGGAGATAATTACTTTAATGAAACTTAACCAAGTTCAGTCAGCCTTAATAGAAAAAATACTGACAAAATATACCGGGTAACAAGATGAGGGCGGGCCAATGTTACTATTTCGCAGCAGCACCTTCCGCCCGCCGCAATGAAATCTAATAATTGCTGCCGCGCTGCATTGGATTGTAAATCTTGCAATATCGGGCTAGAAATTAGCAGGCTTGACCACGCTATTCCTATTGGCTTTA
>NZ_JBOGQF010000150.1:0-2129 GCF_050748925.1 Nitrososphaera sp.
GTCCAAATAGTCGGGGTTTTGCACGGAGAGGTACAGCCGCAGCAGGTTAGAGGCTGCAAGCGAGTTTCCTGACGGGATTGCGAGGTCGTAAAAGTTCTTTGTGCGGACGATCAGCTGCTCGTGGTCGTCAGAGGTAAAGAACATGTTGCCCTCCTTTTCGTCCCAAAAGTGTGCAAGCATATAGTCGGTGTACTTGGCTGCCTTTTCGAGGTATGCAGGTTTAGAGTCAACTGCAAACAGGTCCAAGAGTGCGCTAGCGTAAAAGGCATAGTCGTCCAGGTACGCGTTCAGTTTCGACTGGCCGTCCTTGAACGTGCGCATAAGCCGCCCTTCAGGCGAGGCGAGTCTTGCCTCGATAAAGTCGACTGCCTTTTTGGCAGCGTCGAGGTATTTCTGGTTGCCGGTAACGGCATAGCCCTTGGCAAAGCCAGAGATCATGAGCCCGTTCCACGACGTCAGGACCTTTTCGTCGCGCCCCGGCCTTACGCGCTTTTCCCTTGTGGCAAGCAACTTGGCCGAAGCGTCAGCTATAATTTTCTCTATCTCTGGAGGCCTCTTGCCGTGACGCTGGGCTAATCCTGCGACGGGCGACCGGACGTTGAGGATATTTCGAAACTCAAAGTTGCCGCCGTCAGTCACGCCATAGTGCTCGCAAAATATGTCGACAGCTAGAGGGTCCTGCAGGACCTCGCGGATCTCTTTTTTGGCCCAGATGTAGAACTTGCCCTCTTCGCCTTCCGAGTCGGCGTCAAGTGCCGAGTAAAAGCCGCCCTCCGGGTGCGTCATTTCGCGCATGATAAAGTCAAGCGTCTTTCTCACGACTGTTAGGTGGCGCCCGTCCTTGGTTATCTGGTACAATTCCGCGTACAGTTGTGCAAGGAGCGCGTTGTCATAGAGCATCTTTTCAAAGTGGGGGACGAGCCATTTCTGGTCCGTCGAATACCTTGCAAAGCCTCCTGCCAGCTGGTCGTGTATCCCGCCAGCGGCTATCTTGTCGGCCGTAAACAGGACAAAGTCGCGGAACCGGGCGATGCCTGAAATATCGTAATAGCGCAGCAAAAAGAGCAGGTTTGACGCGTTTGGGAATTTTGGGGCCTGGCCAAAGCCGCCATAGATGGTGTCGCCCATCTGCAGCAGGCCCATTGCCGCCTCGTCCAGTATCGGGCGCTCTATTGCCTCCTTTGCAGCGGCGCTTGGCAGGGCAACGTCTCTCGATGTCTGTGAGAGGGCGCCCATGAACTCTGCACTTGCAGTCTCGATCTCGCCTTTCTTGCCCCTGTACGCCTCTGCCAGCTGGTTCAGGATTGTCTTGAACCCCGGCAGGTTATAGTGCCGGCCGTCCTTTGGGAAATACGTGCCGACATAGAACGGCTTGTGGTCTGGCGTCATGAAAACAGAAAGCGGCCACCCTCCAGTTCCCGTGGCAAGCTGGCATACCCGCTGGTAAATGTCGTCAATATCTGGGCGCTCTTCCCTGTCGACTTTGATGTTGATGAAATGCTCGTTCATTATCTTGGCCGTTTCTTCGTCTTCAAACGACTCGTGGGCCATCACGTGGCACCAGTGGCACGCCGAGTAGCCTACGCTCAAAAAGATGGGCTTGTCCTCCTTTTTTGCGCGCTGTAAAGCTTCTTCCCCCCACGAGTACCAGTCGACGGGATTGTGTGCGTGTTGCAAAAGGTACGGGCTGGTCTCTTTTGCAAGGCGGTTTGGTTTATTGTTGGTAGTATTATCGTGCACGAGGCAATTTCGTCCTGACACTATTTAGACTATAT
This sequence comes from Nitrososphaera sp., assembly GCF_050748925.1. Lineage (GTDB taxonomy): Archaea > Thermoproteota > Nitrososphaeria > Nitrososphaerales > Nitrososphaeraceae > Nitrososphaera. The sequence goes on from NZ_JBOGQF010000150.1 coordinate 1,776, forward strand.
GCAAAAATGCAGATCCATAATTTTCAACAAAGCCCGTCGGAACCGCATGATCTGCTAGAGCTTCTAGTCGAAAACACCAGATCAACTGGAACTATGTTTCACTAAAGAGAAATTCATCAAAGGCTTTATTAGCAAGTTTTTACAAGCTTTGGTTAACACTAAATCGGACGCTTTCAGTGGCCGGTATTGACGTGTCCTCTCACGGTTTACGCTCGTTCTGAAAGATTTATATCGCTCTGCTGTAAGAAAGTGTTTTGAACGTAACATCAAGGCGGCGTCAGTGATGATGTTGGCAGTATGCCATTTTGTGATTCACTGACCTCCAGTTGCGCTCATATCATGGGGATTCGATGT
>NZ_JBOGQF010000150.1:2139-3880 GCF_050748925.1 Nitrososphaera sp.
CTGCTATCAGAGTGGGACTAAGCCATGCGAGTCAACGCAGTAATGCGTGGCATACGGCTCAGTAACACGTAGTCAACATGCCCAGGGGACGTGGATAACCTCGGGAAACTGAGGATAAACCGCGATAGGCCAAGGTTTCTGGAATGGACAATGGCTGAAACCTATATGGCCCCTGGATTGGACTGCGGCCGATCAGGCTGTTGGTGAGGTAATGGCCCACCAAACCTGTAACCGGTACGGGCTCTGAGAGGAGGAGCCCGGAGATGGGCACTGAGACAAGGGCCCAGGCCCTATGGGGCGCAGCAGGCGCGAAACCTCTGCAATAGGCGAAAGCTTGACAGGGTTACTCTGAGTGATGTCCGCTAAGGGCATCTTTTGGCACTTCTAAAAATAGTGTAGAATAAGGGGTGGGCAAGTCTGGTGTCAGCCGCCGCGGTAATACCAGCACCCCGAGTGGTCGGGACGATTATTGGGCCTAAAGCATCCGTAGCCGGTTCTGCAAGTCTTCCGTTAAATCCACCTGCTCAACAGATGGGCTGCGGAGGATACTACAGGGCTAGGAGGCGGGAGAGGCAAGCGGTACTCAGTGGGTAGGGGTAAAATCCTCTGATCCACTGAAGACCACCAGTGGCGAAGGCGGCTTGCCAGAACGCGCTCGACGGTGAGGGATGAAAGCTGGGGGAGCAAACCGGATTAGATACCCGGGTAGTCCCAGCTGTAAACGATGCAGACTCGGTGATGGGTTGGCTTCGAGCCAACCCAGTGCCGCAGGGAAGCCGTTAAGTCTGCCGCCTGGGGAGTACGGTCGCAAGACTGAAACTTAAAGGAATTGGCGGGGGAGCACCACAAGGGGTGAAGCCTGCGGTTCAATTGGAGTCAACGCCGGAAATCTTACCGGGAGCGACAGCAGAGTGAAGGTCAAGCTGAAGACTTTACCAGACAAGCTGAGAGGAGGTGCATGGCCGTCGCCAGCTCGTGCCGTGAGGTGTCCTGTTAAGTCAGGTAACGAGCAAGATCCCTGCCTCTAGTTGCTACTGCTGGTCTCAGGACTAGCAGGGCTAATTAGAGGGACCGCCGCCGCTGAGGCGGAGGAAGGAGGGGGCTACGGCAGGTCAGTATGCCCCGAAACTTCCGGGCCACACGCGGGCTGCAATGGTAAGGACAACGGGCTCCGATCCCGAAAGGGGGAGGCAATCCCACAAACCTTACCTCAGTTATGATTGAGGGCTGAAACTCGCCCTCATGAATCTGGAATCCCTAGTAACCGCGTGTCACTATCGCGCGGTGAATACGTCCCTGCTCCTTGCACACACCGCCCGTCGCTTCACCGAAGTTGGTTCTTGGCGAGGTGGCGCCTAATTGGCGCTATCGAACCTGGGGTCAGCAACGGGGGAGAAGTCGTAACAAGGTAGTCGTAGGGGAACCTGCGGCTGGATCACCTCCTTAGTTATCGGCCGGACGACTTGAGTGTAAAGGATTTGCGCTGTAATATGCGATTGCAAGTATGACCTATTGAATGCAACTCCATGCATGAGCATGGGGTGAAGGACGCAGCAGAGAAATCTGCAATGACCGTCGTGTATAGGAAACAGAAACACGCCACAAAACGACAGAATAAGTGGAAAGAAACGAAAGTGGCTTTACGGAAACGTTCGCGTATAGTTTCCGGGGCTGCAATAGTGTTGGCCGGTGTATTAAGTGCAAAGACGCCGGTTGGAGGATGACTCGGCTTGATAAGTGA
>NZ_JBOGQF010000151.1:0-3830 GCF_050748925.1 Nitrososphaera sp.
CCTTCTTGCGCATGTACGGTATCAGGCGATAGTGGATGGAGTAAATGTTCTTGTTGCGCCCCAGTATCCCCTTTACCAAAAGCGACACAAAGCCGCCGGCGACCTTGGACGCGGGGATGCCTGAAACTTTGCAAAACTCGTCCCTCTTTGCGTGGTATTCCTTGAGCGTAAAATATGACCGGTTTACTTCAAGTATCAGCGGCCACACCACGTTTTCCCAGACCATCCGCCTGTTTTCCGTGGAAGAAGCATGCTTGCCCTTGTCGCTTTCCGCTTCTACCTCGTGAGGGCTGAGCATGGAGTACATTTAAACACTGCCGGGCTTATAATTTAAGACAATTCACACCTTGCATACTGGTAATTCGGTTAAAGAGTCGCTGGACCTGCTTGCGACAAAGTGGCCCGTCGACCAGAAATTGTACGACCTACAGGTAGGCCAGCGCGACGACATCGTCGACGCCCCCGTGCAGGTCGGCGGCGTGATATTCCACATACCGACCCTGACACGGGACAACCTGTTTGTGCTTTGGAAGTGCCTGTGGCCCGACTGCCACAACTGCTGCGAGCGGCAGGGCAGGCTCCCATTGACAAAAGACGACATCGCCCTTTTGACAAAAAAGCTGGGTTACGAATCAAAGGCGGAATTCGTGAGAAACGAGGCCAAGATATCGACTTGGGAGCAGGAGGGCGCCGGCAACGTCATAACGACTTTGAGCATGCTGTCGCTCAAGCGCCAGAAGGACGAGCGCGACGAGCAGGACGGCACGCCGCTGCGGTGCAGGTTCTTAGACGACAAAGGCTACTGCGGCGTCCACCCAGACAAGCCGGGAGTCTGCTGGCTCTACCCGTTTGCATCGTGGTTGGAATCTGACAGGCACGGCAAGCCCGTCGTGCATGCGACGTTCCAGTTCACCGGAGACTGCCCCGGCTTTTACCTTGAAAAGTCGCTTGACGGCGTCATGCCCGTCCTGCAGGAATACGCGAAAAAGATCTATGACTATAACATGGCGGTGAGCAGAACGACGCGGGAAAATTACGGGTTCATAAATTTCGTAAAATAAAAGAGGAAAAGGCTTATGCCTTGAACCTCTTTGCTACCTCGTCCCAGTTGACCACGTTCCACCACGCGGTGACATAGTCTGCGCGCTTGTTCTGGTACTTTAGGTAATACGCATGTTCCCATACGTCAAGGCCAAGCAACGGAGTGAGTTTCTCTGCCTTCCACTTTGTCCATGGGCTCGTCTGGTTCGGCATCGTGACAAACTTTACGCCGCCCGAAGCATCTTTGGCCAGCCAGCCCCAGCCGCTTCCCTGGTGGCCGACAGAGTCTGCCTGGAACTTTGTCTTAAAGTCTGCAAAGCTGCCAAACGTCTTTTTGATGGCATCTGCAAGCTCGCCGCTCGGCTCACCACCTCCGCCTTTCTTCATGTTGTTCCAAAAGAGTGTGTGGTTGTTGTATCCTCCGCCGTGAAAGTTGACCGCGCCCCTTGCGCTTTCCGGGACGGTGTCAATGTTTTTCAAAATGTCAACTACTTCCATGTTCTGGAATTCAGGACCCAGGCTGCCAAGGGCCTTGTTGAGGCCGTCGGTGTATGCCTGGTGATGCTTGGTATAGTGGATCTCCATCGTCCTGGCGTCAATGTGTGGCTCCAGGGCGTCGTACGCATAAGGCAATTGTGGAAGAGTAAAGTTAGCCATGAGAGCAAATGGCCGCCCGGGGGTTATAACGTTTTACGCCGCCTCTTCCTCTTCGACCGGAAGATAGCTTTTGTCCAGCATTCCCGCCGCGACCATGATGGCGATGGCGGTGTATATCCCTGCCCTGTCTTTCTCGGCAGTGTCCCTGTGCTGGCCCCAAGCGTCGTCTACGTTTGCAAGGAACTTGATCTGCAAAAACAGCCTGTCAAAGTCCAGGTTCCCTGCCAGCTCGCAAAACCTGACCACCGGCCTGAATGCTGCGCCCGCGCTCTCTGCCAACACCTTCCTTTGATTCGCCTTGTCGCCGGAAACAAGCGCCTGCGCGTACCGGGCGCCTGCCTTGCTAAGGTATATCCTCGGCTCTGTCGAGCCTGGCGTCGCCATGCCAAGCGCCTTTAGGAACGCGACATTGTCTCCTATGGTGTGCTCGTCAAGCCCGGTGGCCTCTGCTATCCTGCCTGCAAAAGCTGGCTGCGGGCCTGTCTTTAGCATCGCCACAATCATGGCCCCCCAATCTTCAAAAGTTATCCCAAAAGGGAGTGGGAGGCGCTTGTTTGCCTGCGGCATGTAACTCTGTTACAGAAATAGCTTCTGTATTTAACATTTATGACATTTAGGCAGAAGCATCCTCTAGCTGGCAATCTGGGGAAGAACCCTGGAGAGCGAAAGCGCGTGATCGTCCATCAGGGTGCCCGCGCCGACGCTGATGCTGTCTATCCTTATCGCGAGGTTGCCGGCCTCTGCCCCGGACAGGCCGTACTGCTCTGCGAGCGCCTTTCTTACCTTATCCTCCGGATCTGAAATTTCATAGCCTGACCGCACGGTGACATCAAGCGTCCTGCCTATCATGGCCGCCGGCACCTTGCCGCTGGGGTCGCCTGTTACCGCAAACACTATCTTGTCCACAAGCACTTCATGCGGCAGTTCTAAAAGCGCGTTTGCAGTGTAGAACACCTGCACGTCGAGCAAGTCCATCGACTGGCGCCCGACTACGGTCGAGCCACCTGCGAGCGCGCCCTGGAGGCCAGCGTCAAGCGGTACGGCTATGATGATAAAACCCTCTGCGAATTTCTCGCCGCCGACCAGCTTGCGGATGTCGCTGCACACGATGCCCGTCGTGGCCTGCGGCTCAAGTACCTTCAGTATCGAGTTCGTTCCCTTGCCATCTTTGAGCACCGCGTTCCACGTCAGCCGGACTTCAAAGTCCTGCTTGTTCAGTATGCCAATGTCCGTGTCATAGTGGCCTGGCCGCAGCGGCCCCTCGCTTCCTGAAATTGTACCGCACTCGAACTTGGCCGTGTAGATGAGGCTCTTTGGCTGCGGGCTTGCCGTGCCTGCTACCGCGTTTGAAAACGTCGCAGTGGCAGCGGCGCCTTTGACCTCTATAACCTTGGACAGCTTGTCATGGCCATAGCCGGGCGGCGCCTCTGACTGCGCCACGGTATAGTTGCCCGCGCTCACCTTCCTTATCTCTATCGTGCCTGCCGCCGGGTTTGCGTCGCCTTCTCCGCCGTCCTGAACCGCGTACGCGCCAGTGCCACCACGCGGGTCAGGCGTGATAGAATAGCTGGCGCCGGCCAGGAGCGAGCCTCCTGAAATCGTGATTATCGTTATTGAGCCGTCGCCTTCCTGCGCGACTGTCGGGCTGTTCTCCCCGCGGGGAAAAGACACCAGCACCGCAGCGACAACGACTATTGCGGCCGCTGCTACAGCGACTGCAAGACCCCGGCTTGGCGACAACTGCCGCGTATATGCCTTTGGCGATAATTAAACCGTGCCGGATTACGGCAAGATTAAATATGCTTTTGCCGAATTATTTTCCGTGGAAGCAGCAAAGCGCAAGTTTCTAGCTCTTGCTTTTGCCGCCGTTCTCGTGCTGCCTGCCGTAATGTCGCAAAGGGCTTTTGCCGACGGCCTGTTCCAGGAAAACATTCCTGCAAGCATTGGCGACAGGGAGGCGGCCCTCTTTGTCCGGATAAACCCTCCTATACTGACAACTGACTCGCAGCAGGACGCGTTCATGCAGTTCCGGCTTTTTAACTCCCAGAACAACGGGACGATCAAGTTTACCACGTTCATAATCGAAGTCACCAAGGGCACGGATCCTAACGCCCGGGCTATACTGCGCGACG
>NZ_JBOGQF010000152.1:0-3823 GCF_050748925.1 Nitrososphaera sp.
GACTAGTATGGGCTTTTTCTTCTGCTTCTGGAAGCTTGCGAGGACATCGACTATGGTCTCTTCGAGGGGATCGTCCTGGAAAACGAACCATGGCATCAGGATGTCTACGTTGGGATCGTCCATGAACGCCTGGATTGCGAACCTGTAGTCGTCTGCGTTGGCAGAGCCGGTGATGTCGCAGGGATTGCCGATGACGTACGTCGCAGGATAATGGTCCTTGAACGACTTTTTCGTCTGCTCTGACAATTCGGCGACCTGCAGGCCGAGGCGCTCAAAGTTGTCGATGGCTGCAATGATGGGGCCGGCGCCGTTTGTGACAAGGGCCACGCGGTTGCCCTTGGGGGTCGGCTGCCAGTTCAGTGCCTTTAGCGCGCCCGTCAGCTCTTCGTACGAGTCGACAGAGATGATGCCTGCCTGCTCCATGGCGCCCTTGACCACGCCAAACGAGCCGCCAAGCGATCCCGTGTGCGACGCGGCCTGTTTTGCTCCGCGCGCCGACCTGCCGTTTTTGAATACCACGATGGGCTTTTTCCTCTCGGTTATCACCTTCCTGGCAGTGTTCGCAAACTTTCTTCCGTCGCCAAGGCCCTCGACGTAGAGGCCAATGACCTTGGTCTTGGGGTCTTCAGAAAGGTACCAGATCATGTCCGCTTCGTCGACGTCTGACCTGTTGCCGTAGGATATCATCTTGCTCATGCCAAACGCATCAGAGCTTTCCATAAAGGCGATACCCACGGTGCCGGACTGCGAGAGGAACGCGACGTTGCCGTCTTTTGGCCTGACCATCCTCTTCTCGCCCTGGAATGCGCAGTCGAGCCTGTTGGCGCCGTTGAACATGCCGATGCAGTTGGGGCCGATTATCCTGATTTTTAGCTCCTGCGACAGCCTCTTTACCTCCGCCTCGATGGCGGCGCGCTCGCCGCCTAGTTCCTTGCCGCCGCCTGATATCACGACAAAGTTGTGGTTGCCCTTCTTGGCCGCCTGTTTCAGCAGCTCTGGCACGAATTTCAGGTCCACCGTGACTATCACCAAGTCGACGTTTTCAGGGATGTCGTCGATGCTCTTGTACGCCTTGATGCCCATGATGTCAGAGTAGCCCTTGGCGTTTACCGGGAATATCTTGCCATTGTACCGCTTCAGGCTCTCTAGCACCGAGTTGCCGACCTTGCCGGCCTCTGGCGACGCGCCGATGAGCGCGACAGACTTGGGGTTGAAGAAGAGGTCCATGCTGGTCGAGTCGGGCTGCGACTTTGAAATCGCGCCCTGGTCTACCTGCTGGCGCAGGATTATCTTGGCGTCAACCACAAAGTAGCTCTTTTCGTAGAAAATGACGGGGTTAAAGTCGATGCTCTCGTACATGTGGGCCATCTCGGTGCCCAGGTTGCCGATGCTGACGAGCGCGTCGGCTATCATGTTCTTGTCGACCGGGGCCGCGCCGCGGAACCCTTCGAGGATCTTTTTGCCCTTTAGCTCCTCTACCATCTCTAGCGCGTCCTGCCTTGTTATCGGGAGCACCCTGAATGTAACGTCCTTGAAGATTTCAGTGTAAATGCCTCCGATGCCTGCCATGAGTATGGGGCCAAACTGCGGGTCGTTCTGCAGGCCGACGATGAGCTCGGCACCGGACGGAACCATCTTTTCGAGTAACACGCCCTTTACAGTGCCGTACTGCTTGGAAAGCCTGCCGTGCATGTCGGAAAACGCCTCCTTGACCTGCGCCTCGTTCTGCAGACCCACCTTGACTCCTCTGACGTCGGTCTTGTGCAGGATCTCTGGCGACACTATCTTGGCCACAAGCGGAAAGCCTATCTCTCTTGCCTTCTTTTCGGCCTCGGCCTCGCTCGTGACGAGGGCGTACGGCGGCACCTTGACGCCGTATTCTGTCAAAACCTGTTTAGCCAACTCTTCAGTGATTACTTTTTCCTTGGTTGCAAAAACGTCGTCAAAAATCTTTTGGACCTTTTGACCGGCCATATGTGTTCGAGAGAAAAAGCTTCTCAAGCTTCTTTTAAAGTTACCTAACCATCCTTGCGAAGTTCCTGTAGGCAAGCTGACAGCCTTTCGCGAGCTTTTCGAGGTCGCCTGCGGCAGGCAACAGGTCCCGCTCGTCCACCTTTTCGGCCCTGACTTCGCTGCCGTACTCCTTCATCCACGCCCTGATGAGGCGCTCGTCGACTTCAAGGTGGAACTGGACGCCTATCGCGCTTTTTATCCTGAATGCCTGCGGGTACAAATCCGAGTACGCGAGAACTGTTGCATTTGGCGGCAGGTCGTACGTGTCGCCGTGCCACTGAAACACCCTCATCTTGTTGCCGCCGCCTGCAAAGAGTCCCCTTTCTCCATCGCCCGTCAGCGAGACTTGGTGCCATCCAAGCTCCTTTTTTGCGCCCTTGTAGACCCGCCCGCCCATGGCCTGCGCTATCAGCTGCGAGCCGAGGCAGATGCCGAGCACCGGTATGTCGTTTTTGACGGCATCGCGTACCAGCTCCTGCTCCCTATGCAAGTATTGAAAATTGTCATATACTGCCATGGGGCCGCCGAGGATGATGACGGCCGAGTAGCCGGCCGCGTCTGGAATCCTGTCAGTCTGCGCGTTGACGGTCTCTATTGAAAAGCCGTCTGCCTCTAGCAGGTCCTCAAGCGTGCCAAGGCTCTCGCAGGCAATGTTTTGCACTGAAAGGACCTTTTTCAACCATGGTGTCATGTTCGGGGCGGTATTTATTCCAAAAGCGTTAAATCATTCTCGCGTACATTACAGGTGCCCGATGGGCTACCAGTCATCCTCTGACGAGCACGTGATTGAGAAGCTGCGCGGTTTTGTAGGGATGCTCAACGCAGAGTCTGAAAAGGGCTCTGTCGTCGTGGTGGAGGGGAGGCGCGATGCAGAAGCGCTATTGAGCATCGGCTTTACCGGCATCCCTGCTGTCTTCCACAATTTCAAAGGCGTCGCCGACTTTGTCGACTCTCATTCTCACGCGGACAAAAAGATAATCCTGCTCCTTGACATGGACCGGACGGGCAAGTACCTCACAAGCCGGCTTGTGTCGCAGCTGCAGTTCCGGCGAAACAGCGTCAACCTCTTTTACAAGCACACCCTCGCCCGGATAACAAACGGCAAGGTGCGCCACGTCGAGGACCTGCTCATATATGCCGCCCCGCTGTCCGGGGTGACTGGGGCGCGCAAGGACCTCTACTTCTACGCCTGACGCGTCTCAATGCGTACAAAAGCACTTATATTCAAGCAAGCAAGAATTTCAAACGGTAACGAACCAACGAGTTACGAGGTATCGAAGAAAAATTGCCTAGCACAGGGATCGTAAAATATCATGTTAAGTTAAAGTTTGAAGTTGATGGTTTGGTCGAGAAGGCTGACATAATCGGCGCTATTTTTGGACAGACCGAAGGCCTCCTTGGACCTGAAATGAACCTCAACGAGCTGCAAAAAGTCTCAAAGGTTGGAAGAATTGAAGTAAACGTGGAAACAAAGGGAAGCTCTGCAAAGGGCGACGCGCTCATACCGATGAGCACCGACATCTCGACAGCCGCGCTCATTGCCGCGGCGATAGAGAGCATCGACAAGGTCGGACCCTTCCAGGCCAAGTTCCAGCTGATGGGCATTGACGACATTCGCGCAATAAAGAAAAAGGTCATCGTCGACAGGGCCAAAAAGATAGTGCAGGACTGGGCGACAAAGACTATCAGCGAGGGCGAAGAGATGCTCAAAGACGTCTATGACGCAAGCAAGCCCGGCAAGCTGACGTCGTACGGCAAGGCCCAGCTGGCGTGCGGGACTGGCGTTTTCGATTCAGAGTGGATTATACTC
>NZ_JBOGQF010000153.1:0-3821 GCF_050748925.1 Nitrososphaera sp.
TTTCAGCTCAATGTCTACATAGTCCTCTTCAATACCTGCGACGCAGTCGGTGGTCACCATCTTGATCGGCTGGAAATGGACCCTGCCTGCCGGGACGCTGCCGGCCTTTTGCATGTCGCCGAGCCTCTTTTCAAGGCCGTCCCTGTGGTCGTCGCACACGACTGCGACCATGTACTCGCCGTCCCTGGACTTTATGGAAACGACGTATGTGGGGGGCAACTCGCAACCGATATTGTCAATCTTGACTGAGCAGCTCTCTGGCAGAAGCACTGCTTTATACTCTAAATGAAGCAATATAAAATTTGCAACGGGGAAATTTATAAAACGGTGCCGTTTCCATGCTGGTGTTATGGGGAGCAGAAGAAGAAAATCAACGGCCCGGCCTATGAGCAGGGCCCGAATGACTGATGGCAAGTGCCCCAAGTGCACAACCATAGTAAAGTTCAAAGTTTCTGGGGACGTAGGCAAAGAAATCTATGAATGCACTTCCTGCATGTCAAAGTGGTCGATAGACCAGCTCTAAGCGGCACGACTCTTTTTTCCTAGCTGCCCTCAGCGGTGCTACTGTTGATCTGTGCAAGGGGCACCTGGCCGGGGTTGCGATACTTTACTACCTGCGACACGCCCTGCCGAGGGTAGACGCCATAGATGAGCGTCGCCTTGGCGACAGTCGAGTCCTTCAGGGTCACCATGATTATCTGGCTGTTCTGTGACCTCTCTGTGAGGATCTTGGAGAGGCGCTCTGTGTTTTGCGCGTCAAGGTGCGCGTCCACCTCGTCCATCAGGTAGAAAGGCGACGGCTTTAGCGACTGCAGGGCGAGCAGGAACACCGTCGCGGTGATGGTCTTTTCGCCGCCAGACAGCGCGGTCGACTCGCGGGCGACCTTGCCGGGAAACGCGACCAGCAGCATCACGCCTCCCGCAAACACGTCGTCGGCGTTTTCAAGCTCCAGGCGAGCCGAGCCTCCCGTGAGCCGGGAAAACGTGTTGCGGATGTCGTCGTCGACCTTTGTGTATGCGTCCATGAACATCTCTTTCTTTTCCTTTACTATCTGCTCGATGAACGAAACGATAGAGTTGCGCTCTGTCTCCAGCTGGTTGCGCCTGCTCGACATGCCCCTGTAGCCTTCCATAACCTGCACGTACGCCTCGTCCGCGCGCAGGTTTATCCTGAGCTTGACCGACTCGTATTCTACATCTAGCTCTTTTATGGCCAGTTCAACGTCCATGGGCTCCAGCAAGACCTTGTAGCCGAGCCACACCAGGTCGTTTGTCAGGCGCGACTCGTGCCCCGACAGGTCTGCCACGTCCTTTCTGAGGAGCGCCGACTCGCGCTCCAGTATGTTGTTTTCCCTGGACAGCCTGCGCTCTTCCTCTGAAATGGCCTTTATCTTGCGCTCATAATCCTGGAGCACGCTGTACGAGTTGCCAGACGAGTCGATAATCTGCTGTTCCTGCTCCCTGAGCGCCTTTAGCTCTGTCTCGAGCGATTGCGACTTGGACTGCATGTCGCCGGCCTGCTTTTTGCGCTGCTCCAGTTCAAGCGACAGCCTCTCGCGCTCGTCGTCCATGTCGCCCAGCTGGCGCTGGTCAAACTCGAACTTGCTTTCTATGCCGCTCAGAGACTGGGTGAACTGGTTTATCTCGGCGTTGAGCGAGTCGGACTGCCTGACTATTTGGTTCCGCTCCACGTTTTTGCCTGCCAGTTCCGCTTTGGCGGCAGACTCGTCGATGCTCTGCAGCCTGCCTGATATCTTGGCAATCGTCGGAGCAATGAGTGCAAGCCTGCGCTTTTGCCTTTCCGCGTCCTGCGCCAGAGCGTCTGCCTCTGACTGGAGCGCCTGGCCCGTGGCAGAGATCTCGGCAAGCGCCTTTTCCTTTGACCTTGCTATCTCTGATTCCGACGCGAGCCTGCTTTCGCCGCTTGCGATGCCCAGTTCCAGTTTCATCCTTTCCGACTCTGCAGCAGTCAGCCTGTCTGTCGTCTCTCGCAGCTGCAGGTTCTTTTTCTCAACCATCTTGTTCAGCTTGCCGAGCATGTCGCGCAGGTCCTCGACCGAGTCGCCGAGGATTATGGCCTTTGTGAGGTCGGAAAAACGCGATCCAAAGTCAAGCGCCATCGAGCCGCCCTCCGGCTCAAACAGCTCGCCCTCTACGGAAACCGCCCTGTAGCCCTGCCTTGCAAGCATGTACGCAGACGACGAGTTCTTGACCACGAGCACGTCAGAGAAAAGGAACGCCGGCAGCTTTTCATGGTCAGAGTGGCAAAAGTCTGCCAGGCTGCCGACCACGTTGACGTCGCCCATCGCGTCCTTGGCGGGGTATGGCCTGTAGCGGTTTACGATGTCAAGCGGGATTATGCGCAGGCGGGGCAGCTTTTTCTCCTTGGCATATGCCGCGATGGCTATCATCGACTTGACGTCGTCTACCACAAACGCCTTCATCCACTCTGAGCCTGCCGCAAGCACGCAGCGCTCATAGTTCTCGTCCCATGTCACAAGGTCGTGGACTATGCCCTTTATGCCGAACCTGTCCTTTTCCTTTGTCAGCTCGGCGATGGCAAAGTCCTCGTTCATGGCGTGCTTGGCGACGCTTGCCCTCTCTTCGAATTTCGTCGCCATCGTGCCTGCCTTGGAGACGAGCGCCGCCGAGCCGGCAAGCTCGCGCTCTAGGCCCGTCTTGGCCTCGCTCAGGCTGCTGATCGATTCGATGGCCTGGCGCAGGCGCTCGCCGTCTGCCCGCAGTGCCTGATCAAGCTCTGCAATCCTCTTTCTGGCGCCGTCCACTTCGTGCTGGAGCGCAACCGTTGCCGATTCGTCTGCGCCCTTTTTGTACGCGTTGGTCTTGTCCTTTTCCTCCGTCCTGGCCGCCGCAAGCTCTATCGCGCTTTTCAGCGACGACAGCCGCCTCGCCCTGCCCTCGAGTTTCTGCCTGGCGCCGGTATAGCGGGAGATGACACCGGTTATGCGCTCAATTTCCGAATTGATGCCTTCGAGTCTTGATTTGAGCTCTGCAATACCCTCTTTTTTCTGCCCTATCGACGAGCGCAGCCTCTCGACGTCTGCCTTCATGTTCTCTGAGCGCAGGACTATTGCCTGCTTGCCGGACTCTATCTGCGGCAGCCTCCGTTCAATGTCTGCTATCCTGCGCTGCGACTCGCCAAGCATCGCCTTGGCTCTTTCTGATTCTAGCACGGCGGCGGTGATCCTGGTGGCGACCTGTGCCTTGGCCTTGTTGGCAGCGTCGACTTCTTCCATGAATTTCGCCTTCTCTGTCTCTCGCGCTTCTATCTCTTGCCTCAATTCGTCTATCTGCCTGGCAAGTTGAGACGAGCGCTGGTTATTGCTATCGAGGATCTGCGTGCTCGTTGCCAGCTTGGCCCTCACGTTGCGGATGTTGTTTGACACCTGCACCGCCTTGAACCGCCTTAACTCTGATCCAATCTGCTCGTAGCGCAGCTGGTCGTTGCGCTCTGCCTCCAGCTCGTCTATGCGCTTTCGGATCTCGCCCATGCGGGCAAATGCGACTTCGAGCCTGCGGTCGGCCTCGTCGAGCTGCTTTAACGCCTCGGCCTTTTTCTCGTCAAAATACGAAAGCCCGACAATGTCTTCAATGATCTTGCGCCTCTCCTCCGAGTTGAGCTCGGAGATCCTGGTTATCATGCCCTGCTGGACAATGTTGAGCTTGTTTGGAGTCGACAGCACCACCTCGAGCAGCTCCATTATTGCCGCCTTGGACACCTTTCTGCCGTTCAGCAGGTACTGGGACTCGCCTGTCTGGCCCTCCATTTCGCGAGTCAGCGTGACCGTGTCCTCGTCCAT
>NZ_JBOGQF010000154.1:0-3760 GCF_050748925.1 Nitrososphaera sp.
GCACTCGACGTACCTATGCTTCAGGGCCGGCAGGTATTCGTGCATACATAGTTAATTGACGAACCGCCTAATTGACCTTTGCCCTCAATGGTTCAAATAACAGCCAGTGATTGAAAAGGCAATGCCAACCGGCAAGATTCAGACGAAATTTGGAGACATTGAAATCGAGTTCTTTCCCGACGTAGCGCCCAAGCACGTCGAGAATTTCAAGAAACTTGCATCGACCGACTTTTTCGACGGGACCCTGTTCCACAGGATTGTCCCGGGCTTTGTGATACAGGGAGGCGACCCGCTGACGAGAAGCGCCGCAAACAAGGCAAAGTGGGGCACCGGAGGCCCGGGATGGAGCGTCAAGGCCGAGTTCAACAAGACAAAGCACTCGCGCGGCGTGCTTTCGATGGCCCGCTCCATGGACCCAAACAGCGCCGGCTCGCAGTTCTTTATCGTGCTAAAGGACTCTAACTTTCTTGACGGCCAGTATACGGTCTTTGGCAAGGTGACGTCCGGCATGGACGCGGTCGACAAGATTGCCGCGCTAAAGAGGGACTCTTCAGATGCGCCGACGGACCCGGAGCAGGCGCGCATGGTAAAAGCGACGTACAGCGACTAGTTGCTCAGTCGGAACTGTCGATGATGGCCCTGACCATCACCACCCACGCCTTTTTGCTGGCAGACTCGCTCATGCCAAGCATCCTGTTTACGGCGAGGCCGTCGACGTCGATGTCCTTGCGGACAAAGCCCTCGTTGGCCTTTCTCTTGATCTCCTCGGCCACGTGGTCGTGAATCATCGACTGGTACTGGTGCATGACTTTTCTCAGGCGAGGATTGCGGCTCGACTCGACTACCATCTCCAGCATCACCTTGTCCATTCCCCGCTCCCTCTTGCGGATGTTGTCGTACATCTGCTCAGCGTCGGAAACGACGTTTTCCTTGTTTGTAAAGAGCGCATCATCCTCGCCCGCCCCCAGGTTGCGCTCGCAGATGGCCAAAAAGAGGTCTTCTTTGCTCTTGAAATACAGGTATAGCGTCCCCTTGCTGAGGCCCAGCCTCTTGGCGATATCGTCCATCTGGGTCCTGTCAAAGCCAGTCTGGCCAAAACTCTCGATTGCGGCATGGATTATCCTGTTCCGCACCTCGTTTTTGTGCAGGCTCGTCACCTTTGGCAATTCAGGCTCGCTCCTGCCAACAAACGCTCATCCGCACCTCTGTTCGCATCAGTGGCTAATAAGGATAACTGACTGGTCAGTCAGTTTTAAAGGATTCGTTCGCTTTTGAAGAATCCTGGCTCTTGCTGACAGGCTCGACTTGCTAATCTGAATCAATCCGCCCCGCGAAATCGTTCATCACATCTGGACGCAGGTTTTCATATATGACGATAACATTGTCCGCAGGATCGCGGAAAGTGCAGCACGGGCCAGGGGGAATCTCTAGCTTGTTTTCCTGCCTCCACCCTCTGGCGCGCAATTCCGAGGCAGCGCCTTCCAGGTCCGGAACGCGGTAGATCAGCATCACGTCTTTCTTGTTGATGTGGTTTGCAAGAAGGATAGGCGGGCCGCCTTTGGACAGCTTGACGCAGGCCACCCATACGCCGTATGCGTGGATCTTCCACGCCAGTTCGCCTTTCAGCACTTTTGTATAATAGTGAATGGATGACTCGATGTCGGGCGCCGGGACATAAAGGAAATCAAGCGAGTCGAACACAGGCCATTATCACGCCGGGCCGATTTTAATCTTCTTTAGCCTTGCAAATAATTGATGCGACTAGCAGATTCGGGTCCCAAAAGAATCCTTCATTCCAGAGATTTTAGCCTCCGGTCAACCGCTTGAAGAGTGCCCTTAAGAAATTCCTTGTATGCCATCAACACTTTCTTTTGGTTCCCCTTGGCGATTCCGTCTATGCTGTCTATCATGTACTCAGACTCTCTTGCAAGACTGTTGATTTGGTGTTGCAAGGAAACCTTTTCCTCAACTGCTAGCGCCATCGACGAGATCAGATCATTCACAGCCCGAGCTGCAATTCTAGCCTTCTCGCTTATCTCTTCCAATCCGACGCCTTTACGCGGGAGTGAGTTAACCATGTTAGAATATGTTGAAAGTAACCTTAATCCATTTCGGCAGGCAGTAACTGATCTGGCCCGTCCAGGACGGCCGGCATAATACATGCTAGAAAAATGCATCCGGCATCCAATGTGGGAATACGCCAAAAACGCCAGCTCGCCAGTTTTACTTCTTTTTGTATTGATCCAGCTCTTTCCACGAGATCGTCAAGGATACTTCTGCACCGTTATACCCCTCGACCATCGACTTTGGAATAACATATTCCGCCGTCGGCCCCCTCTGGAGGGTTATCGTATCCTCCTCGATTTCAATCACGTTCCCAGCGTCTCCACGGTCGCTTGTCCTGGCGTTTTTGTGAACTATGGCCTCCCAGTTTGGTACTGCTTCTGACATTCTAATCCACTGTTCTTTATTATGCCGCGAACTAGTTAAGGGCTTCCCTTGCACGGCAACGCTTGACGGTGTAGTGTTTCCGCTTGTGCCCTAGATGCAATTTGGAAGTAATCTGGAAAAATCGTTTTAATAATGAATGAAGGTGTTGCTGATATGAAACGGAGCATCATAATAGCGATAATCGCAGCAGCAATACTGATGCCGGCGACAGTCTATGCGGCCTTGCCGCTTTTTGTAAGCAGCACCATCAACGAGCCGCCGCCAGTCGTAAAGACAAGTGAAAGTGGCACTGCCCAGGACGGCGCGGGGATTGAAGGAGAGATGATGGAGAAGGACGAAGGCGCCATGGTTGAGGATGACTCGGCGCCGGGCGAATCGATGGAAAAGGAAGAGGCAATGGTCAAAGATGACGAGATGGCCGAGAAAGAAGGAGCAATGATGATGAAAGATACAAGCGGCGCCTTTGCAGGCGCAGGCGACGGCATCCACAACGCGGAAGGCAGTGCAAGGGTCCTGAACCTGGAGGACGGCAGCGCAGTCCTGAGGCTTGAAGACTTTAGGGTGACAAACGGCCCGGACCTGTACGTATACCTTTCCACGGACAAGGGCGCGTCGGACTATGTCGACCTTGGAAGGCTCAAGGCCAACGCAGGCAACCAGAACTATGAGCTTCCATCAGGCATCGACCTGTCCAAATACGACAACGTGGTCATCTGGTGCAAGGCATTTTCTGTCTACTTTGGCGGGGCGCAGCTGACGGCTGCGTGAGCCTACATTTTATCCAAAAGCGCAGGGTCTTTCAGGATCGCCTCGTTGTATGCCCTTTCGCTCAGGCTGTCAGCCTCTGTGTTCTGTTCTCGGGGCACCCACTTTATCGTCAGGTCATCAAACTTTTTTCTCATCAACGCGGCCTTTTGAAAGAGCGGGATTATCTGCTTGTTCTTTACCCGGAACTCGCCGGCCATTTGCTTGACCACGAGCTGCGAATCGCCGCTGACCACGACCTTTGACGACGCGTGGCCGTTCTCATAAAGCCACTCCAGCGCCTTGATGAGGGCAGTGTACTCGGCGACGTTGTTTGTCGCCTGCTCAGACAGGGGCTCTGCGGCAAGGCCAGAGCCTGAATGTATTATCTTGCCGTCTTTTTTTATGACAAATGCAAAGCACGCTATGCCCCGCGGGTTTCGGGGAAGGCACAGGCCGTCAAAGTATGCTTCGATGTCCAACGCGAACTCATTGCAACAGCCTTGCTATATCGCTATCGAGGCTCTTGACCAAGTCTTTTGCCTCGCCCGTCGCGTTCCTCACC
>NZ_JBOGQF010000155.1:0-3739 GCF_050748925.1 Nitrososphaera sp.
TCGTGTGACTTTACAGTATGATTGTAGACCCTCTGTGATCCATATCCATTCTAGACGATCGCCGGGTTGAAGGCGCATGGCATGGACTATCACTTGTGGAATTGAAGATGACAGCGTGCGCCCATCGGGCCTGTCCCTGACTTTGGAACGTGGAAAAGAATGCCTAGTCATGTACTACATAAAATTGGGATGTATTACAGACATGACATACATTGAGCAATTTGCACTATATTTTATCGACAATGGTGCAATAAGATAACTTTATTGCTGTGTTTTCTTTCTTGATATATTGTTATTGCAGTCCATGAACCTGCGAGAGCTGTCAAGCCCGGAGGCGATCCCTGAAGCGAATTCTACCTTGCCGCTTCGCGCGCCTTGTCTGCTTCCTTGGCGGCTTTCATGGCCTGCTTTGCCGCCTTGCGCTCGGCGCCCTGAGCCTTTTTGGCCGCATCCCTCGCTTTTTCAGCTTCTTTCCTTGCCTCTTCGGCTTGTTTTTTTAGCCTCTTGCCCTCTTCTGTCCTTTGCGCGGACGTCCTTTCCAGCCACTCTACCTTTTCTTCGGCCTTCTTGGCTGCCCGCAACGCCCTTTCCGCATCGGTGAGTGCCATGTCAGAGGGCCTTTCCGAGTCATAGTCTTTTTCGTCCACGACATGGGATTCGATATATTCTGACACCCTGTCCATGGTGCTTCTTATGCTGCTTACATAATCCGAGGCTTCTGTCAGCCTCTTGTTGTCAAGCGCGGTCTCTAGGCCACTTGAGTATATCTTTACGTCGTTGATGGCAGATTTGACGCTTTCCTTGAGCATGTCGTCTCTGACTATTTTTTGTGCATTATTGATATAACCTTTGTCGAGTTTCGTTTTCATAGTATCAGCTTCTGGATTCAGGATGTCTGAGCGGCCTGGCGCCTGCCCGCATATTTTTCGCAGGTGATGCGGAAAATTTCATAATCAGGTGGAATTATGTATATTTTACGCATTAGCAGATAAATATTCACATATGAACAGTATAAAACGCTTGGTAAAAGTAAAAAATTTTTGATAGCGCGAACGCGCCCTTTTTACCAAACGTTATGGCTTGCAGCCCGGTAATAGGGGTATGTCGCACATAACGGGGGATGGGTTGCTGGTGTCGTATGAGGAGAGATCCGCGTACACGTCAGAAGAACCGGCAAGGAGCACGATAGACGCAGTGTGCGCAGAGCAAGGCCTGAGTTTCAGCGCCATGGCGCCCGTGCAGAGGTTCTTCCTGACGCACTATCGGTGCTCATTTTGCAAGATGCTGCCGCTGGGCCGGCTGGACCTGTCGCACCCTACAAGGGCGCGCTGCGGCAAGTGCGGCCAGCTGGTCACTTTCAGCGGGGCGGGCAAGTACGGCAAGATGAGGAAAAAGATAGCCCTGACGATGTGGGCGTCAAAGAGGGAGAAATATGGCGTTTCGTAGCAGCGTTGACGCCTTCATGTATGCGGTGCATGAAAGCGCAACCTGCATGGATCTGAAAGTGGCGTACAACGTCGGGTTCATGCGCAACGGGATAAGGCACTGCAACGTGCAACTCTCGTACTGCGGCGGGGGCTATAGCATTGACGCCTACGACGGGGAGGCGGAGGAGCTGTTCAGGGCGGTAAAAGAGTATCTGGCCACCCCGCACATCCCGGCGATCATGCCAAGAATATAATACACGCCTTTCATGTATTACCACGCTTGGCCGGCTTTTGCCTGCGCGTAAAGGAGGAACAGGAGCGGCAGCTCCATGTCCGGCGCGAGCTTTACGTCGGCATACGCCGGGACTGGGCGCGGGGGACAAAGATATTGTTTGTGAAAAAGACTCTGCCCGGCGACGTCGCCATCGGGTCCGGCACGCTCGGCCGCATAGTCGAGCTTGCGCAAATGGGTGAGGACGAAAAAAGACTCTGCCTTGAAAACAACTGGTACGGCAAGCTGGCCTTTTTGACGATTGCAAGGTTCACGGTGCCGGTCAGCGAGACCGCGCTTGCGGGCCAGCCGCCGGCGCTCTTGCACGGCCTTGCCGCCGACGTCACTGCGGTCGAGGCCCTTGCGCGCGGCAGGCTCGTCACCTGAGAGCGTCGATTAATTTATTACGGCCGGAGCGCGACTATGCGCGATGTCCTTCAGGATAGACAAGGATTCTCTCGGGGAAGTCAAGGTCCCCTCTGGCGCTTATTACGGCGCATTTTCCGCCCGCGCAAAGGAGCAGTACAGGGTGACGGGCCAGCCTGCCCACGCCAACCTTGTCATGGCCTTTGTGATGATCAAGCGGTCTGCCGCATTGGCAAACAAGGAGCTGAAGGCGCTGGACGCGCAAAAAGCAGATGCAATAGTAAAGGCATGCGACGAGATCCTCGCCGGCAAGCTGCACGACCAGTTCGTGGTGGAGGCCATCAATTCCGGCGCCGGCACTGCCTTTAACATGAACACCAACGAAGTCATCGCCAACAGGGCGCTAGAGGTCCTTGGCAAGAAAAAGGGCGATTACGAGACCGTCAGCCCAAACGACCACGTCAACATGTCCCAGTCGTCAAACGACACTTTTCCAACCGCTATGCACGTCGCAATACTGCTCAACATGGAGGCGACCGACGCCGCAATCACAATTCTGGTAAAGTCCCTTCGCAAAAAGGCGCATGAATTCAAGGATGCGATAAAGATAGGCAGGACGCACGTCATGGACGCCATCCCGGTGACCCTTGGCGCCGAGTTTGAAGAGTACGCCTATTCGATAGAGCGGGCGCAAAAAAAGATGCGCGAGGCGATGGGCGGCCTGCGCGAGGTCGGCCTCGGGGGCACGGCCGTCGGGACGGGTGCCAACGCGCCAAGGGGCTACCGCGCCCTTGCGATAAAGCGCCTGTCAGAGGTGTCGAAACTGAAACTGGAGCCGTCAGAGAACATGTTTTATTCATTGCAGAGCAAGTTCGACGTCGCCATCTGCTCGTCGGCACTGCGCAACCTCGCAATCGAGCTGACCAAGATGGCAAACGACATACGCCTGATGGCGTCCGGCCCCACTGCCGGCCTGGCCGAAGTGCTGATACCTGCGGTGCACGCGGGGTCGTCGATAATGCCGGGCAAGGTCAACCCGTCGCTCGCAGAGTGCCTCAACATGGTCTGCTTTAACGTCATGGGCAACGACGTGTCAGTCGCGATGGCCGCGCAGGCCGGCCAGTTTGAGCTCAACGTCATGCTGCCGGGGATGCTAAAGTGCGTGCTCGACTCGACTGACATGCTAAAGAATTTCCTGCCGATATTTGCTGCAAACATGGTAGACGGGCTCAGGGCAAACAAGGACCGGCTAGAATCGTACGTCGAAAAGAGCCCTGTGCTGGTCACACTCCTGAACCCGTACATCGGCTACCTGAAGGCTGCCGAG
The DNA here is from genome assembly GCF_050748925.1 of Nitrososphaera sp. Taxonomy (GTDB): domain Archaea; phylum Thermoproteota; class Nitrososphaeria; order Nitrososphaerales; family Nitrososphaeraceae; genus Nitrososphaera. The sequence continues at coordinate 3,392 of NZ_JBOGQF010000155.1, forward strand.
ATCTATAAAGAGTCGCTAAAGACGGGCAAGAGCATCAGGGAGCTGGTGCTCGAGAAAAAGCTGATGACAAAGGCAGAGCTTGACAAGGCGCTGTCAAAGGATAGCATCCTGGGCTCCGGCTAGGTCTGGAGAAAATCTTAAACCCTGCTCTGCCGACCAGGATCCGGATGAAGATAAAATCCCTGACCCCGGTAGTGGCGACCCAAAAGCTGGCAGAATCTAGAGAGTTCTACGCAAAGCTCGGCTTTCATGCCATCTTTGAAAATGACTGGTACATCCAGATGCGATCAGGCGGCAGCCCGCCCGTGGAGGTGGCGTTTGTCCTGCCCGACTACGAGACGCAGCCGC
>NZ_JBOGQF010000156.1:0-3705 GCF_050748925.1 Nitrososphaera sp.
CATCACCACGGTGCCCGCGGCATATGCTCACCCGATAACCATCGACTCTATCCCCGAACCCTTTGCAAGCGTCCCTTCGACCCCGCGCGAAGTCTCGGTAGTTTTCAGCGAGCCCATTGAAATGTCCTACAGCAAGATATCCGTGCTCGGGCCGGACGGCAGCAGGGTAGACACCAACGACCCGCACCAGGTTGGCGGCGACACTGCCACGATAGCAATCACCCTGCAGCCAAGCCTCCCCGAAGGTGTCTACACCGTGACCACAAAGGTGCTTTCGGCAGTCGACGGGCACGTGATTGAAAGCGCGTTCACGTTTGGCATAGGGGCCACCCCAACCCAGACGCCCGTCGGCCCTGAGGGCGCGCCCAATGACATACTGTCCCCTGCAGAATCTGCCTCGCGGTTTCCCGGCATGGTCGGCCAGGTGATGGCAGTGGGGGCGGCGTTTGGCACGCTGTGGCTTTGGAGGCCCCTTGAGAGGGTCCCCTGGCTTTCCGGCGCAATAGCGTCGCGGCGGTCCTCGATAGACCTGGGCATGTTGAAACTCGTGATGATAGGCGCCGCCCTAGTCCTCGCGTCAAACGCAGCCATAATCGCCGTGCAGGCAATAGACATCGGCGCCGGCATTTCTGAGGCTATAGCGACGCGCTTTGGCAGCGTCTGGACGACGCGCATGATCGAGTCGTCCATCCTGATGATAATCGCGTTTGCAGTCTGGCGCAAGGCAGCCAACAGCAACACGTCGCCGACCCGGGCCGAGATGCTTGCCATACTGGTCATGGGGTTTGCGGTGCTCGTGACGTCGAGCCTGATAGCGCACGGGGCGGCCACGGGGCAGGTTGCCGCAATACTTGTCGACTTTTTCCACAACGCTGCGGCAAGCATCTGGATAGGCGGGCTGATACTGATGGGCTTTGTGGCCGTTCCAAAGCTCGCGTCGCTTGCAGACGAGCGCGCAAGGTCGGCCGCAATTTCGATACTGATCCCGCGCTTTTCAACTATAGTCGTGACGATACTGGGCCTAGCCCTGATAACCGGCCCGCTGCTCCTGTTCTTCATAGAAAGCGACCTTTCACTCACCCTTGCGTCGACGTACGGCAAGGTACTGGCGGCCAAGCTGGGCCTCGCCGGCGTCATGGTTGCGATGGGCGCCTATTCGCAGTTTATAGTCCAGAAAAAGGCGGTGAGCGCCATGGCAGGGGGCGGCTCAAGGGTGAGTGTCGGCAGCCTTGGAAGCTTTGGCAGGATGCTAAAGGCAGAGGCCGGGGTCGGCATCGCGCTCTTGCTCCTCGTGTCGCTCATGGCCAACAGCGCTCTGCCTGAGGGCGAGTTCCCACAGTACAGGCGCCAGCAGGGCGACCAGGCGGCGTTTGCAGAAAAGCCGGCATCGCAGCAGTACGTGCAGACCATATACACCTCGACCGGCAGAATAGACCTCTCGATAGACCCGTTCGTCGTGGGGCAGAACAAGTTCACAGTGTCGTTCTTTGACGGCGGCATCGCGCAGGAAGTCACCGAGGCGACGATAAAGCTCACGCAGGTGGACAGGAACATCGGGCCGATACCCGTGGATGCCAAAAAGGCGTCGCCAGGTGTCTTTACCGCCGACGCGGCTTTCAGCCTGCCCGGCAGGTGGATGGTGGAGATAGAAGGCGTCAGGCCGCAGTCTGCAAACATCGTCGCCAGCCTTGACGTTGAGGTCCGTCCCGCGATATCGAGCCTCTCGTTTGACCTGAAGGAATACAAGACGCCAGAGCCGAGCCTGCCGCTCTTTCCAGTGTTTGACGAAGAAAGGCAGTCGATATGGGCCGGCGACACGCTCCCGCGCAGCAGCAGAATCTGGCAGCTGGACGTACAGAACGGCAACTATACAAAGTACCCGATAGGAAACGTCACGCTCATCACGCAGGTCGTGGTCGACCAGTCCCGCAAGCTGTGGTACATCGACCCGACTGAAAGCAAGCTTGGGCTCTATGATCCTGACGAAAAGACAAACGTGCAGTACATTCTGCCTTCGCAGGGCGTCATTTCGGGGCTCGCACAGGACGGAGAGGGGAACCTGTGGATGCCGGTGGTGCAGGCAAACCAGGTGGTCAAGTTCATCCCCGGAAACGAATCGTTTGCGCAGTTTGACATACCGACCCCTGAATCCCGGCCCGTGGGCATATCTGCAGACCGCTCCGGCAACATCTGGCTTGCCGAGTCTACGGGCAGAATAGCCCTAATAGACGTCGCCACAGGAGAGATTGAGGAATTCGAGCCTTCAGGCTCTAACAAGCTCGTCGTCCCGACCGCGGTCTTTCCGGACCCTGACGGCCACGACGTCTATGTCGCCGAGCACGACGGGCATACGGTGACGGCGTTCAACCCGCTCTTTCGCACTTTCAGGGAATACCCGCAGCTGAACGAGGGCGGGCTCCCGTTTGGCATGGCAAAGGACGCGTTTGGCAACCTCTGGTATGCACAGCACGAGATCGACAGGCTAGCAGTCATTGATCCGAGGACGGGCGAGGGAACGGAGGTCAAGATCCCGACTGCTGGATCGTTCGTGCAGTGGCTCACCTCAGACGACAAGGGCCGGATCTGGTTTGCAGAGCAGCGCGGCGCGGCCATAGGCGTCGTGGCGGTGACGGCAAAGCCCCAAGCTCCGCCACAGCCTGGCGGGGGCGAGCCGGAAAAGCCGACCACGGGCGTGCCCGACCTTGGCTTTTCGCTTGCCGAAGCCGCAGGACCTGCCATCGTCGCTGGCATCGTGCTGAGCGGGCTGTTTTACGCAAAGAGCGCGATGGACCTGAAGCGCAACGTGCGGGCTGCCGAAAAGATCGGGCAATAGAGGCTCGACCCTGAACAAGACTCCTGAACCTGCATCCGGAGAATTTTTTTATAGTGCCGTGCACCCTGCCAGCACATGCGCCACCTCCCCGTCATTGCGTTTGCAGCCGCCGGCGTTATAGCCGCAGCGGTTTTTGGGTTATTCCAGTTTCAGCAGACAGGCATGCTTCATGAGCGCCTGTCAAAAGTGGAGGGGGACCTTGCAGACAGGGACGCCCAGATTGCCGGCCTTGACTCGCAGCTGTCCGAGCTTGCAGAGGACAAGGGCGAGCTCGAGTCAAACGTCGCATACTGGCAGGGCCAGCACCAGGCCAAGAGCGAAGAATATGACGACCTTGGAGCCGATTACGACAGCCTGAGCGCGCAGTACGGCGATCTTCAGCAGTCCTATGGCGATCTCCGCGTCAAGAACCAGCAGCTGGCCGGCGAGAACGTGTCGCTGATGTCGAGCCAGTCGCTCCTGCAGCAGGCTGCGGAAAAAGAGCGGACGCAGCGCGAGTCTGCAGAGGCCAAGCTTGCAGTAGCTGCCACGCCCCCATACACCATAGTGCAGGGCAGGGAGATCAAGTGGGCCTTCAAGGACAGCAAGGGCAACGGCTACAACTGGGAGATGCCAATTGACGTCTACAGGAACCTCATCAACGCGCCAGAGCCGGCCGGCAAACTGCGCCTGCAAAAAGGAGACGGCACGACCATCACCGTGAGGGACCACACCAGGTTTGTAGACGATGAGTCATTTGCAAAGGTGGTGGATGAGGTGTACGATAACGCAGGCAGCGACCGTCAGTTCCTCTATGAGCTGTGGTTCATAACTTCGCAGATGACCACCTATTCGACAGACATTGGCGAAGACCCCCGGTGGGCGCTTGAAAC
>NZ_JBOGQF010000157.1:0-3703 GCF_050748925.1 Nitrososphaera sp.
GGTGAACTTTGAGTTGAGTGGCCATCTCTCGGTGAGGTGTTAGCTGTCTACCTTTATTTATTACTTGTCAAGCTATTTTTGACCAAATTGTCAGTGAGAAGGCACACAAAACCGCAAGCTAGATATGCGCTCCCCGCCAAAAAAACAGGCATGGCAAGATGCGATTGCGGACGCGAAACAAAGTCGTTTGAGGCGTGCTCGCCGACGGGCTGCAGCACCTTTGTCGTCTGCTCTGGCTGCTTCAAGGAAATGGCCGCATGCAAGTGCGAGCCTACTGCATGACCCTATATCTCAGGATGGCGCCGGTCTTGCCAAGCGATGCCAGCTGCACGCCTTCTTCCATCTGGCCTGAAATCACCTCGAGCCTCGCGCCCGTCATCGTCGCCAGTTCCTGCATGTGGTCAACAATGTCCTTTTCCGTCACTTCATAGTCTGTCGCGCCGCAGCTGGGGCAGGGCTTGGTTGACATCTCTTGCTTTGTAGATATGATGGCCGCCCTTTCGAGCACCCTTTCCTGGACGGCCTTGCACGACCTGCACTTGAAATCGAGTTTGACGTAGGTGACGTCGTCTGTAACGAGAACCAGCTCGGCCATGTTGCCCTGCAGCGCCTTTAGCACGTCAAAGATGCCATAGATGCCAAGGCCCTTGCTCGAATGCACCTCTCCCATGAACTTTTTGACGAGCTGCTTTTCCTCCATGACGCGAAATTCTGCCAGGATGCCGTCCTTTTGAACCTTGTCTATTATCTCGCGAACGCCCTCGTCGCCGGAATAAGACGTGTCAAGCGTGACAAGTATGTTGTTCTGCAAGCGATAGTCTAGGTACTCCTCTTTCAAGAAATTGTCCTTGGTCGGCCCCGGCCCGCCGACGATGAGCCCCTTGACGGGATACTGGTCGATGAACACTTTTTGGGCGTGGTCTGCGACCCTGTGGTAAAACTCGTTAAGCTCGTTGTCGCGCAGGCGCTCAAACCTCCTCGCCGACTGGCCTCCCTGCCGGTGCTTGCCGGCGACGCCTGAAGTAAGTTTATCGACAGTCTCCCACCTGTCGCCAGTCAGTATGCCGAGGCCCGACTCGGTGGTGTCGATTGCCAGTATGCCTATCACCTTTTCGTCCTTCATCATCTCCTTCAGGTTGTCGGTCCAGAAATGGTCGTCGCACCTGTAGAGGCTCATCTGGATTGGCTTTGGCGGGATGACCGAGTACAGCTCGATCTTTTCCTTCCCTATGCCCTTGTCGTTTGGGATGGCACCGCAGAAAATCACGAGGCCGTTTTCCGGCGTGTCTTTGAATAGTTTCAGGTGCTCCATGGTCTTGGACAGCGCGTCCTGGACGTGGCTCCTTGTCAAATCTGACTTTATGTTGGAAGCCGTGCCTGCTTCGTTGCGCAGCTGGCCGACTACGTCAAATATCGGCCGCCGTGGCGGGACGTATACCGTGACAAGCTCGGTGCCGTGGCCGGATATACTTGACAGTTCGTTTATCATCTTGGTCAGCTTGTAGCGCTTGACCGAATCCCACTTTGCTCCCTTGTCGTTGCCCACGGCTAACGTGAAAAATCCGCACGCACATAATATAAGGCTATAAGAATTCGCAGGCGGAAGGGTATATAGGCAAAGGGCGCCCAGTTACGCCGTTGCTGCCCCGGCTGGAGTACATAAAGCAGGCGAGGATAAGGCTCGGCATCACGCAGCGCAAGCTGGCGTCGCTCACCAACGTCAGCACGTCGATGATAAACCAGATAGAGTCGGGCCGGTGCAAGCCCAGCTACGACACCGCGCGCAGGATCTTTGAAATCCTTGGATCACTGGAAGGCAAGACGTCCATGAAGGCCGGCGACATCTGCAGCAGGCTCCTCATAACGGTGCAAAAGGAAGAGCGCCTGCACAAGGCGATAGACATGATGCGCCGAAATTCCATCAGTCAGCTCCCCGTGCTTGACGGGTCAAAGGTGGTCGGCATACTGACAGAAGACGGCCTTGCCAAGATAATGGTGGAAAAGGTAGAGCTGAAAGACACGCCGGTTTCGCGGGTGATGGAGTCGCCCCCGCCACTGGTGGACGTGTCGACCCCCGCCAAGGCGCTCGTGCCGCTCGTGAGGTTCACAAAGTGCATACTGGTGAGCGAAAAGGGGAACCTGGTAGGCATCGTGACGATAACTGACACGCTAAAGATGGTAGAGTAGTCAGTCGCGCAGTTTTTCAAGCCCGACGCAACAGTCGGCGCACTTCATGCACTCCGGGCACAGGCTGACCTCTGCGCCCACCGGCAGCGTCGTGCCGCAGAGCGCGCACTCTTTTCTCGCCTGGACCTGAGAGCGCTTCAACGACGTATCTAGTCGGCCGGCGGTATTTTAATGCTTTCCAGGCCGGCCGGACAAGGATTAAAAGTGCTATAGTCCTGAAAACGGGCTGTGAACGCGCTCCCGCTGCGCATGGTGTTTTCCGGCAAGGCATACGTCGCCCTTGCAGCTGCGATAGCAGCAAGCTTTTGGGTCCTGTTCAGCGTGTTTGACCAGCTGCTGTTCATCTATCCGATTCTTGATTTTTACATACCTTCTGACGCCTACATCAGTTTCCCACTTTCAATCGTCACTGCAATCCTTCTTGGCGTCGTGCTCAGCATGAACGTGTACATCTTTAAAAATTCCAAGGTTAAGGCGGGCGCCTCGCTCTTTTCCGGCTCTGCATTAAGCGTGGCGTCGAGCGCGTGCGCGGGCTGCACATCCGCGACGTTCTTTTTCGCCACGACGTTTGGCGTCGCCGGCGCGGCCGCGACCAGCCTGCTCATAGAGTACCAGCTGCCGCTCCGCCTTGCCGGCGTTGGGTTGCTGGGGTGGGCGTACTATTCTGCCCACAGGCGCCTTTTGCAGTCGTGCGTCATCAAGCCAAAATAAAATGACGCTAGCGCGGGATTGCCGCCAGCCCCTTCTTGAGGTCTTCAAGGACCATCGCGGGATGGAATTCCACCTTTGCCCCCATCTGGAAGAACGGCTCTGCTATCGCCGGTATCATGTCGGTTGATGACATGTCTGCGATGAAAACGGCGGTCCTGTCTCCGTTTATTTCAGTAAAGTATGCCGCTTCTGCCTTTATGTTCTTCATGAAGCCTTCAATGTTCTGGATAAAGTTCGGGTCTTTTACCATCTTGTTCCCTGCTTCCGTCGGAATAAGGACGCGGATAACGAATCTCATTGATGGGAGTTGATTTCTAGCGTATAAAAGAATGAGGTGAGAAGATTATGGTGCCAGATATCTGGCGCACGCCATTTCCTTGGCTATTAGGCACACACCATTCTTAATGGATCCCGAATGGTTTACGGAACCTACTTGAACTCGTCTTCCAGCATCTTGCGCTTTTTGCCGACCTGAAACAGGCTGTCCGTGCGCTTTAGCGCCTCGTCCCTCGATCTTTTGAAGACCATAGACTGGATGAGCATGTGGTTCTCCGGTATCACCATGCCCGTCTGGTCGTCAGAGTAGCCCAGCTTGACGATGTCGTCCTGCACGCGCAGGATCTCGGCGTGCACGTGCACCATGTTGGTGTCGCCGTGGGCAAACCCCAACTCCATCGCCTTTTTGCGCACGTCGCCGGTGCCCTTTGCAGAGCTCAGTATCGCGACGCCAAACTCGTTTCTGTAGCATTCCAGTATCTCGTCCTTGGAAGGAGCCTTGCCGTCAAAGCGTATGGTCATGTGGTGC
>NZ_JBOGQF010000158.1:0-3618 GCF_050748925.1 Nitrososphaera sp.
GTCCACCGGCGCACGCGGCTCGACTTTGAACATCGGCCAGATGACCGCGGCTCTTGGGCAGCAGTCAATCCGGGGCAAGCGCATCCAGAAAGGCTACCGCAACCGCGCCCTGCCCCACTATGTCCGTGGCGAGACAAACCCCGACGCAAGGGGCTTTGTCAAATCCAATTACCGCGACGGCCTGTCTCCGCTGGAATTCTTTTTCCACGCGATGGGCGGCAGGGAAGGCCTCGTCGACACTGCCGTAAGGACTCAGCAGTCCGGCTACATGCAGAGAAGGCTCATCAACGCCCTTGAACACCTGAAGATAGAATACGACCAGACCGTCAGGGACCCGCACGGCAACATCGTGCAGTACCTCTACGGCGAGGACGGCATCGACCCGGCAAAGAGCGACCACGGCGAGGCTGCAAACCTCCCGAGGCTCATCGAAGCCGAGTCCATAGTCGACGAAGGCCGCAAGGCGACAGACGAGGCGATAAAGAAGATAATCGAAGAGTACGGCGAAAACCTCAACCCGAGGACCCGCGCCAACCTGGAAAAGGCACTCCTTGAAAACAAGCTGAGCAAGGACGGCGCAGAAAAGGTGGTCAAGAAGGTGCTTGACCTCATCGACAGGGCGCTTGCCGAGCCTGGAGAGGCCATAGGAGTCGTGACGGCGCAGTCGATAGGCGAGCCGGGAACCCAGATGACGCTCAGGACGTTCCACTTTGCAGGCGTCAAGGAGCGCAACGTGACGCTCGGCCTGCCGAGGCTCATCGAGCTCGTGGACGCGAGGAAAAAGCCGGTCACCCCGACCATGGACATTTACCTCGACGAGGCGCACAGGGACTCGCGCGAAAAGGCACTTGAAGTGGCGCGGGAAATCCTGTTCACGCAGGTGGGCGACCTCATCGAAAGGAGCGAGACCGATTACTCCGGCATACTGACCTTCTACTTCTCGGAAGCGAAACTTGCCGAGCGCGGCTGCGCGCTTGAAGAGGTAAACGAGGTGCTGGAAGGCTCCAAGAAAAAGAATGAGATCAAGATGAGCGAAAGCAAGCGCTCGATCAAGATATCCGTCCCCGACGAGCCGGACGCGCAGACCTTGCTGACGCTAAAGAACAAGCTGCTGAACACGCGCGTCAAGGGCGTGCCGGACATCGAGCGCGTCACCATCGTCAAGCAGGACGAAGAGTGGGTCATCCAGACTGCCGGCTCTAACCTTGCCAAGGTGATACTCGTCGACGGCATCGACACGGAGCGCATAGCGACAAACAACGTCTACGAGATCTGGCAGACGCTGGGCATCGAAGCGGCCCGCACGGCGCTTGTGAGGGAGATAATGAACACACTTGAAGAGCAGGGCCTTGAAGTCGACGTGCGCCACATCATGCTCGTGGGCGACCTGATGGCGTCAAAGGGCTACCTTCAGCAGATAGGCAGGCACGGCATCGCGGGGACCAAGACGTCGGTGCTGGCAAGGGCCGCGTTTGAAATCACTGTCCCGACGATCGCAAGGGCCGCGCTTGAAGGCCAGATTGAAACACTCAGGGGCGTGACAGAAAACGTTATAGTAGGTGCCACCGTACCCGTCGGCACCGGAATGGTAGACCTGTACATGCAGGTCAAAGAGGAGAAAGAAAAATGAAGGCAATTGAAAAAGTAGTCAAGGACGGAATAGCGGCCAACAAGTACAAGAGCGGCGTGCGCGCGGTGCTGCAGTCAGCCAAGAGCTCAAAGCTGGTAATCGTGTCTCAGTCGATGGAAGCGGCCGACAGGGCGAAACTGGACGAGCAGGCCAAGTCTGCCGGCGTCACAGTTTACGAATTCAAGGGCACATCTGTGCAGCTGGGCAAACTGTGCAACAAGCCCTTCCGCGTTACCGCAATAGCGTTCAAGGGGACGACGGACGCAGAGCTCCAGGCCGTCATGGCCGGGAAGGGCCAGTAGCCCACTCTCTTTTTTGGAAGGCGTCAAGACTTAAATTGGACATTCGGATTGAGCATGATTTGTTATCGTATGCTGAACGGCACGTTAGAGGGATGTTGTAAATGACGGAAATAAAGCTGACTTCTGACGAGCTTCGCTTGATATCGCTCTTCTCAAGCGTGACTTCTGCCACCGCTCGCGACTGCATCCTCGACGAAAAGATGGACCGCGTCATTTTCGTGGTCAACAAGGGGCAGATGGGCCTTGCGATAGGCAAGGGCGGCGCCACGATAAAGCAGTTGCAGGAGGTCATTGCCCGCAAGGTCGAGCTGGTCGAATTCTCTGACAACGCCGTCGACTTTATCCGCAACATGCTCAACGCAGAGATGGTGAGCGAAGTGCGCATAAACGAGAGGATGGACGGGTCCCAGCAGGCAATCGTGACTGTCGACGCGCGCAAAAAGGGCGCGGTGGTCGGCAGGGAGGGCAGGAACGCAGAAAAGGCAAGGCTCCTCGCAAAGCGATACTTCAATATAGCCAGCGTCCTTATAGTGAGTCCGGAACAGCAGGTAACAAACAGGGTGAATATGAATGGGTAAATCTCCACTAGGATTGTTTGCCGGCGGCGTGCTCAAGAGCAAGAAGGGCCGCGCACGGTGGGCAGATAAATATTACAAGAGACGTATGCTTATGCTTGACAAAAAGGCAAACCCGTTGGAGGGTGCGCCGCAGGCAAGAGGCATTGTGCTGGAAAAAGTAGGCATCGAATCAAAGCAGCCCAACTCTGCGGTGAGAAAGTGTGTCAGGGTGCAGCTGATCAAAAACGGCAAGTCCGTGACTGCCTTCCTCCCCAAGGACGGCGCGCTCAACTTTGTCGACGAGCACGACGAGGTCATCATCGGCGGCATCGGCGGCTCCATGGGTGGCGCAATGGGCGACATTCCCGGAGTCAGGTGGCAGGTATTCAAGGTCAACGGCGTGTCGCTTGACCAGCTTGTCCGGGGCAAAAAGGAGAAGCCGAGAAGATGAGCGGCAAGGAGCAGATCAACATCCTGCTTTTCAACAAGTGGGAGACCAAGGAAATTGGCGTCACTGATCCGGGGCTAAAGACAGCGATTTCGCTAAAGCCGGCCGTCCTTCCAAACACGTTTGGCAGGCACGAGCACCAGAGATTGAAAAAGGCAGACGTCAACATTGTCGAGAGGCTTGCAAACAAGATGATGCACTTTGGCAAAAAGTATGCCAAGAACACCGGCCGTATGGGCGGCAAAAAGGCAAGGGCGCTCAACATGGTCCGGACGGCCTTTGACATCATCTACCTTGAAACCGGCAAGAACCCTGTGGAACTGCTGGTGAAGGCTATAGAAAACTCGTCACCGAACGAGGACACGACGCGCATCGTCTATGGCGGTGTTGTCTATCACGTGTCGGTGGACGTGGCGCCGCTGCGCAGGGTCGACCTCGCACTCCGCTTCATATCCGAGGGCGTCAAAGAGTCCACCTACAGCAACCCGCAGACCATAGAAGAGGCGCTGGCAAAGGAGATTATCCTGGCTTCAAACAATGAAATGAGCAGCCACGCCGTCAAGAAAAAGAACGAGCAAGAAAGAATCGCAATGGCTTCGCGTTAAGCCCGCGAAACTTTTCTCTTTTCTCAACTTTTTTCCTGCAATTCGCGTCCATTTGAAACATGACGATGTGTTGTGA
>NZ_JBOGQF010000159.1:0-3614 GCF_050748925.1 Nitrososphaera sp.
CTTTACCTTGTCGTGCTCCGTCACGCTGTAGCGAAACTCGCCCAGCTTTTCCTTGAACTGCCGGAGGGTGATGACGTTTGAGAGGGACTGGACGTACATCTGCTGCTCGGCGGTGCCGTTGAGCAGGGGTTGTATGCCCTTCTGGAATCCGCCCTCTATGACTTCGCCGTTGTTGTTGACCACGCCGGCAAAGCGGATGTTCTTGTCAAGTTTGATAACCCTCTCGCAGAGGTTGCCTTGCATGCCCGTAAAAAGCAGGGAGGGCTATAAATCGTTTAGTCTGACATCCGGGTCTGTACTTCGTGCCCTTCTCGTATGTGCGACGAGTAGTGTATGTGGACAAGCTCGTTGACGTCGGCGTCGGTGAAATACTTTATCGCGTAGCGGGCCAGCACGCGCTTGCAGTCGGCGCAATAGACTTCCTTAAAGCGCGCCGTCATCCTTTTTCACTATCGAGGTGTCGTACCTGTTCTGCGCAAAGCGCATCTTGGACGCCTTATAGTATATCACTTCGCCGCGCCTCTCTATCACTGCCGCGACGGCCTCCTTGCCCATCTTTTCTATCTGCTCGACCGCGCCTGCAAAGCTTTTTGCCGTGATGCTGGCTCCCTCGCTTATCCCAAACACGACGTACCTGGCCGGCTTGACCTCATACTCGCCCCGCTCGTAGACGCGAAAGTCGTCGCCAAATCCAAAGCCCTCCTTTGCCACATAGCCACGGCTGCGCAGGTCGCGGTAGACGAGGAACTTTGTCATGATGTTTCTGTCGTACTTTAGCAACAATTCAAACATAGAGTCAAACGTCATCTTTTTGCCGGCGACCTCAAGGCGCCCCGTGTGCAACAGGTAAAGCGCCTCGTACGGCTTTAGCACGTACTCCTGCCCTTCCTTTTCGCCAAAGCCCTTGGTGCGCAGCTCGTCCTGCGACCGGATTTCGTCAACGAGGACCTTGGCGCCACCTGCAAGACGCACCCCGACCACCGGGATAGCCTCGGGCTCTTTGCCTGATGGCGGGGCAGAGGACATAACGATTAAATCAGAGCAAACTTCCACATTTAAGCATTCAAACTTAGTGATAGATATGAAGGGAGTTAATTATCGTGAGACGCGTGGAATGCCTTATGTAAGGCGCGAATACATTGCAGGCAAGCCCCAGATAAAGATCGCCAGGTTCGCATCCGGTCAGGCAAGCCCCAATTATGATTATAAGCTCGAGCTCATCGTGACTGAAAAGATGCAGATCCGTCACAACGCCCTTGAGGCAGCCAGGCTGGCTGCAAACAAGCGCATGGCCACTGTCGGCGACATGACGTTCTTTTCCATGTTAAAGGTCTACCCGCACGTGATCCTCAGGGAGAACAAGATGATCGCAACGGCAGGCGCGGACCGTCTGCAGGAAGGCATGCGCCGCGCATTCGGCAAGGCAACGGGCCTTGCAGCGAGGGTGAGGCCGGGACAGGTCATATTCGAGGCATATGTCACCGCAGGAAACCTGGCCCTTGCAAAGGACGGCTTCAAGGTCGCTTCAAGCAAGCTTGGCTGCCCGACGCAGACGAGGGTCACCCAGATCAAAGAGCAGGCGGCAAAGGTAGAGGAATAAACCTCCTCTTTCTCACAGTTTTGCAGTCAACGTCTTGACGCTGTCGGCGCTGCACGCGCTGCCCCTGCTTCCGGTGCTCTTGCACAAGAGCGCGGTGATGTTGTCTATCTCTGCCCGCATCGCCTTTCCAACCGCGGAATTTGGGTTGTCAAGCTCTGCCCGGACTGCGTCGTGCGACATTTCTTGTACCATCTCAGGCGTAAAGCCGGCACCCACCTGCATGTACTGGCCGTCCACCAGCAAGAATGGGATCATCTGGTCGGGGTTGTACATGTCGAGGATTTCATAGTCCTTGTCGTCGAGCTCCTGCAGGGGCTCAAAGTTGCGGTCCGCAGTCTCTTTTCCCATAAACTCTACCGCGTCGCCTTCAAATTTTGCCCGCGCAAGATTGAACGTGGGGACGTTGAGGTATTTTTCGTCGTGCCCCGCGCTCTTGTCCTCGACAAGGCCGTCCCACTTGCCAAATCGCTCCAGCGCCTTTACGATGGCCCAGCGCTCGGCCGCGCAGAATGGGCAAAAGCCAGCGCCCATGAAATAGACAAGCGACTTGCCGCCAGGCCTCTTTAGCGGCTGGTCGGTAACGTGCATGAACTTGCCAAGGACCCTTTTTGGGACGAAACTCATGTGCAAATATCGCTGCGCATTTTTATTAAATGTTGGCTTGACTTGCGTGTGCCAGTATTGCAGATTTGTTTGGCTAAAACAAACATCCGCAATAGAGTATGCGCGCACAAAGATAATTAACCGCCAAGATTTTACCGGGCTTGTCCTTTGGCTCTGAAGACACTTTCGGATTTCGAAGACGGCAAGTTTGACGGCAAGCGGGTGCTTGTCAGGGTCGATTTCAACGTGAGCGTGAGCAACGGCCACGTAGGCGAGGACTATCGCATCCGCATGAGCATTCCCACCGTCGAGTATCTCGCAAAGAGGGGCGCTAAGGTGATACTGGCGTCGCACCTCGGCAGGCCAGACGGCCCTGACAGCGATTATACCCTTGCGCCGGTCGCCAAGCACCTGGCAGGCATCGTCGACAGGCTGATGGCAGTGAGGTTCGCAGGCGACTGCGTCGGGCCGGCAGTCGAAACAGAAGTAAGCAAGATGAACAGGGGCGACATACTGCTACTTGAAAACCTGCGCTTCCACAAGGAGGAGGAGGCAAACGATTCTGAATTTTGCAAGCAACTGGCAAGCGTCGCGGACATTTACGTCAACGACGCGTTCAGCACGTCGCACAGGAGGCACGCGTCGACTTATGGCGCCGCACGGCTGTTTGACACCAGGCTTGCAGGCTTTAACCTGAGGAAGGAAGTCGAATATTTGTCCATGATGCGCGAGAGCCCGCCCAAGCCGTTCAAGGTCGTCGTGGGCGGAGTCAAGATCAAAGACAAGATTGGCGCGCTTGAACATTTGTTACCAAAGGCAGACAAGGTGATTATCGGAGGCGCCGCCGCATACACTTTTTTGAAAGCCAAGGGGGTAAAGACTGGCAAGTCCCTCATTGACCACGAGCACCTGCCGTGGGTCACAAAGGCCCTTGACGCATACGGCGACAAGATAATGCTGCCTACCGATCACGTCGCGGCAGTGTCGCCGGCCGACACTTCGATATCTATGGTCAAGGGCGACATCCAAGACGGCATGGCCGGCTTTGACATCGGCAGCGAGACTATCGAGCGCTACTCTGCCGAGGTGGCGGGCACGAGCGGCATGATATTCTGGAACGGCCCGATGGGCATGTTCGAAGTCAGGGCGTTTGCAAACGGCACCGTCAACATTGCAAAAAGCATGGCCCTTGCGTACTGGCGCGGGGCCAGGACGCTGGTAGGCGGCGGCGACACGCTTGAGGCGATGAAAAAGTCAGGCGTCAACGAAAGCGAGGTGAGCCACGTCTCGACGGGCGGCGGCGCGTCGCTGCGCTACCTTGCAGGCGACGATATGCCGGGCGTCTCGGTGCTAAACGGTAATTAAGATACACGCCCCATACCATGCGTTGGCCGGCAGGGTAGTGATGCAC
>NZ_JBOGQF010000160.1:0-3611 GCF_050748925.1 Nitrososphaera sp.
ATTTCGCGCTTTACATAAAGCACGCCGACGCCCGTCGGGCCGAGCATCTTGTGCGCCGAAAACGCCATAAAGTCGCAGTCCATCTTTTGCACGTCGACCGGCATGTGGGGCACCGACTGCGCGCCGTCCACGAGCACCGGGATGCCTTTCTCGTGCGACATCTTTATCATCTTTTCAATCGGCACAATCGTCCCTAGCACGTTTGACATCTGAGACACCGAGACCAGCTTTACCTTTTTGCTTGCGAGGTATTTCTCGTACTCTTGCATCTTTAGATATCCAGAATCGTCGACGCCGATGTATTCCAGTTTCGCGCCTTTTTCCTGCGTCAGTATCTGCCAAGGCACGATGTTGCTGTGGTGTTCGATTTCCGATATGACTATCTTGTCGCCCCTGCTCACGTTGGCCCTGCCCCACGAATACGACACCAGGTTTATCGCCTCGGTGGTGTTGCGGGTGAATATTATCTCGTCGGTGTGACGCGCGTTGATGAACTTGGCAATCTTTTGCCTTGTCTCCTCGTACGCTATGGTGGCCTCTTCTGCCATCTGGTGCACCGCCCTGTGGATGTTGGAATTATAGTTGGAGTAATAGTCGCTGATGGCGTTGATGACTGCGAGCGGCTTTTGCGTCGTCGCAGCGTTGTCAAGGTAGACGAGCTGCTTGCCGCCCATCACCTTCCGCTTCAGTATGGGAAAGTCCTGGCGAATTTTTTTGACGTTCAGGGCGCTCTTTTGCATCATGGCGTTAATCTAACTTGATGTAAATTCCCTCGTCCTGTATTTTAACCTTGTAAGTCTTTAGCGCGGCAGTTGCTGGAGGGTTCTGCGGCGTGCCGTCTGACAGTTTAAAGGCCGAAAGGTGCAGCGGGCACGTGACGGTGCACGCGTCCTCGTTCATGAACCCAGTCGTCAGGTCGGCGTAGGCGTGGGTGCATATCCTGTCAACCGCGTACAGCTGGCCGGCCGCCTTTGCGACCATGATCTTTATGCCCGCGCAGTCAAACTCGATCATCTCGCCATTAGAGAGCGACTTTTCGCCGCAGACGCGCACCCACTCTTCCATGTCGGGCTACCTGTACTTGTAGTGCTTTTCGAAAATGTCCTGCGTTTCTCTGTAGCGGGACTTTTCAACTTCCAGTATCTGCTCCATCGCCTCGTCGGTCCTGAGCATCAGCTCGTTGCCCTGCCACTTGTTCTCGATCAGGTAGTTGACCCATGCCCTGATGGTGGGGCCCATCTTTCTTGACAGCGGTTCCAGAAATCCCGAGACTATCTCGCGCTTGGCGCCTTCCCTGTTCAACCCCCTCGTCATGAGGTAATAGATCTGGCCCTCGTCCATCTGCGCGACTGACGCCGCGTGGGTCGCCCTGACCTCGTTTGTCAGGATCTCGAGGCCCGGGATGGAATCCGACTTGGCGCCCTTGTCAAGCAGGATTGCATGGCCTGAAAGGTACGACTCTGTCCCCTTGCCGTCCTTGCCAATCTTGATCATTCCCTTGAACAATGATTTTGAAGTGTCCTTCATCACCGACTTGACCTGGACCTTCCCCCGCGAGTACTGGCCGTTGTGTATGAGGTTTGACGTGACGTCAAAGGACTGGTTGTTGATGCCAAACACTATCTCGGTGTCTTCTCCCAGCGCACCGGCGCCCTTCATTATGCTGTCGGTCCTGTACCTCGACAGCATGCTGCCAAACATGCCGACGTACCACGACATCTTGGCGTCCCTTTCTACAAACGCTTTCCTGTTTGAAACTGCCACGGTATCCATGCCCATCGCCTGCAGGGTCACCGCTTCAAGGTGCGCGTTCGGTTTTACAGATGTTTCAATGAGCTCAAAGTATCCCTGCTGCGTCTCGCTGCCCGCGCCGGGCGCATAAAGTTCCTGCACGATGGTCGCCTTGGACCCCTCCTCTGCTACAAAGATGTTCCTTGAAACGAGAGAAGTGCCGTCATCTGCAAGCGACGTTATTATCCTTATAGGATCCTCGACCACCACGTTCCTTGGGATGTGTATGAATATGCCTGACTGGAACGCTGCCGCTTCAAATGCCATGTACCTGTCTTCCTGGTAGTCGAGCGGGTTTGCCTCCATGTGCGCCCTGACAAGGTCGCCGTGCTTGGCTATTGCATCCTTTATGCCGGTGACGATGACGCCCAGCTTGGCTACGCTGTCCTTGACAAACACCCTGCTTATCTCTGCACCTATCTGCATGATGCCTGTCTCTTTTTCCAGCTCTTCAAGCCTCTTGGCAAGGTCGCTGCTCACATTTTGCTTTGCCGGCGCAAGCGACAGATGCACGTTCTGGGGCTTTATCCTGTTGGTGTCTGAATATTTTGAATAAAGGGGCGAGACTTCGGCCGGCAACGAGAGGTATTTTGTCAGCGCGTCCCTGCGGCTCTTGGAGAGCCACTCCGGCTCGCCTGCCGCTATAGTGTCTACGTTAGATGCGTCGATCCCTGCGAGCGTGGTTGCCATTTCTTTCACCAAAAAATAAAAGGCCTAGCCGACCGAGCCTTCCATCTCCATCTTGATGAGCCGGGTAAGCTCTACGGCATATTCCATTGGCAGCTCTTTTGTGAACGGGTCCATGAACCCGCCTACTATCAGCGACAGCGCGTCGGACTCGGAATATCCCCTGCTCATGAGGTAGAATATCTGGTCCTCTCCTATCTTGCCAACAGTGGCCTCGTGGGTGATGGTCGCGTCGTCTTCGTTGACCTCTATGTACGGATACGTGTCGGTCCTCGATTGCTCGTCTAGCAACAGCGCGTCGCACCTGACGTTTGATTTCACGCCGGTCGCGCCCTTGGCCACGTGCAGCAGGCCCCTGTATGTTGTGCGACCAGAGTCCTTGCTGACGGATTTGCTCGTGACCCTGGAAGTCGTGTTTGGAGCCAGGTGTACGACCTTGGCTCCTGCGTCCTGGTGCATCCCAGATCCTGCAAATGCGACTGACACTATTTCTGCGTGCGCATTCTTGCCCAGCATGTAGACTCCCGGATACTTCATTGTCAGCTTGCTTCCAATGTTTCCATCTATCCACTCTACCTTCGCGCCTTCATACGCATACGCCCTCTTGGTCACGAGGTTGTAGACGTCCTTGCTCCAGTTCTGGATGGTAGTGTAGCGGATCCTTGCGCCCTTCTTGGCAATCAGCTCTACCACTGCAGAGTGGAGCGACTCTGTCGAATACACTGGCGCCGTGCAGCCCTCGATGTAGTGGACGTCTGCGCCCTCGTCTGCGATGATGAGCGTCCTTTCAAACTGGCCGATGTTTTCTGCGTTAATCCTGAAATACGCCTGCAGCGGCAGGTCGACCTTTACGTTTGGCGGGATGTAGATGAACGAGCCGCCGGACCACACTGCGCTGTTGAGCGCCGCAAACTTGTTGTCCTCTGGCGGGATGACCTTGCCAAAGTGCTTCTTTACTATCTCTGGGTATTCCTTTACCGCGCTGTCAGTGTCTGTAAAGATGACGCCCTGCTTCTGCAGGTCTTCGCGCAGGTTGTGGTAGACGACTTCAGACTCGTACTGCGCGCCGACGCCTGCGAGGAATTTTCTTTCCGCTTCTGGAATCCCGAGCTTTTCAAAAGTATTTCTTACAG
>NZ_JBOGQF010000161.1:0-3596 GCF_050748925.1 Nitrososphaera sp.
CCTGATGTTCCTCACCCTGACCAGAAACGTGCTTGAAACGAGCATAATAGATGCCGCCAAAAAAATAGACCTCGAATACAGAAGGCACATTGCAGGCAGGCCGGTCGGGCCGATGGTAGCCGAAGCGTAGGCAGGCGGGTTTACCCAGCATGCTTGCAGCCGCCACCAAACCGCAAAAGACTGCCGCCAACAGCCAAAACAATAACAACGGAGGCAACGGGAAAAAATCGATCCTGGTGTTTGGCGCCCACCCTGACGACATCGAGATCGGCATGGGCGGGACCGTCGCCAAGTTCCCAAAAGGCGAGTACGACGTCAGGCTCGTCATAATGACCCTCCCAAACTTTACCGACATTGACAAAAAGGAGCAGCGCCGCCAGGAGGCTATAATGTCGGCCAAGACGATGGGCGTAAAGGCGCCGATTTTTCTCGACCTCTCCCCAGACGAAGTCGCCTTTAGCAGGAACCTGGTCACCAAGATTGACAAGCTGATGACTGAATACAAGCCGGAGGCGGTCTTTACGCAATGGATAGGAGACTCTCACCAGGACCACTACATCCTCACGAAAGCGGTGATGGCAGCTGCCCGTGATATGTCCAACCTGTTCATGTACGAAACGACCATACCGGGGGGCGTGACGGAAAAGCCGTTTCGGCCCCAGCTGTTTGTTGACATCAAGGATTTCATCGAAAGCAAGGTGGACGCGCTGAACGTCTTTGAGTCGCAAAAGATACGCGGAGGCCACCTGTGGATAGACGCGGTGGTTGGCAGGTGCGCGTACAGGGGATACCAGGCGAACACGAAATACGCGGAGGCGTTTGAAGTCATCAAAGTGACCAAATGGTAACGCTGTGCATGCATAAAGAGAAAAAAGTAGAGGGCGTGGCTAAAAAAATCCACGCGGTTTCTCTATGTTGGAGGCTGTATTTCCCTTACGCTCAGCCACTTGAAGTCGACGTTGCTTGCCGAATCCCACCTGAAGGTCACGATGGGGCCTCCCCACGATATCTTTTGATCAGGGGTGCCGCCGCACATGTCGCCGTCGCTTCCCCATCCGGTGCTGTCTATCTTTTCATTCACTTTCTTCCAGGTGACCCCGTCGGCGTTTTCGTTGATCCAGTTCTGCAGGATCACGTTGCCCTGCGCGTTGTTGTACATCACAGTCTTGAAGCCGACCCATCTTCCAAAGAGCGAGCTGGTGGCCTGCGACTCGGGGGTGAAGGAGTACCCGTCAGCATGCTGCTGCTCTTTTGCAAAGCCGGCCTTTCCGTCGTAGAACAGTCGGCCCTTGTACGCCGTGCCTTCGCAGCCGCCGTTAGAGTCTGTGTGCTTGCCACTCCTTCCGTACCAGGAAAAGTTGTCCGACGATGCAGCGTTCACCTTCACAAAGCCCGTGATTTCGACGTTCCTCCAGTCTTTGGCGTCCTGCATGTATCCCTTTGTAGCCATGGCTGCCTGGTTGTACGTGGTGATCCTTTCAGGGTGGTATCCGCTGGACGTAAAGACGTTCATCCTTACTTGCGAAGACGTCATCTTCCACGAGCCGTCCGAGTTCTTGGTTATGGTGTTCTTGGGATCGAACCTTGAATCGCTCGTCGCAGAATTCATGTTCATGGCCCATGCTTCGCCGGCGCTCTTGGTCGGGTAGAGCATCTTTACTCCGAACGCGTCCGTCGTCGAGCCTGCCGGTGGCGGGGTTGGCGTTGTAGTAGTAGCGCTCTTGAAGTGCGCGGTTATGGTAGTGTCTGCATTGAGGGTCAGCGTCCTTGTCCTTGCGGTACTACCGTCGTTCCAGTGGTCAAACACCATGTTCCCATAGTCAGACACTGTCGCGCTGTATGTCGCGCCGGCCTTGCCGGTGTGTGTCAGGGTCGTAAAGCCCGTCTTGACCGTGGCGCTTCCCTCGTTAATGGTTGTCTGGTAGCCGGTGATTGTGCTGCCTGCCATGTCGGCTGACTTTACTGTGAGCGCATATGTCGTTGGTGCGGGCGGAGGAGTAGACGATGCAGAGCCCGAGATATCTACCTCGGTAATGCTTGCCCAGTCGTTGATGGTGTTGCCGTTGACGGTTATCTTGACATACCTTGCCGCCGTGTCAGGAATGTTGTAGTCTTCCTGGTTCAGCGTCGTTCCGCTGCTCTTGCCGGCGTATACGTTTGTGTATGTCTTGTCGTCCTGCGATACCGACACTACAAAGTTGTTTTGCCGCTCGTTGCCCTTGAACCACGCTACGTCAAGGTCGCAGACGGTCTGGCTCTGCCCAAGGTCGTACCTTATCCACGACCCCTTGCCCAGGTTCGACCATCTGGTCGAGAGGTTATTGTCAAGGGTGTTTACCGGCTTGTTGCCGTCGTCGGCGTTGGCAATCCAGCCTGTCACCGTCAGCGGCGCGCATGAAAGCGCAGAGGCGCTTGTGCCCGTGTTGTAGATGGCAGTGATAGAGGTCGCAGAGTTGAGCGTCAGGCTCCTTGTCCGCGTGGTGCTTCCGTCTTCCCACCGGGCAAAGGTGATGCCGCTGTAGTCGCTTGGAGTTATCGTGTATGTAGTTCCTGTGTTACCTGTGATGCTAAGTGGCGTGAATCCCGAACCTACAGTGCTGCCACCCGACTGGATGGTAGCCTGCATGTTGAGCACGGCACCGCTAGTAGAATTTGC
Organism: Nitrososphaera sp.; assembly: GCF_050748925.1. Lineage (GTDB taxonomy): Archaea > Thermoproteota > Nitrososphaeria > Nitrososphaerales > Nitrososphaeraceae > Nitrososphaera. The sequence goes on from NZ_JBOGQF010000161.1 coordinate 2,657, forward strand.
ATTCACGGTAAGGTTTGCCGGCGCTGCGTAGGCGACACCTGCCGTCATCAAAGACGGAAGCGCGCCAGAAGCCGCCAGTATAGCCGCAAATGCAATTCCCAGAATTGCATTTTGCCTATGTGAATTGAGTCCCATTTTCAATTCTTGAGTTCGCGAATAAGATCATTTAAAGCGCTTATGGAAGCGCACAGGATAACTTAGTCTCCTGTAAATGTAACATAAAGCTCCTACAGATGACGCGGGTGTAAAAATGTGCGGCTAATTTACGTTGCGTCCATCGCCGGCGCGACTGCAATCTCCCTGATGCTCACGTTCTTGTATAGCTGCCTCTCTACCCCGTCGTTTCTGATGATTATGGCCGGCCCGCCCTCGAGCAGCTTTTCATCGGCAGAGTAGCCGCACAGCGCCGCCGGCTCGTCTGATGATATCGCCCAGCCGCCCCTGTCCACGTATTCCATTACTTTTTTCCAGTCGCCGCCGGCCCTGCCGTTTGTTTCATCGACCCACAGCTCCATCTTGACGTCCTGGCCCCCGTTGACGTTGTAGACGACGTATTTCATGCCTATCCACTGGTTTTTGGGCACGCCGTCAGGATAGAGCATCAGGAGGGGGTTTTCTTTTGTGTAGGTGGGCCAGTGTATCTCTTTTTTAAAGTCGACAGAGCCGTGGTACCGGATGGCCGCAGAGTAGCTGCTCCCGTCGCACTGGATTGGATAGCCTTCGGGATTGGTCCCGGCGTTCTCGGTGTGGCCCGGGCCCGTGCGCCCCTGGACCGCAAAGCCGGCGTAGGAGGGCGGCTCGACCTCGCTCACCCTCATGCTGTACATCGTAAATTCAAAGTTCTTCCACTCTTTCTTTCCTTCCGGGTCGGATATGTAGTAGCGCACGACGTCGCCGGAGGATTCCGAAGTGCCGTCGCCCCTTATATAAAGAGTGTTCG
>NZ_JBOGQF010000162.1:0-3573 GCF_050748925.1 Nitrososphaera sp.
GATCTGGTCTTCTAGGAACATGCCTGCAGCGCCCAGCGCTTCAAGGTCTTGCACAAGCCTCCAGACGTTGAGGGGGTTGCCATAGCCCGTGTCTGCGTCGACAAGCACTGGCACGTCGACGGCGCGGATTATGCGCCTTGCGTTGTCGACCGTCTCTCCTGCGTTCAAAAAGCCGAAATCCGGCATGCCGAGGAGCGCGGCAGCAGAGCCATAGCCGGTCTGGAACATCGCCTCAAACCCTACCTGCTCTGCAATCCTCGCGCTCAGCGCGTCAAATACGCCGGGCAAAACTATAATCCTGTTCTTGTCTTCAAGCTGCTCCCTCAGTGACTGCATCTGCGGATAAGAGCCGTAGAATGTTATTATGCGTTATGGGCGGTGGGCTGCTTGACCTGCTCGGTCTCTACCGTGCCATCCGGCAGGCTGGTCACGTTGATGCTGCACCTTCTGCACTGGTAGTGCTTTGTCGGCGGGTCATGGAGGACAGAGCCGTTGAGCCAGACCATAATCGCCCCGCACACCGGACAGTTCATCATGGCTCAACATTGCAGGTTACTGTTAATATGTCTAGCTCCGGCCACTCCCAATGGCTTTTTAGGCCGCGGCGCCAAAGACGTGCGATATGCTGTCAGACGCACATGGCGAGCGGCTTGTCCGGCTGGCGCGGACCGCCGTGGAGCGGTACGTCCGCGAATCAGTAATCGTCAAGCCGGAAAAGGGCGAATCGCCCATGTCCGGGGTCTTTGTTACGCTCAACTATCTCAAAGGCAAGGAGGAGCACCTGCGCGGCTGCATCGGCTTTGCACTGCCCCGCAAGCAACTGCACCAGTCAGTCATCGATGCGGCTATTGCCGCGGCGACTGAAGACCCGCGCTTTGCGCCGGTTAACTCTAAAGAGCTTGGCAACATCATCTTTGAAGTGAGCGTTCTGGCAGAGCCGGAAGAGCTGAAACCTGACTACAAAAAGCAGATCAGGATAGGAAGGGACGGGCTCTTGCTGCGGTGGGAGTACGGCTCTGGTCTGCTGCTGCCGCAGGTGCCCGTCGAACTGGGCTGGGACGTAGACGAATACCTTGCCAACATTTGCTACAAGGCGAGCGCGCCTGCAGACGTCTGGCAGGACCCGTCGTCAAAGCTGTACTCGTTCCGTGTAATCGTCTTCAAAGAGCTGGAGCCGGGAGGCAGGGTCTCGCGTCTGGAGCAATACAAATAATATCGCCAGCAAGCCCCCTTCGCGCAGTGGGGACGGCGTACCTTGCACCCTATGGCGTTGGCCTCGGGCATGCAAGCAGGCTTGTGATGGTGGCAGACCACCTGCGGCAGAGCGACGTGGACGTGCGCTTTTCATCGTACGGCGAGGCTGCAAGCTATGTCTCGATGAGGGGCTATCGGTGCGCCACCGTGCCGCCGGTAGAGTTTGCGTGGAGCGCAGAGGGCGGCTTTTCGATAAAGCACAGCCTGGCCAACATCCCGCTCTGGTTCACCAACCTTACGCGTCAGGTCAACTGCGAGACGCGCAACATGACGATGTACGGCCCGGACGTCATACTGTCAGATTCGCGGCTGTCGCCCCTTTTGGCCGCAAAACTGATGGGCATACCGTCAATCGTGCTCTTGAACCAGGTAAAGCTGTTGCTCTCGCCACGGCTGCGCCAGTTCAGGCTCTCCCGGCTCTTTGAAAAGATGGTGGGCGAGTTCCTCGGCTCCATGTGGAGCGTTGCAGACCGCATACTGGTGCCGGACCTGCCGCCGCCCTACACGATATCCGCTCACAACATCTGGGGCGTGGCCTCGGCGGCAAAAAAGCTGGAATACATTGGCTTTACTGCGCCGAAGCCGCGCGTGACTGAAGAGCAGGCCAACGCTGTCGCCGAAAAGCTTGGCTTTGACCGTTCCAGGCCAACGGTATTCGTGCACATCAGCGGCCCCTTGGAGACCCGGATGCCGATGATAAGGCTCGCACTTGTGGCGGCAAAAAACCTTGAAGGCAGGGTCCAGTTTGTCTTTTCAGAGGGCAGGCCAAACGGCAGCGCCGAGCCGCTCAAAATTGGCCCGTCTACGTGGTACTATGAATGGTGCCCAATCCGCGACGAAGTCTTTACGCTCAGCGACGCGGTGTTGATGAGGGGAGGCCACACTGCGCTTTCGCAGGCAATCCAGTTTGGCAAGCCGGTAGTCACCATCCCGATAGAGAACCACGGGGAGCAGCTGGGCAACTCCCAGAAAATAGCGGAACTCGGGCTGGGCGCAATGGTGCACCCGAAAAAAGTAAGGCCTGAACAGATAGCACAGACGATAGAGCAGGTCCTTGGCGACCCTTCCTACCGGGAAAAGACTTTGCAGATGAAAGCGATGACTGAGAAGCTTGACGGCATCGACAATGTTGTCAAGATTGTAAGCTCGTATTTGCAATAAAAGAAAGATAAAAAGGGCTCGTTAGCCCCGAGTGGTTTACCAGTGGTGCTTTTCGTCTGGAATCAGGCCGATCTGCTCGCGCTCAAAGTACCTTTCGAGCTCTTGCGACCACTTTTCCTTTGCAGAGCCGCCACCGAGACCCTTCCTTCTAAGCCAGAAGGCGATCACGCCTAGCAGGAACACTGCAAACAGCATGGTTCCGAATATGTAGACCATGACGTCGTAGAACAGTGGGTCGTAGTTCGGACCGATCTGCCCAAATAGACTTCCGAAGTTCATTACGTTAGTCCATGGAACTCAAAGATATATACATTTTGGTTGCCATGCGTCGCACCTCAATATGGAAAGAATCCATCCGTAGAGCGCAAGCTAGGGTGCAAAAATGAAAAATAAACAAAAAGGAAAAAGAAGAGATGTCTAGCTTGGAGGAGAACCGCCTCTTCCCTTGATGAAGAACATTGCAGCTACGCCACCAAAGATCGCAGCCAAGATGCCGATGTAAACATACGTCTCATTGCCTGAGAAGTAGTTTGTTCCGGAACCTTTGTCTGGATTGTCTAGGTTATTCTGTATGTTCTCAAACTTCTCTCTTTGAAGGATGGTGCTCTCTGAACACACGGTCTTATCAATGCCTAATTCCGCGCATCTGTCAAGCTGCTCTTGTGATATTCCTGCTTGTTGGCCACCGTACTGTGCGTAAGCTACCTGAACTGATGCAACTGCAGCAGACAAAACCGCTACTACAGCTAATGCCACTATCGCTGGCTTGTTCATACTGAATACCCTTTTAAATTCTAATATTTAACTTTTCTGAATAGGCTGCGACGCTCGTTTTACGCACGGCCTTCAAGTAACATTTAATTCCTGCATGCCAAGCTGTTAATGCGTAATGGCGCGAATTCACGTTCATACTCATGGCAAGTCCCATTCCATCCGTCCCACTTCAAAGTCTTCGCCTTCGTGGTTGACCCAGAGCCCAGACCAGATCTCTGCGCTCGTGGTCAAGATGTCCAAAGAAGGCCTCGGCCCAAGCGAAATCGGCATGAAGCTGCGCGACGAGCACGCCGTCCCGCTTGTCAAGTCGGTGACCGGCAAGACCCTGACGCAGGTGCTTGCCGACAACAACGTAAAGCTGGAGATGCCTGAAGACCTTGAAAG
>NZ_JBOGQF010000163.1:0-3563 GCF_050748925.1 Nitrososphaera sp.
TTGAACCCGTACACCTCGAGCTTTTTAATGTGGACCAAGTGGCTCCGGGTTGAGATTCGATCTGCGGTTAATTATGTGTACTAGGGTCGATTTGCATCCCCTTTTTGTGAATTATATTTTAGCAGCTATCTTTCCCGCTTGCCCTCGACGAATTCGAGAAAGTTCGTTTTTGCCACAGAGTAAGGCATCTGGACCGGGGGGTGCTTGAAGCAGTAGGCCGAGATGCTCTCCAGCGGGCCGGAAACGCCCCTGTCGATGGCTATCTTGGCGCACCTCGCTGCGTCTATCATGACGCCGGCGCTGTTGTACGCGTCGACTACCTTTAACTTCAAGTCGAGCTCCACCGGGATGCCGCCAAAGTACTGGCCCTTTATAGAGATGTAGCAGATCTTGTCGTTTTCGAGAAAGTTGACAAAGTCAGACGGCCCTATCCTCATCGGTATCTCGTAAGGGGCCATCGCCGCGACGGCAGAAGTCTTGCTGATGCGCTTGTCCTCGAGGCGCTCCTCGTCGAGCATGTTGTAAAAGTCCATGTCGCCTCCGATGTTCAGCTGGTAGGTTTCATTGATCTTGACGCCCCTGTCTACGAACAGCTTTACCAGCGTCTTGTGGACGACAGTCGCCCCCAGCTGGCTCATCACGTCGTCGCCGGCGCACGCAAGGCCGCGCCCTGCAAAGGCCTGCTGCCATTTTGGCGTCGACGCTATAAAGACGGGAATCGCGTTTACAAACGCGCAGCCCGCGTCAAGGCAAGCCTCTGCATAGTATTGAGAGGCGCGCCTGCTCCCCACCGGCAGGTAGTTGAGCAGCATCTCTGCGCCGGTGTCTTTGAGCACCTGCGTGACGTTTACAGGCTGACCGTCGGCTATCTTGATCTTTTGCGCAAGGTGGCGGCCTATGCCGTCGTGCACCTCGGCTTTCTGGACCTTGACGCCCATCGCGTCCATGTCCTTGATTATTTTTATGGTGTTGTTTGGCTTTTCAAATATCGCTTCTGAAAGGTCCTTGCCGACTTTTTTTGCGTTGACGTCAAAGGCCGCGACAAACTCGATATCTGCCGGCTCCAGCCCGCCTAGGTTGTAGGCCGTCAGTCCGATCCAGTCGCTTTCCTGCTTTTTTGCGTCCGGATTTTCGCGGTAATAGCGCGTCCCTTGCACGAGAGCAGAAGCGCAGTTGCCGATGCCGGCGACTGCGACCTTGACCTTTCTACGCATGACTATTTGGCATTTGAATCTGCTTAATATATTATTAGTTATCGATCAAGGCTGGCCGCAATTCCTAATAACCTCCTTTCTTCAATGTCGCCGGGGAGCACCAGATTACCAACATCCTGGCGTATTCTCTTGGTATTGCCTTTGCATTAGGTGGGGTCTGGGCAGCTTTTTTCAGCATAGGTACACTGTACCTTAATCCGTTCTACCAGCTTGACGTCATAGTTTTCAGTCTTCTGGTACTCTCGATGGCAGTAGCGGCCTTGTGTGCTTCTTTTCTGCTTCTCCGGTATAAACTGGAAAACAAATCTGTGCTCTCTTTCCTTTGCATAACCATACTTGTGCTCTATGCAGGCAGCATCGTACCTTCAGGGGGTTCAGAGCCTTCCTCGATCTGGTTCCCTGTTGCTGTCAATATTGTCCTGCTAGGGGCATCCATAGCCCTTGGGGTAAAGCTGAGGTTCAGGGTTCGCATTGTTCCCGAGGTTGGGGGGTTGCTGGTCGGGGTATTTGTGGTGCTTTTGATCTCTTCTTTACACCTCGCCGGTCTTCCTACGGTACGTCCCATCGACGTGGGAGGGGGAAGCTGCACAGGGGAGGGCAAGGCACCCACTAACGGGGATTTTAGGTTGCCTTACGTTTCAGGTAAATCATGGCTCAGCATCCGCCCTTTGCCCGACTATCAATATCATTGGCAGGAATTTTCCGGCCAAATAGGTAGGTATAATGCACAGGCCACAATCGATGCAGAAATAGGAAAAGCCCGAGAGTACTTGGTAAAGAACAGCTTCCCCGTCTATGGGACGACGGCGTATGAACAACCCGTCTATAATGGATCCTATGACTTGTGCGCAGGAATTACAATGTATTTTCTAATTGACTTTGGCAGGATAGATGAGGCAAGCGCGCTAATACTTGAAAACACAGTATTTGCACCATCCATATACTTGGAAAACAACTAGTCCATTTTCTCGCTGCTGAGCTGGCAGATCGTTTTTTGGTACGCAATCTTGAAGCCCATTTTTTTATAGTAATCAAGCAGGCCATAGGATTCAAGCGTCTGGAGAAAGAGTGGCGCACTGTCAGCCTTTGCCATATGCTGCGCGTGCAGGAGAATATTCTTTGCTACGCCCTTGCCCCTGAAACGCGGGAGCGTGCCAAGGCAGTACAACCCTGTCAGGCCGTTCTCTTTGTAAAGCGCCGCGCAGCCTGCCGGCATATCGTCCACGTAGCCTGTTAGGAGGGTGAGTTTCGCAAAATGCCTGGTGACTATTCTTTTGACCTCTGCCTTCCAGTCCGGGACACCAAAAGACTCACAAAATATGTCGACCCATGTCTGGATGCCGCTCCTCTCTACCTGAACAACGTTGCCACCCTTGCCTGCTCCTGCGGATTGCAGGACATGCATCGTATCTACCACGCGCAAACTCTGCGGCGCGACGCGGAAGTAAAGGTAGCAGTCCATGCCTTTTTCCCAAAACACTCGGCCAATTTTTTTCTCTTCACCTGCCGGGCAGCCTTCGACGCTTGCCCTGTTGAAGAAATAGTCGCCTGCCAGCCTTTCATTGACAAGCGCCTTTGCGCAGCCTGCTTTTCTCTTGGCGGTCCACAGCGAGCAGAAGGACCACTCGTTGTCCTCCATCTTTTCAATATCTGAGGCCAAAGATACTCATCATTGCTCCAACGCCCTTGCTGCGCCTCTGCACGGCTCTTTGCATTATCCGCAGCGCGCCGGGCGTGTCAAAGTCGTCTTCAATGCGACGCATGAAATCCTCCGGCAGCCTGTCGCTTTTGGCACTGGCGCCTGCGATGGCATCGCTCAACTGCTCGAATTTTTCAATGTGCCTTTCATCATAGTCGAATCTCTTGCGGTAGTGCTTTGACAGCAGGTAGAGCCTGACTGCGTTGGCGCTATGCCTGCCGAGCAGGTCCCTTATCGCGACAGTGTTGCCAAGAGACTTGCCCATCTTTTCTCCGTTGACGTAAACGAGGCCCGTGTGCGTCCAGGCTTTGACCGGGGCTCTTTTGCCGGTCAGCGCCTGCAGCTGCGCAAGGTGCGATTCGTGGTGCGGGTAAACGAGCTCGTCCGCCCCGCAGTGCATTTCGTAAATGCCGCCGAAACTTGCCATGGCGACTGACGTGTCCTGCATGTGCCACCACGGTATGCCTTTGCCAAGCACCCTGTCGCGAAAACTGACGTCCAGCTGCTCGCCGGCGTTCCATAGCAGGATGTCCGAAGGCGATTTTTTGCCCGACGCAATGTCGAGCCTGCAATCCTCAAGATCTTTTTTTGACATTTTTGAGAGGCTGCCAAATTTCGTTTTTGAAACTTCTAGATACACGTTGCCATCT
>NZ_JBOGQF010000164.1:0-3552 GCF_050748925.1 Nitrososphaera sp.
GGTCATAGTCGCCAGTTGCCACCACGACTTTAGGCGCCCTGCCCGTGCCAAGGTCCATGCCTTCGAGGGCCTTCAGGTCGGAATATTTCTCGCTCGCAAGCGCCCTGAGGGGGGTGAGGTAGACCGCCTTTTTTCCGCTCATTATCACCTTTGCTATTGCCATCATGGCTACAAGCGTCTTGCCTGACGCCGTCGGGGTAGTGACGAGCACGCTCTTGCCGTCCAGTATGCCGGCGGCAATTGCCTTTTCCTGCGGCGGATACAACGAACTGTAGCCGAGGCTGGCGAGCATTGCACCGACCGTGCTGTCCTGCGACACTGCCATTATCAAAACCTGCCGAGTTTTTAGTGTAGCTGGCGCAGCTGTCCGGAAAGCCACTTTATGTACGTCCGGCGCGACTCTCGGACCTTTATGGCCTGCGCGCACAGCCCCTTTACCGCCGGCCTGTTGCGCAGCCACCGGCCCTTTTGCCAGTGGCGCAGGATGTAATACGGCTGCTCGTCGAGCATTTCTGCCGGCAGCCTTGCAACTGCCCATATGTCGCACGCCTTTTCGCCGTGCGGGACGCCGTTGCCCTGCAGCAGGTGCGTCAGCTCGTGTGCTATAGTCATGTTGCCGACGCTGGACTGCAGAGAAATTTGCTTTTGCCAGCTGCGCGCCGTGCCAAGAACGTGGCCCCTGCAGATAAAGCCGCACGTGATTGCCTGGCCGCGCAGTTCAGGAAACAGCGAATAGACGCTCAATACCCGTTCTTTGAACTGCGGGCTGAATTTTGCTTCGGCTACGCTTGTAAAGCGGATCAAGCCTTGGCCCAAAAGCCGGGCCTTCTTTCGTATATCCTGCCTTCGCGGGAGAACTTGTTTATCTGCGTGCGCGCCTCTTCTTCAGAGAACCGGCCAGTCTTGCCAAGCTCGGCCAGCAGGTTCTTCTCCTCGACTTCGTTGTTGTCCGGGCCGGACAGCGCGGTAAAGGTCTCCATGAAGAGCTTTTGCTTTGACACCTCGGACTGCGGCTTGCCGTAGAGCACTCCCACGTCCATCTTGCCGGTGTTGACGTCCACGCCGGCCGTCCTCAGCATCTCCCCTACGAGGTAAATCGCGCGGTTTGCGTCATCCGCATCTACTTTATCCTTTAGCAAAAGCCTGGCGCGGGCAGTGGCCAGCCTCACCAGCCCTTCGAGCTGCCTTGGCGTCACTGTTATCATCCCTTCGGATTCTGTGCGCCTCATTTCCATGTAGTAATTGCGGATTATGTCGATGGCTTCCTGTGTCAGGGCGGGCTCCCGGTTCTTTGCATAGGCGAGGTACTTGCTGTAAAGGTCGATTTCTATCGCAGGCTTGGCTGCTCTTTCGATGTCCTTGTGTATCTCTAGTATGTGGCTCGCTATCAGGTTGTCCTTTTCCTTTTCCGGCACGTCGCGGACTATGAATATCAGGTCAAACCTTGTCAGCAGCGGGATAGGCAGGTTCACGTTCTCGGTGATGTTTTTGTACGGATCGTATTTGCCGTACATCGGGTTTGCCGCTGAAAGTATCGACGTCCTTGCGTTCAGGGTCGCGACAATCCCGCCCTTTGCCACCGAGCAGGTCTGCTGCTCCATCACTTCGTGCAGGGCAGACCGGTCCTCCGGCTTGATCTTGTCAAACTCGTCGATGCAGACAAGGCCCTGGTCGCCAAGGACGACCGCGCCTGCTTCGAGCATCATTATCCCGGACTTGTCGCGGATTACGGCCGCGGTAAGGCCTGCCGCGGTAGAGCCCCTGCCGGACGTATAGAGGCCGCGGGGCGCTATCTTGGCCGCGAATTTCAGCATCTCCGACTTTGCCGTACCCGGGTCGCCTACCAGGAGCACGTTGATGTCGCCCCTGCGGGTCGAGCCGTCATCCAGTTTTTTCGTCACCGACCCCACAATCAACAGCAGTATTGATTCCTTGATGACCTCCTGGCCGTAAATGTGGGGCGCAAAGGACGCGACCAGTTTTTCATAAGCATCGGGCTTGCTGCCTATGGTCGTTATCTGCTTTTCGTCTTCTGCGCTTATCGCCACTCGCTCGACTGTCCGGGTGTCCTTGCTGCCGGCCCTGCCGCCGAGGTACTCGATGTTGTTGCCCTCCATCCTGAGCCGGAACAGGCTGGTCTTTACCTGCGGCGCCAGCTGCTCTGCCTCTATGCGGATGATGCCGGTGAGCATTATCCTGTCGCCGGGCCTGCACTGGTCTACAAGGTCGCCCATGACCGTCACTTCGACGTAATGCGGCAGCTGCCCCGCCGGCAGGTCCTCCGGCAGCTCTTGAAGGCGCACCATCTGGAAATCGATGAATATGCTGTTCTGCGGGTCCATGTCGAGCTCTTTTTCGCCGCACGCCGAGCACTTCATCGGCTTTTTCAGCACCAGCCCTTTCAGCACAGTCTCGGTCACGACGCTGCAGTTGGTGCACTTGTACGCCACTTTCTTGGCAAGCGGCTTGACCTCTGACGACCTGACGACCATGCCAGACACGCTCACCAGCTTGTCTATCAGGTCGGCGTTGATGTCGCGCAGCCCTTTCTGGACGGTATAGTTGCCTATCCTGACCTTTATTTTATCACGAATTTCCTGCTCATAGTCGGGGTGGATCTCTCGCAGGATGGAAAGGGTCGCCTCGTTGAACGCCTCGAGCATCTCGTCCGGCTTGTGCGTCAGCTGCTTGGCAAGGTCGGGACTGAACGAGTCAAAGTCGATATAGTCGATTACCAGCGACTGGTCGTTTGACGCCATCATGTCGTTGATGCGGTTGAAATAGCGGTAGTTGCCGTCCCTGCCCTTGAATGCCTGCAGAAACTCCCTGAGCCTGTCGGCCAGCGCGGCTGTCGTAATCTGCTCAGCCAAACTTTTTCAGCACGCCCCTCCTGAATTCTATTGACGACTCGTGGATGGTGTTGTAAAGCTCTTTTTCCTCTGCCGCCAGCTTGCCTTCAAGCTCGGCTGACAGCGGCGACGCGGCCGCCAGCTTTACTATTTTTTCAAGCCGGGAGGCGACAAACGTGTTGAGCGACACGAGCAGGTTCTCCCGCTCGCGCTCTTTGACTGAATCAAGGTAGTCGTTGACGCGGACGTAAAAGTCGACGTCGATGCCCGACAGGTCGTGCGGCCTGGCTATCCTTTCGCGGTTGAGCGTCCTTGAAATATAGCCGGCAGAGTCGGCGGACTGGACTTCAATGGCCCCCTGCTCTGACAGTATCTTGGCGACCCAGCGGGGGAGCGACGACATGTCGCCTTCCTTGGCGTCGATGGCGACGTTGCCCACGCTCATCTTGACGTCTTTTTTGTACGATATGCGCACGTCTTCGTTCATGTAGCCGATCTGGTAGACGCTCCGGACAGCTTCGACATTGGTTTCCGCGGAGGCATCGGCCATTGTAGGTAAGAGGAAGCTTGTTCTCACTTATTTCTTTTGCAAGAACAAATCTTGTCAATCTTTCAGCTAGCAGATGCGAGCTTGCGTAGGACAAGCTTTTCTCGGCAGCAAGATATTAATTCATTAAAAAGGTTGAAGTGAAGCGTGTCCGCC
>NZ_JBOGQF010000165.1:0-3510 GCF_050748925.1 Nitrososphaera sp.
CGGTCGCCTTTTTCATGCCGGCTATAGGCCGCGGGCTCGTAGCTCAGCATGGATAGAGCGCCTGCCTTCTAAACTCCGTTGAAGACAGCCGGAAGTCGTGGGATCGAAGCCCACCGGGCCCGCCTTTTACTCCGTTTTGACTGCCAAGTCCGGGTGCCCGCCTCTTGCTCTGGCGGCCCTGAAATAGAGCGCCTCTAGCTCTCTTGCCACGTCGTCGATTTTGAACCTCTCCGCCCTGGCCTTTCCCCTGCCGCCCATGGCCGCGCACGCGGCCCTGTCGGCAAAAAGCCCTGTCATTGCTTCTGCCCACTTTATCGCATCATGCGCCGGCAGCAGCAGGCCGTCGATGCCATGGCGAACCCTCTCGCGGGACGAATCGGTGTCTGAAGCCAGCACCGGCTTTTCGTGCGCAAAGGCCTCAAGCGCGATCAGACCAAAGCCCTCGATGAGGCTTGGGAACACTACTGCCGAGCAATTTGCCAAAAGCTCTTCCTTTCTTTTCTCAGAGACGTACCCTTCAAACCTGATGTTGTCCTCGAGGCCAAGCAAGGACGCCATTTCTGCCCATTCTGCCCTTGCGGGTCCGTCGCCTGCGACTATTAGTCTTGCCGCAGGCACGGCATCGACAACCCGCCTGAACGCCCTTATCACCACGTCCAAGTTCTTGGATTTTACGAGCCTGCCCATGAACAGGGCATAGCCCTGGTAGCTGCGCCGTCCTGACGCCCAGAGCTGCGGCACCGCGTTTGGAACGACTGTGATCCTTTCAGGCTTGACGCCAAACTGCACCAGGTCATCCCTCGTAGACTGGCTTACCGCGTGGACGACATCTGCAGGCAGGCCGAGGATGGCCTTCTCGCAGGCGAGCCTGGGCAGCCGCAAGAGCGCCATGCCTTGCAGGTACCTCTTGCTTTTTACGGCATACACGTGGTGAAAAGTGTTTACGAGTGGGAGGCCTGAAATCATCGAAAGCGCCGTCCCCGCTATTGCCGGGCTCAGCGTGTTGGCGTGGATGACGTCGATGTCTTGGCGCCGGATAATGCGGCAGCCCTCCGCGACCGCGCCTGGCACGTACGCTGCCTGCTGGGCCAGGGTCGGGAAATGGCCGTGCCGCAGGCTCGTCTCCGGCCCGATCCTGTGGACGTGCAATGAACCTGTCCGCACGCCAAAATCCTCCGGCGACTGGCGGCATATCACGTGCACATTATGGCCTCTTTCTGCCATAGCCTGCGCATAATTGTAGAACGCCACCTCCCCGCCTCCACCTATGGCAGACAGGAACTCTGTCAGGTAGAGTATATTCACTGCATTTAATTCACATCAAGAAAATAAAAGACGATACAAAATTTAGTGACTTGATTCCGGAGCCAAATGACAGTGCAGCGTTATGGTTTCCCGTCAAGGCCGCAAAAAGTGTTTTATTAAACAAACGAGTACTTTTATCGATTTCGCGGTCCCGTTTGCGGGCCTACCAAACTTGGCGATAATGGCCGCTGCGATAGGAAAAGTGGAACATGGAAAACAAGAGTGGCGAATTCCAGCCGGTCTGCATGGTTCAGGATATTGCTGACGGGCAGTCAAGGGCCTTTACCGTAATTTGGGGGCAGGAAAAAATCGAGCTAGCCGTCTTTAACCTGGGCGGCAGATTCTACGCGATATCAAACAGCTGCGCCCACAAGGGCGGCCCTCTTTCCCGCGGGTTGCTGGACGGGGAGATCGTGACCTGCCCGTGGCACGGGTGGAAATACTCTGTCGTTGACGGCAGGTCGTCCCACGAAGGAGGCGACAGCGTCAACGCCTACGAAACCCTGGTGCTCAACGGCCAGGTCTATGTAAATCCTGTGCCGTTTCGGCAGGGCGAAAGGAAATACGAGCCGCATGTAAAGTATGCAGAGCTGGAAAACTCGGTCAAAGAACACCTTGCCCGGCTGGACGGCGGGGCTGATCCCGGCGACGATATCAAAGTCCTTGGGATATCAACGACCAACGTCACCGAACGGGTCGAGCGCAAGAGTACGTCTGAGGAGGCGCTGGGCTTTGCCCTGGGCTATGCAAGGGGCGAGCTTGGGGCGCAGACGGTCATGGTAAAGTTGCGCGAGCTGGACTTTAAGCACTGCCAGGGCTACTACTCTACAGACTCTAAGGCCTGCATATTTCCGTGCTCGATATCCGAAGCCGACGAAAAAGACCAGATGATTGAAATTTACCGGCAGATCATCCTGTGGGCCGACGTCGTCCTGATTTCGACTCCGATAAGGTGGGGCAACGCAAGCTCGCTGTATTACAAGATGGTCCAGCGCATGAACAGCGTGCAGAACCAGATCACGGCGCGCAAGACCTGCCTTGTGCGCGACAAGGCCGCGGCGTTTATCATAACAGGCGGGCAGGACAACGTGCAGCACGTGGCCGGGGAGATGATGTCGTTCTGGTCGCAGGTGGGTTTTGTGTTTGGCCGGTCTCCTTTTGTCGGGTGGAGCCGGGGCTGGTACGCCGAGGACACTGAAAACAACTATGCCGGCGTAAAGAGGGACATCCAGGATCAAGGCTCGCTAAAGAAAGACCTGATGGCCACCGTCCGGGGAGCCGTCGAGATGGCCCGGCTTGTGAAAAAGTCAAGGTACGACGAGCGGGTCCTACTTGGACGCCAGTAGCGCATAGGCGCCGCCGGCCGCATACGAGCCGGCAATCAATATCCTTGAAACCATGACTGCAATGTCCTGGTGCGTCGCAAAAAGCGAGCTGTCCACCACGAATGCGACCGGCACCGCGGCAAGCGATATCGACGCCACTATCAGCTGCTCGCGGTTGTCAAGGCCGCTGTATTTTTTCATCATCATGTAGGTCGACAGGTTGCCCAGGCCAATGCCAAGCAGTATAAGATACTGGTACAGGGACGGAAACGCGGCAATGAGCAGAAACGGGCCAGCCCACGAGATCCCGTTCACCGCCTTTGCGGCTGTCGGCCACCTGACGCTGTTTTTCATCCTCGCGCGTATCGCCGGCACTGCCTTGCGAAACTTTGGGCCGGCAACCCCAAACGCCGCGCCAAAGCTGCCGAGCCATATTGCCGCGTAATAATAGAGGGGAGCGCCGTTGAGAAACGCAAGTTCCGACAGCACTGCGCCTGCGCCCACCGCGGCAGATACCGCGACAAACAGGACGCCAAACGCCCGCCTCGTCTCCAGCGCCGAGTTTTCCAACGGTGCAGGTTATTGCAAAAGCTAATTTAAAGAAAAGGAAAAGGGAGTGGCCCTTAATTGCCGCCGGATACCCTGGCCCACTTTGCCAGCGCGCCTGCCGCAGTCACCCACTCTATCACAGAGTGATAGACCGGCACGTTGCCGTCTTCGATTCTCTTTGAGATGTCTTTTGTGAACGGGCCGCCCATGGCGCCTATTATCATCGGCTTTTTGCCCTGCCTGTTTATCGATGCCAGGATTTCGACTATTGTCTCCTCCAGTGGGTCGTCCTGGAAGACGAACCACGGCATGACGATGTCGACGTTGGGAT
>NZ_JBOGQF010000166.1:0-3457 GCF_050748925.1 Nitrososphaera sp.
GATTTGTAAAGAGGCTGACGCCAGACGGCAGCGCTGTAGACTTTTTATCCGGCCTCTCGACGCCCGTGGACGTCAAGGTGGGCCCGGACGGCAGCCTGTACTACCTTTTGATAGGCACCGGCGAGGTGCGCAAAGTAACGTACTCTGCCGGCAACGGCGCGCCAAACGCCGTGGCTTCTGGCAGCCCCACTTCTGGCCCCGCGCCCCTGACGGTCAATTTCAGCGGGTCGGGCAGCACCGACCCTGACGGCGACCCGCTCGCGTATTCGTGGAATTATGGCGACGGCTCGTCGGGCAGCGGGTCAAGCGCGTCGCACACGTACAGCTCGGCAGGGCCGTACACGGCGACCCTCATGGTAAGCGATGGCAGGGGCGGCAGCGACACTGCAACAGTAGGCATTTCAGTCGGGGGCGCGCCAGTTGCAACGATAAGCGCCCCGGCTGCAGGGGCGAAGTACAACGCGGGCAACACTATATCGTTTACCGGCTCTGCCACCGACGCGCAGGACGGCAGCCTGCCTGCAAGCGCGTTCAAGTGGGTCGTGCTCTTCCACCACAACACGCATACCCACCCGTTCCAGGAATTCAATGGGGTAAAGAGCGGCACACTTACGGTTCCAACCACCGGCGAGACCGCGCACGACGTGTGGTACCGCATACACCTGACAGTCAAAGACTCGTCGGGCCTGACGCACACCGTCACCCGGGACGTGACGCCAAACAAATCTGTAATTACGCTTGCAAGCAGCGTGTCGGGCCTGCAGGTCAACCTTGACGGCCAGCCCAGGACCACGCCATATTCGTTCACAGGGGTGGTCGGGATGTCAAGGACACTCCAGGCTCCATTGACACAGACACTCAACGGGCAGGCGTACCAGTTCCAGTCGTGGTCAGACGGCGGGCCGGCGACCCGCACGATAAGCACGCCTGCTGCAGGGGCGACGTACACAGCCAACTATGCGCCGGCTGCAGCAGGCCAGCACGATCTCACTGTATCGTCTGCAGACATGCAAGGCGGCCCCATCACCGGATATTACGCAACCATCCAGTCAGGCGGCTCTACCGTCAAGACCGGCTTTACCCCGCTTTCATACGCCGGCGGCGCAGGGACGTACGCCGTGACCGTGTACGACTATGGCAGCGCGACGTTTGACCACTGGGACGATGCAAGCGAGTCAAGGACCAGGACGGTGGCGCTCAACTCGGACACGGAACTGACTGCATACTATGTGACGCCTTCGTCCAGCCTAACGCGCACCCTCACGGTAGCCACGCAGGACGAAGGCGGCAACGCCCTATCAGGATATTGGACCGTTTTGTACGACAGCTCTGGCAACTCAGTCGCGTCCGGGTTCTCCCCTGCTACTTTTACGCTGGACAGCGGCCAGCAGTACTCTGTCAGCGTAGGCAATTACGGCGGGAATTCTTTTGACAGGTGGGCAGACAACGGCTCTACCGCAAATCCAAGGGACGTGTCCATAACGGCCAACACGCAGCTGACGGCGATTTACGGGACCGGGTCTGCCTACCCTGTGGCCCACATGTCTGACACTACGGCGACTTTTGGCTCACTCACTTATTCTGGCAGGCAGGTAAACGCCGAGTATGCAGGCGCGTCGTCGCAGCTGCTTGGGGACGAGATAGACAGCATTACATTGAGGCTGCAAAAGATCGGCAGCCCGTCGGGGACGGCAGAAGTGGGCGTCTTTAACGATAACCTGTCTGTGAAAAAACTGTTTGGCACCGTGAACGTGGCGTCGCTGTCGGCGTCATACGCAGACTATGAGTTCAAGCTGTCCGGCAGCGAGCTGTATACAATCCAGCCGGGCGACAGGATAGGATTCAAGTTTGCCGGGGGCGGAAGCGGCGCAGGCGTCAACGTGATGATTGACAGGGACGCGGCAGGCCCGTTTGACGGCGCCAGCTCGCAGCGCGTCAGGTACGAGTCTGGCTGGCGGTATTACGACACGAGTGAAGACCTGTACATGATACTGAGGCAGACGCACGCCTGACGCTATTGCATCCTCTTTCGTATTTCCCGGCATATCTGCGGCAGGTGAAACGGCTTTTCTATCAGATCCTGGTGCGTGACCGCCGGCAGGCCGGCCTGTAGCTCTGCGGGCGTGATGTCAAAGGCAGTCATCAGTATTATCTTGACGCCAGGCTTTATTTTCAGCAGCTTGCCTGCGAGCTCTAGGCCGCTCATGCCAGGCATCCTGATGTCGGTCAGGACGACAGAACAGGCAATGGCGTTTTTCTCAAAATGTTCCAGCGCCCGCGTGGGGGAAGAAAACATATCAACTTTGTATTTCCACTTTTTCAGGAATATCTCTAACACCGTCAATATGTCAGACTCGTCGTCGACAACCATTATCCTTTGATTGTCTAGTGACATTATCTCCTATAGTAGTGGCAAGTCAATAATAAAGGTTCCAAATAAAATCCATATTATGGCATATTCGGTCGTTTTACCTTGAAATGCAAGAAAAAGGCGTCACAGTGATAGCAGTGTCCCGATGCGTTTGAAAAAGTTGCAGCTTGATCAGTCACAGCAGGTCGTCTCTTTCTTCCAAGACGTATTCTAGAGCATAGACTTCGCCGTGCATTTCGTCAATCAGCCTCCCGTGCGTTTTTTCAAGTTTTTTGAACTTGTCCAGCATCTTTCTGATCTGCGCCTCGGTTCTCAGGTTTTACAGATGAATAATGTAGTATTTACGCATGAGTACAGCGAAAACCCAGATTATCATGCATTCGCGGGATAACGACTCATAATATTTTTAAAAGCGGTTGATTGGCAGTTTTTGGTTGTTTGGCGGCAAAAACCGTCGATTGCAGAAGCTTTGCCCCGGCCGTGGTGGCACCTACACCATGCCATATTCGCGGAGAAGATAGCCAGATGTCGTGCATATGTTTTTTGGTTACCCTTTTTCTACAAATTTGCTTACTGAAACCATTTCGTCGATTGCAATATTGGCGATTATTTTATGGTACATGGCGTTCTTCAAGTCGCCGGCGTCTATTGCCTCGTGCATCAGGTCGAGCTCACGGACGGCAACTTGCTTTTCGCGCCTGACTCCTTTGTCTAATGAAGTCATGAACAATATAGAGGACGGAAAGATGGTTAGTGTTATAGATTTTCTGCTGCCGGCGTAGAAAAGCCGGACGGAAAAACAGAAAGCATGCTTTCTTTTTTGGTGGCAGATACTCGATGTATCTCTTCTGACCACACCACTTTTTGCACTCCCTTTATTCTTTTGATTAGCGCAAGCATGTTCAGGATGTTCATGCTGTCACGGTAGATGATCTCTGCGACGATGTCAGAGTTGCCAATGTGGACGGAGACAGAATTGACTCCCGGAACTTCTACCAGCTTTTTTGCTATCAGCATCGCTTCGCCATCGGCCAGGTACAGATGCATCAGGCCCTTGTTTATCCCGAGTTTCTTGTAGTTCAGCTC
>NZ_JBOGQF010000167.1:0-3443 GCF_050748925.1 Nitrososphaera sp.
TAGAAAAATTTTTGGCAATCGCTGTAATCGGAACGTTGCTTTTTGCGGCATTATCCGCGACGGCTCCGGCATCGGCGGCTAGCGAAGTAAATGTAACAAAGGCAGCCAGCCCGGCAGACATATTCTTGCAAGGCACAGGCTCGCCAGACAATACCCAGGTGACGCTAACTGTGCAAGGCTTTGGAGGCACGCTTACAGAAACCGTGCCAATTGACGTGGTATTTTCCATAGACAGCTCAGGCAGCATGACAACGTACGATCCCTCCGGGCTGAGAAAGACTGCGGCAAAATCATTTGTCGACAAGATCGATTCGTCGAGGGATCAAGGCGGAGTCGTCAGCTGGGATTCAGGGGTGAACTTTTCCTTCGGCCTTACGCAGGACTTTGCGGCATTAAAGACCAACATTGATGCGGTAGACTCGTCAGGCGGAACAAACCTCAATGCAGGCCTCAACGCGGCTATAGACATGCTTGATGCCAACACCAGAGTCGGCCCGTCATCCAAGGCAATAGTGTTCTTGACAGACGGGTTTGGAACGTACACTCCGGCAGGCTCTGGCGGCCCCGCTTCAGAAGCGGCAAGCAAGGGCTACACCATCTATGCCATAGGTCTCGGCCCGGCAGCATTGGGACCCCTGGCAGATATGGCAGGCGCAACAGGAGGACAGTCCTTTAGTACGCCAGACGCGGCCAACCTTGACGCCATCTTTAACGCCATCCTCCAGACAATCGTCATCAACACGGCGCCTTCTGACCTGACGCTGACAGAAGTCACGCAAGACTATATCGTCGACGAAGCCAGCTTCAGCATAGCGCCGGACAGCATAACGATGCTTCCGGGCGGACAAACGGAAATTGTGTGGAGCAACATTGCCCAGCACGTTGGCGATAACGACAACAAACTGCTTGCGTCCGAGACGTTCACCGTCACTTTTGACGCCAGCTCGTCTCTTGCAGGCGACAACCTGCCCGTGAACGACCTCGGGGCCTCAAGCGTCGACTATACCAACCCAGACGGTTCTGGCGCGTCAGTACCTCTGCCCCAGGCTTACATCAACGTCCAGGGTCCGCCAGTGACGGTAGACGACGCTGCCAGCACGCTTGAAGACACCCCGGTCGACATTGCAGTCCTTGCAAATGACTCTGACCCGAACGGCGACCCGCTTACGGTGGTGTCAGTTTCAATGCCGATGCAGGGCACAGCAGTAATCAACCCGGACAACACCGTGACCTACACCCCTAACCCCGACATCTTTGGCGCAAGTGACAGCTTTACATACACCATAGATGACGGCAACGGCCTCACTTCGACTGCCACGGTTACGGTTGACGTGCTCGGGCTGCCCAGCACGCCAGGCAAGGTGACAGGCGGCCAGGCAAACCTGGACAACGACACCAACGCAGGGTTCAACGTCCAGTCAGGCGACGGCACGTCGTTCAAAGGACAGCTCCAGTTCAACGATAAACTTGAGGAGATCAAGCTCCACAGCAGCTCGATGACGGCACTCTCTGTCGACCCGACCAAGACAACGGCGACATTCAAGGGAACCGCGAAGGTAAACGGCGTTGAAGGCTACACGTTCAAGGTCACGGTCAAGGACAACGGAGAACCGGGTACAAGCGACTCGTTCCTGATCGTCATCAAAGACCCGACCAACACGACCGTCTATGTAAAAGGAGCGACGCTGACAGGCGGAAACATACAGATCCACTAGGACTGTAAAGGGGCACCGGCCCCCACCTCTTTTTTATTAAAAACTCTAAAATATTACTGCTTGGCCTTGATGAGGACGGCGTTGACGACGCCGTTCTGGCCCGGCCTTGAGGTGACGAGTGCAGAGCCCGCCTCGGTCTCTATGACGGCGCCCTTGCTGATGACGCCCCTCCTCTCGTAATCGCGGTTGGCGGTGTTCTTGCTCACCTTCAGTATCTTGGACTTGGTCACCTTTTTGGCGTCCGAGTCGACGACGTTGGCAAACTCGGCCGTCTTGAACGCGGCCTTTACGTTTGCGCCCCTCACCCTGCGGATGACGATGTCAGTAGTACCGGCAACAGCCTCGTTTGGATACCTGTCAATCTCAAATTTCCTCCTGCCCCTGTTGGCAACTTTGCGGCCGCCGGTCATCTTGCGGCCTGCGAGGTTCTCTATGGACTTGCGCATATGTGGAATCCAGTGTTTCGCACTGTAATTAAGACTTTTCTGGCTGTGGAGCGGGCTTGGGGCTCTCCTTGTTTGCCTCTGCGACGAGCTTGCTCTTCATAGAGTTGATGTCGGTTATGCCGAAGTATTCCTGGAACTTTTTGGTGGTCCGGTACACCTTGAGCCGGCCGAGCGTCTCGTGCTCTATGAACTGCATCTGCTCAAGTTCCTTTACGTGCTGGTAGACCTGGCTCCCCCGTATCTGCACGAGGCGCTTTGAGGTTACCGGCTGCTCGTAGGCGATGTAGGTGAGGGTCTTTTGAGCCGATGCAGGGATCATCGGCCGCTGCGCAAACCGCTTCACCAGCGGCGCATAAGAGGGCTTTAGCTGAAAAACGTACGAGCCGTCCTCAAGCTGGGCAATCTCGATGGCCTTGAACGCCGACTTTGCCTTTCTCACCAGGTCGGCAAGCACCTTGACGGTCTTTTCCTTCGAGTTGGTGCCAGACGCCCTAATCAATTCATCGACAGTCAGGGGCCGGCCGGCAGAATAGAGCGCCGCTTCTATCCTTGCGGTCACCTCGTCTTCCGGCAGGGACTCTCGCACAGCGACAGTAAAAGCGTGAATGATTAATTACTTTGCGGTTGCTCTGCCTTTAGCAGGATCTTGACGTCTTCCGAGTCGTCGGACTGTTCCAGGTCGACCCTGCCCTTCATTGCGAGGTACAGCATGGCGAGGAAGCAGCGCGCAGTCTCGACTGGGTCCATGTTTGCCGTCAGCGTCTTGAACATGGCCATCCCGTCGGCGCTCACGATGTCAAAGATCATGTCTTCGTATTTCTGGATTATTTGTTCGAATTTCTGGAGGTACTGGTCAAAGTTGAACGACTGGACAGGCTCCAGCTCCACCTGCTTTCTCCGCGGCTTGGGGTTTGCCAGCTCCATTATCATGTTCTCAAGGACGCGCAGCAGGTCCTCGACAGAAACAGGATATGTGGACTCGATCCTGAACGGCAGCTCCAGCGTATTTAGCTGAGGTATCGGCAGCTGGCCCTGAGGGTCGTCAAGGCCTTTTTTCTGCATCGCGATTTTCTCAAGCAGGAATATGCTCTCCACCTTTAGCCTGTAGATCATAGACGACGAGACGGCGGCTATGCCGCATATGCGCAGGTCCTTGTTGCCTGTCGCGTTGAGCAAATTCAGGAACAGTTCCAAAAGCCGCACAATGTCAATGTTCCAGACGTCTTTTCTGACAAGGAGCGACGGGTTGAAAAGCATGTTGAGTGGCGGCTGCGCTATGCTC
>NZ_JBOGQF010000168.1:0-3425 GCF_050748925.1 Nitrososphaera sp.
GCCGGAGACGGCTCACTGCCTATTTCACTAATCATGAAAGCGTCGCTCAGAGTGTGCGCGGGGTCTGCCGATATGACGAGCGTCCTGTAGCCATGCTCTGCCAGCTTTATCGCAGTCGAGCATGAAGTCACGGTCTTGCCCGTCCCTCCCTTGCCGGTGTATATTATCAGGCGCAATGCCACGGCTACGAACTAGATGGCAACATGAAAATAAAAAGAGTGTGGAGTGAGGCACTGAGAAGCCTCCGGTTGCTGATAGTTCAGTGTAGATATCAAAACTGACAACGTGACAGCGCGCTTGTGGAGGTAATATTCATCACTTTCCTCGTCGTTTTGCACCGCTTTTTTCAGTGCAAAATGGCAAGCCATAATAATATGGACACTCGCCTAGCTTGTTCCCAAAAGAGGAATAATCGAAAAACAAAGTCGAAAAACACCGCCTTTTTCTTGATTTTCAGGGTTAAAACCGGGGAAAAGTCTGGCAGCATTACCGTTATTTCCAGCAAATGTCGCCTTTTTCATTGCCACCCAACAACGGGCTTATTTTTTGGCACTGTCAAGCTGTCAGTTTTGACGGTCGCGCCCCGAACTATCACAGCAGCCAAAGACTTAGTACCTGGAAAGAAAGAAAGGAAGGTCAGGACACGTAGGCCCTTTCTGCGTGCTGGGTGATGTCAAGGCCAATGTCCTCTTCCTCTTCCTTTACCTTCAGGCCGATGGTCTTGTCTATCAGCTTCATGATGACCACCGTGCCGCCAAAGCCCATCACGGCCGCCACCGCGATGCCCATGGCCTGTATCGCAAGCTGCATCGGGTTGCCAAACAGCAGGCCGTTGGGGCCGGCAGGATTGACTGCCTGCGTCGCCAGTATGCCGATCGCAAGCGCGCCGACGATGCCAGTCACGCCGTGCACCGAGCTGACGTCCAGCGCGTCGTCTATCTTCCAATGCTCCTTCAAGAGCAGGATGGCATAGTAGGACGCAAAGCCAAGCGCGATGCCGAGAAAGAACGAGCTCTGCGCGTCGATGAAACCTGCGGCCGGGGTCACGCCTGCGAGGCCGGCAATCGCGCCGTTGATGACTGCAGTCGTCGACGGCTTGCCCGACCTCTTCCATGACAGGAATATCCACACCATCGCCGACGTGGCAGAGCCAATGTGCGTCACCAGCAGCGTGTTGGCTGCAAGCGACCCGGACGCAAGTGCGCTGCCTGCGTTAAAGCCAAACCAGCCTACCCACAGAAGGGCGGCGCCAATGACTGCAAGGGGGATGTTGTGCGGGACCATGATGTCCGGGCCGAAATTCTTTCTCCTCCCAAGCACGAGCGCGGCGGCAAGCGATGCCATGCCTGCGCTGGTGTGGATCACGATGCCGCCGGCAAAGTCAAACACGCCCATGTCTGCAAGCCATCCCCTTCCCCAGACCCAGTGGGCGAGGGGGAAATAGATGACCAGGCTCCATATTATGATGAACACAAAAAACGAGCTCCACTTTAGCCTCTCTGCAAACGCCCCGGTGATGAGCAGGGGCGTTATGACTGCAAACATCATCTGGTACGACCCGAACGTCACGCCCGGTATCGTGGGCGCATAGTCGAGGCTGTCGTTGAAAGGCACGTTGTTAAAGAAGACCCAGTCGAGGCCGCCAATGATCTCGCCCTGCGTGGGCGCAAAAACCAGCGTGAATCCGATGACGAACCAGAGGGTCGACAGGATCGCCAGCCCGGAAAACGTCTGCATGATTATTGAAAGCGAGTTTTTGCTCCGTATCAGGCCTGCTTCAAAAAAGCCGAGTGCAGGCGTCATGAGCATGACGAGGCCTGTAGAGATAAGCATCCAGGTAGTATCTCCAGTGTCGATCGGCATTTCCAACAATTTCTCAGGTGGAAGCTATAAAAACGCATCGCAATTGCGATATTATCATAATATATGATTTTTATGATATGATCTAACAAGTTGCGAATATTGCCGGCTTTTCATAGAAGATTGTTCGTGGTATGGGAGCCCTAGCCGGCCGCGGCCTTTAGCGATGCGGCTATGCGCGCAGCCTGGGCCTCGCCCACGCCGGGATGCACCGGCAATGACAATACGCGCCTGGCCGCCCAGTCCGTCGCAGGCAGTTTCGCCTTGCCCCTGTAAAACGGCGTCCTGTGCACCGGCGGGTCATAGTATACGGCGGCGCCGATCTCGTCCTTTTGCAACGCGCCTTTTGCCGCGTCCCTGTCCGCGCTCTTGCCAAACGCGACGGTATAGAGGTACCAGTTGAATCTTGCATCGGCGCTTTCTTCTGGCAGGGCAAACCCCTTTGCGCCTGACAGCAACTCTGACATTATTTTCGCGTTGCGCCTCCTTGCGTCGAGCATCTGCCCCAGCTTTAGCATCTGGACCTTGGCTATGGCCGCGCTCAGCTCTGGCAGCCGCAGGTTGAGCCCGAGCACCCTGGTATCGTATCCTTCCACCATGCCGTGGTTTCGGATCATCTTTATTTTTTCCGCGAGCCTGTCGTCGTCAGTCACCACCGCGCCGCCCTCGCCGGCAGTCAGCACCTTGCTTGCGTACATGCTGAAACATCCCATGTCGCCAAAAGTGCCGGTCTGCCTCTCTTTGTAAGTAGACCCGAGGGACTGGCACGCGTCTTCGATAACCGCAAGGGAGCGCTTTTCTGCCAGCTCTGAAATCGCGTCCATGTCGCACGGGTGGCCGTAAAGGTGGACGGGTATCATGGCCCGGGTTTTCTTTGTTATCTTTTTCCTGGCATCGGCTGCGTCTATAGTGAAATTCTTTTTGTCAATGTCGACAAACACGGGTCTGGCGCCTGTCGCGACGACCGCGTTTGCGGTGGCCACAAACGTGAACGACGGCAGCAATACCTCGTGGCCCTGGCCCACGCCGGCAGCCATGAGGGCCGCCTGGAGGGCCGCGGTCCCGGAATTGACCGCAAGCGCGTGCTTGCAGCCGAGATACTGCCTTAGCGACGACTCGAAATCCCTGACGCGCTTGCCGCCGTCGCGGGCCGCGGTGGTGAGGGCATTTTCGTCAAGGACAGCCATGACCTCGCGCTTTTCCTCTTCCCCCAGCCACGGCCTGTTAATTGGTATCATGCAGATATTCTCGTCAATACCTGCGTATAAAAGTAAATGTATGTCAAGAGGCTATAGGAAGGAGTGGGATTGGACAGGGAATGCTGACCCGTCTCAGCAAGGGTAATCACGTCTCCTAATAAGGATACGTATGTATATTATTGCCACAAATAGAGGACTATTGCAGAAATTTTCACTAAATGCACACTGCATAATGGCTTTTAGTTCAGAAACAGAGTTCGGGAAGGATGACCAGCAAAAAAGTTCTAGTTATCGGGCTGGGGCAGATTGGCTACAGCAACGCGGAATACATGACGATAAAAGGGTTGACAGTGGACGGCTATGACT
>NZ_JBOGQF010000169.1:0-3404 GCF_050748925.1 Nitrososphaera sp.
CAAGCAGGCTGTCGGCATACTCTTGCTCGCCGGCTATCATGTGGAGCGACTCTGCGGGCTTGCCAGTCATCAACGACGTCGCAATCGAAGCCATCTCTATCCCGGAATAAAACTCGTTGTTGACGACGGCCTGCATGGCGGATGCAAACGACTGCGAGTACGTCCAGAGCGCCACCTCTTCTTCCGCGGCGCTTGACACGGTGATGAGCACCTCTTCTTCGTCCTTTACCACCATCTTCATCTTGGACGCCGCCTGGTGCCTTATCTCTGCAAACTCGTACCTCCTGACCACTTCAAGCGACTGGAGGTCCACTTCGGTTACAATCTGGACGGAGACGCCTCTCGCCCTGGCCTCCGACAGCGCCTCGTAGACGCCGGAATAGTACATCTTGCCGAGGTCCTTGGCCGTCGTTATTATCGAGATTTTTTTGTCGGCCGACTTTGCCAGTCTCGTTATCGACCGGTGGATCTCCTCGCTTCCCTGGAGTATGCTGAACTTGGCGCCGACGGTGTCTTCGGTGGGGAGGTAGAACCTGGTAAACTGCTCCAGCATCGACGGAAACTTTGTCTCTGCGCTCTTTAGCTCGTCCTTTCTCCTGTCTATCAAGAGCTGGAGCGCCTTCCCCGGCTCTACGGCGATAAAGCTGACCGGCCTTGTCATGGAACTCTCTACTATGCCGATCTGCTTGAGCCTCTCCAGTATCCTGTAGGTCGTGGTCCTGTTTGTCTTTAGCGCAGAGGACAGCGAGCTTGCACGGGCCTTGCCGAGCCTGGCCAGCCTTACGTAGGTCTGGGCCTCCACATCGTCAAGCCCAAAGGACTTTAAATCAGCGACAAGCGGGTCTTCGGCCACGGCATTCGTAGAAGAATGTTTTATATAAATTGTTCGTACAAATGAACAATAGCATGTTCAGTAAAATGAACAAACTAGACAATATTATCCTGATTCTATAACAATATGCTATGATCGCGTCCTGGAGGCTGATACCGTTTATTATCATCCTGCTGGGCATTGTGCCGATTCTTGCTATTACAGATCCTCCTGATGCGGTGATGGAAGTAGAGTTTCTGGACGGCGTGGGGGAGGCGCACGAGGAAAGCGAGGGGCCCTACATCATAAACACGTCGGCGTACTGGAACACCGGGCCCGAGCTTGCCGTATCTGTTGCGGCCGAAGGGGATGTCCGGCCGGAGGCTATGGAGCAAGCGCTGAACTTTATCGCAGGCAACCTGACGGCAGGCGACGCCGCATCAAGGTGGAATGCTCTGTTGACGTCATTTCCTGACGGCCATGCACCCACGCTTCACCTTGCATCGGAACAGCAGCAAGCCAACATCAAGGTCATCCTGACAGAAGAGGACCATCCTGAAGGCAAGATGGGCAAGACCCGGCTCTACGCGGTAAAGGGGATAAGGCACATACTTTCAGTCGAGGTTTACATCTACTCTGCAAACCGCGCGCTGGACCAGGGCATGCTGGAGCACGTGCTGGCCCACGAGATGGGGCACGCGCTCGGCCTGTCGCACTCTACAAACCCTGAAAGCATAATGTTCTCCCTTATCGAGCTGCAAAACGGCTCTGTCGTAAACCACATCGGGTCGTGCGAAGAGAACGGGATGGCCCTGCTATATGTAGAGTCGCGCATCGGCCCTGCCGATTGCTAGCCTGTCGCCTCGCCGCCTGAAGGCGGAGGTGGTGGGGGCGAGGATTCTCCACCCGCCGCGGGTTCAGAGCCGGCGCCACCTGAAGACTCGCCTCCAGAGCTGCTTGGTGCCTCTGCAGGCGGGGTAGAACTTTCTCCGCCGGACGGGGCGGTAGTCTGCTCCTCTGCCGGCTGTTCTTGGCTTGGCTGCTCCTGTTGTTCTTCAGGAGGCTGTTGGGTCTGCTCCTCTGCCGGCTGTTCGCTTTGCTCGCCTTGTTGCTCCACTGGCTGCTCTGCAGGCGCACTACTCAGTTCAGCCGGCTGATCCCGGCCTTCCGCTGGCTGCTGCGGAACTTGTTGTTCAGCCGGCGCCTGCTCTGGTTGCGCAACCGGCGCTATGACCGTTGGCGCCTCCGATGTTATGAACACCGCCTCCGCGTGGTTGTTTGCGGGGTTGGCATCATCTGTTATCGATGAAATATCACTGGTAATCATGGCCTGCTGACCAAGCGCAGTCGGCGTCGCGTCAATGGTTATCCTTGCTTCCGACCCGACGTCAAGCGTGCCAAGGTAGCACTCGATTATGCCCCTTGCCTGGTCAGTGCATTCGGCACCCTGAATAGAGTTGACGCTGAAAAGCGACGTCTGGTAATACGTTGAAAGTTTTACGCCTACTGCATTCTCTGGCCCTGCGTTTCTTGCAATCACCTGGATTGTGGTCCGCCCTGCCTGCCCGCTGCCGACTTCAATCGCGACTGCCGGCTCTGAGATCCTAGTGGCGACTGCCGGCTCTGCCGTGGCCGCGCCGCGCAGCTCCTTGAGGTCGTCTATCTGGGCCTGGAGCGAGTCGGTCCTGGTCTGCAACTCGGAAATTGCGTCCCATATGGCACGGAACGGGTTGGTCGACGAGTCGTCGGCAAAAGCAAAGGAGGCCTGGGAGATGGTGGCGCCTACCACGAATGCCAGCACCACAAAAGCTAGCGGCCTGCTCGCTTTCACGTCCATTCTATATACCATATATTATTTAAATCTATCTTTAAATCTTATTGGTGATCGAGCCTCTGAACGTGCAGTGAGGCGCCCCTGTGGCCCTACACTCTGTCTCTACAAACCGCCACTTGCCGCCTGCTGCATGCGAGGCAGCTGCTGATAGTGCTCCTGCGACAAAGTCGTCCACCGCTGACTTTTCGCCCACCTCTTCGGCCCATAAGGAATCGTGCCACACGACTTCTATCTGCTTTTCGTTCATGGCCGTCACCTCAAACCTTCCCCAGCCCTTTAGCTTCCAGAGTAGGAGGAACGACTGGATAAAGCTGTCGCCGGTCTTTTTTGCGACGTCGTCTACAAAGTGGCTCACTTCCTTGACATAGTCCTTGCCCCACTCGTAAAAGAACGCGTGGACCTCTGTGCCGACAATCGACTTTGTGTACTTGTAAAGGCTGGAAAGTATCATAGTCGGCATGACCAACACGCGCTTGCCGTCGGCCTCCATCAGGCGGCTGTTCTCTTCAATCAGCGAAAGTGCATAGTCCTTGAACGTCGCCTCTTCTGACTCGCCTATCTTATCTGCGAGCATCCCTGCCCTGTCTGCCTGACTCACCAGCTTCCAGAGTTTGGCGACGCCTATCTTGCGGCTGGTGATTATGCCGTCGACCCTCAACATTGACAGATACTTTGACATGGCGCCCTGCGTGATGCCAACAAGCTCGGCTATCTTGGCCCCCGTCATCCCTTCCGGGTGGTCAAGCAGGACCTTGACGA
>NZ_JBOGQF010000170.1:0-3390 GCF_050748925.1 Nitrososphaera sp.
GGCGTCCAAGGTGGCGCCCTCCAGCAGCCTGCCTCCAAAAGACGACGAGAGGCAGGCGCGCATGAAATCGATAAAGGTGTTTTACGAAAACGGCGGGCAGGCGGTGGTGCTCGGCAACACCCGGCCGGTCGACACGAGCGCAAACCCGCTGACAAAGGGCTTTGCCCGGCCGGTCGCCGGCGAAAGCGGCAGGCCGCTGTTCCCATACATGCTGAAAATGGTAGAAGACGTGCATAAAGCGTTCCCGGGACTTGCGATAATTGCCTCCGGCGGGATATGGAACGGCGAGGACACGTGGCAGGCCTACCAGAAAGGGGCGACGCTTGTGCAACTTTATACCGCGTTGACGTTCCAGGGCTTTGGCGTCGTCAGGGAAATCCACGACGTGCTAAAGAAGCGCCTTGCCGGCCAGAGCCTGCAGGGCTTTATGGAGGGCCGCGACGCCCGGCTATAACAATATCCTGCAAATCCTCTATCGCTGCATTGGAAAACTTTTAATCTGCCCTGCACGGTTTGCCTCCAGACAGGGATTTAGAGTATTGAAGCATCCTAAAGTTGTTCTTACCGCCGACCGCACCTTGATGTCGCCCTACAGGGGCATCTCCCTTGCGTCGTTTTTCGGCTGCGCTCCGGCTATCGACATGCACAGGAGCCACAATTCGTTCTGGTACCACGTGCTTGGCAACCAGGTCACGCCAAAAGTCCTGTTTGACTTTATCTGCAACCCTATAGAGCAGACAAACGGCCGTGCCAACTATGCTCCCTATGGCCTGAGAAAGGTAGAGGCCGCGCTCTTGAGGGATGGCTATGCTCGCGAAGACGTGGTAGTCGCTCACCCTGACTATGTGGAGCAGTTCATCGGCCCCGAGACTCAGGTGGTCGGGACGTACGAGATGGACCCCCTCGGCATGGGGCCTGTCACCATGACGTTCACCTACGGCCGCAAGCAGACCTCGTACGACGAGTTTTACAACGCAGACCTGCACAACAGGATATCGGCCGCCAAAAAGAGGACTGGGAGCAAGGCCAAGGTGGTCGCCGGCGCCTCCGGCACATGGCAGTACAACTATGACCCCGCCAAGATAGAGGAATACGACCTTTACGGCATCGTCGAAGGCGAGCTGGGAGGCATCGGCCCCGAGATCGACGGCGCGGCAGGCCCGTTCTTTGACGCCCTCATCGGAGGCGAGTTTGACATGGCCAACCCGTTCAAAAAGAGCCAGTTCAAGGTAGAGATAAAGGAATTCATGAGGAGCGACAGGACCTACCACGGCAGGTTCATCCACTACTGGAACGAGCCGTCAGTCGACGAGATCCCAAACATCGTCAACCCGAGCATGCACGGCATGATCGAAGTCATGCGCGGCTGCGGCAGGGGATGCAAGTTCTGCGACGTGACGTTGAGGCCGTTGCGCTATTACCCAGTTGAAAAAGTGCAGAAGGAGATCGAAGTCAACATGAAGTACGGCGGGCTGAAAAACGCCTGGATCCACAGCGACGACATTTTCGTCTACGGCCTCAATCCTAGAACGACCAAGAACATGCAGCCCAACCGGGAGGCAATCGAGGAGCTGTTCAAGGGCATCATGGCGACAGGCATCGAACACACCAACCCGACGCACGGCACGCTTGCCGGCGCAATCGCGGACGAGCGCCTGCTGCAAAACGTGTCCAAGATAATAAAGTCTGGCCCGAACAACCACATCGGCATCCAGTGCGGCTTTGAGACCGGCAGCATCAGGCTCATCGGCAAGTATGCGGACCGCAAGCTGGCGCCTTACAAGCCGGAGGAATGGCACTGGGTTGTAAAGAACGGCGTAAAGCAGCTGAACGAGAACTATTGGGTCCCCGCCTTTACGCTTATCATGGGCCTAGACAACGACGAGACCCCAGAAGACAGCTGGGAGACCATCCGGCTCATCCACGAGCTGGAGATGGAGCAGCCCGACTCTAAATTCACGGTAACCCCCCTCACGTTCGTGCCAATCGGCCTCTTGGAAAAGTCGGACTTTTACGATATTGGCAACACGA
Source organism: Nitrososphaera sp. (assembly GCF_050748925.1). GTDB lineage: Archaea > Thermoproteota > Nitrososphaeria > Nitrososphaerales > Nitrososphaeraceae > Nitrososphaera. The sequence goes on from NZ_JBOGQF010000170.1 coordinate 2,032, forward strand.
TGGACCCTGCCAAGCTGGGCGTCATGTACAAGACGTGGCAGCACAACTTCAAGTACGGCATCCAGAAGTTCATGTCGCAGGTGGGCCGGGACAACCCCATAAAGAACTGGTTCTTTACCGCGCTTGCAGGCACCCTTGGCGGCGTGCCGCTGACTGCGATGGAAAAGTACGCAAGAAGAAAGGGTTCCGAGCACGAGCGCGTGATAGAGAAGATAAAGGCGACCTACTGGTAAACTTATAGGCCGCAGGCGCTCAATCTTTTCCATGGCCGACTTTTTCGAAGTCGACAGGCTGGTGGAGGAGCTTGCTAAGATCTACGCCACGGCGTGCGCCACTGCCTGGTTCAAGATAGAGGGAAAAAAGCCGACGCAGCAGGAATACCGGGCTCGGGTGGCCGAGTTCATGGGGCATTTTGAGCACACGCTCTCGATTTTTCCAGACACCGCCAAGGCAGCCGAGTTCCGCGATCACGCAAGAAAGGCGCTTGCAGCCGAGGTTGCAAAAGTGATGGCCGGCCAGAACAAGGACGTGGAAAAGCGCTACAAGTACTTTGTAGACTATAGCTAGATCTCTTTGGCCATCTGCCTCAGGAACTCCTTCATGAAACGCACGCGCTTTTTTGCTGCCTTTTTAGCAGCCTTTGTGTGCATCGTCTTGTGGAGTTTCAGCAACTTGGCCTGGAAATGGTCCAGAGTCCACAGCCTGTCCTGGGGCTCCCTCTTTTGGTTGCAGAACGGGTCTGAAGGGTTGTAGAACTTGCGGTTTTCAGACCCGCCGACTGAAAAGGTCCTTGCGATGCCGACGGCGCCCAGCGCGTCGAGCCTGTCGGCGTCCTGCAGCACCTTGCCCTCAAGCGTGGACGGGATGATTCTCTTGGAGTAGCTGTGGGTGCGGATGCAGTAGCTGACCCTGTCTACCTTGTCTTTTGGCCAGCCTCTCTTGGCGAGAATCTTTTCTGCCAGGTCGGCGCTGTCGTCAGATGACTTTGATCGCTTGGAGCTGCCCTTTGGGTAGACGACCAGGTCGTGCAAGAGCGCGGAAGCGAGCAGAACCTGCATGTCCGCGCCTTCTTCCTTGCCGATGAGCTCGGCGTTTCTGTAGACGCGCATGATGTGCTGGAAATCGTGGGCGGGGTCGCGGCCCTCTAGTCTCTTTTCTGCCTCTTGTTTCAGATCCTCGAGCATGTTAGGGGTTCTTGTTGTGCAAGCGGTGTTATAAGATGTCGCGCCAGAAACCCTGTGGAAAATGAGGAAATTAAAAGGAAAAAGGGGGGAGCGAGCGCTCTTAGATTACTTGCCACGGTCTAGTAGCGAATGTTACGCCGAGGCCTGCGCCGATGATGATGCACTGGTATACAAT
>NZ_JBOGQF010000171.1:0-3370 GCF_050748925.1 Nitrososphaera sp.
CTACAGGTGGGTCAAGGCAGTCACCAACATCCGGGCGCTGTACTACGACTTTGAGACCCATCTCGGCACCTTTATCACACTCCCGATGATAGAAGACATCGTCGTCACTGGCAAGAGGGTCGAGTCCAGCTCGCAGCACATGGCCAACGCCTACACGTTCCGGCCCGGCTCCGGCAACTATTCCTATTCGAACATCCCGACCAGCGTTACAATAGGCGATGTCCTCATCATGCATGCAGGCGCGCCAGTCATCCGGCTCAATTCTGTGCAAGATCCTGATGGGGTGGCCGGACTGCTGCGCGCTGCGGCCAAAGAGTCGCTGGCAAGCCTGAGGGCTCCGTCGCCTTCAGCCTCTGCGGCGCCGGGGCAGCCGGAAAGGGGCTCCTGCCCCGCATGCGGCCTGCGCAACCCTGCCGGCGCACGCTTTTGCAACCAGTGCGGCTCGCAAATTTGACAATATTTTTATCGCCTATCTGACAACATTACCTTACCGTGGGCATCCCAGAAAAGATCAAGGCCATACAGGACGAGATCCACAAGACCCAGATCAACAAGGCGACCGAGTTCCACGTCGGTCTGCTAAAGGCCAAGATCGCCAAGCTAAAGCGCGAGCAGGAGCAAAACATCCATGGCCGGACCGTGCATACCGGCGGCGAAAACGCCGGCTTTGACGTCCGAAAGGCAGGCGACGCCACTGTCGTGCTCATCGGCCTTCCGAGCGTCGGCAAGTCAACGCTATTGAACAGGCTCACAAACGCAAAATCGCGCGTCGCCTCTTACCAGTTCACTACACTCACGGCAATCCCCGGCATGATGGACTACCGGGGCGCAAAAATCCAGGTGCTCGACCTGCCCGGAATCATTGAAGGCGCGGCCGCCGGCAAGGGCTTTGGCCGGCGCGTAATCTCTGTCGCAAGGGGCGCCGACCTGGTGTTGCTCATACTCGACGTATTCCAGCCACAGCACGTCAACCTCTTGAAGAGGGAACTTGCAGAGGCGGGAGTAAAACTGGACGAGCGGCCGCCGGACGTCGTAATCGAGAAAACTTCGACAGGCGGCCTGTCCGTCAACTGTCAGGTGCCTATCAAGATGGAAGAAAGGATGGTCAAAGAGATCGCCCGCGTCTATGGCATCCACAACGGCAGGATAATAATCCGAGAGCCGAACCTGACAGACGACCAGTTAATAGACGTACTTAACGAAAACCGCGTCTATACAAAGGGGCTCATACTCCTCAACAAGATAGACCTTGTCAACCAGGGGTTCATCAAGGAAGTCCAGTCGCAGATTGGAAACCAGTTCATCCCAATATCCGCAGACGCCAGCGTCAACATCGACGCGGTAAAGGAGGCAATTTACAACAAGCTCGACTTTATCCGGATATACATGAGGCCCAAGGGGGGCCAGACAGACTACAAGGAGCCGATGATCGTGCCCAACGGCTCGACCATCCAGGACATCTGCAACAAGATCCACCGCAACATGGCGCGCAACTTCAAGTACGGGATGGTGTGGGGCAAGTCGGCAAAGTTCGCGGGACAAAAGGTGGGGCTTGATCACGTGATGTATGACGAAGATGTCCTGACGATAGTAAAGAACCCCGGCGCCCTCTAGGACTCGGCGATTATCTTGCCCTGCATGCCTGGGTGCAGCGAGCAAAAATATTCGTAGGTCCCCGGCTTGTACGCGGTTATCCCTGTCAGGTGGTGCCTTCCGCCCGGTATGGGGCCTGTCTCTATGCTCTGGATTGCTCCGGTCTTGTCATTTATCTGCAGGTCGTGGTAGACCACGTCGTCGTTCTGGACCTGCAGCCTGGTCGGCACGTTCACCTTTACGTGCACGTCCGGGTTGGTGCCGTTAAACGTGCTCCTCTGCGCAAGAAGCGTAATGGCTGCAACCCCTGGAACGACCGACTCTTCTTCCGGCTTGGCCAGATTGCCGATGCCCCACATCGCGCCGACTACCAGAAACGATATCGCCACCACTGCTATCAGGTTGTTGCGGATGGACACGCAAGCGTGCTTATCTCCATGCACTATTATCCGTTTAGGATTGAAAAAACAAAAATGAACTGCATTCGTCAGAACGCAGGGTTAGTTTGTGTTCTCTGCCGTGGCTGCGCCGTTGACGACTTCGGCAGTCGCGAACCGCGGTCCGATCTGTGTGACACGGATCTTTGCGTTCTGACCTACCTTGCCGTCCTTCACAAAGATGACAAAGCCCTGTATCCTTGCGATTCCGTCACCCTTGCGGCTGACTTCGGTGATCTGCACGTCGTATTCCTTGCCCGCTTCCACGGGTTTTGGACCGAAACTGTCTCTTCTTCCGAAACTCATACGTGGAAAAAGAATTGCGTACTCCCTATATAAACTATGGAAGAAAGTTACGATCCTATCTTCATGCCGTCATCGCATATGGACCGGAGGCATTCTATTGCCGAAAGCACTGCCAGGTAGCTGGTCTTGGGGTTGCCCGGGGACGGCGCGTTGCTCACTGCGAACCTGAACTCGCCAAAACTCCCTCTGGCAGTTATCTCGTGCTGGTTCGTGCTTGCCGCCGGGTCTGCGACAATGCGCACGGTTGTTTTCTCAAAGCCCATGCCTGCCAGGCTCAGCACCGCCGCCACGTTGACGTTTGCCGGAAACATTCTGACTGCTTCAGAAGCGGGGCCTTCGTACACCGTTGTCTTCTCTTTTATTTCGTCCAGTTTTATCCTGCTTGCCTGAAAGAACGGCGCCCCTGCAAGGGCCTTTGGGCTCTTGGTCGTGGTGAGCGTGACAGATTCCAGCAGGTGCCTGACGGCCCTGACCGCGTCGATGCCGGCGATAGCGCCTGTCGGCACGTATATCCTGCCTTTTGCCTCCTGTAAGGCCAATCGCAGAGCGCCGTCGGCAAGCGCGCCCACGCTCATTACCATCAAGTCCTTGCCTGACTCAAGGACTCGCCCTGCAAATTTTCTTACGGCGTCCTGAGATGCCGCTTCAACTATAATGTCGCAGTCGGTCGCGATGAACTTTTCAAAATCATCATGAGCGGAAACGTCAGTGCGCAACTTTTGTTTCAAGGATTGCGCGCTGCCCTGCACGACGTCAAAGAGCGACACGAGCGTCGCGTTCTTGACAGAGCCGGCGTCGACTGCCAAGGCGAGCTGGCCCCCTATGGTGCCGCAGCCAATGATGCCGACCTTTTTTGCAGTCATGCGCAAAAAGATTAAGGCGAGGAGGGATTTTTACCTTCTTCCGCCGCGGCGCTCTGGCTTCTTTTGGCCGGGAAGCCTCTTTTTCTCAAAGCGCTTTACAAAATTGTTCTTGTTCCTTTCCCTGGCTATCGGGCTTGAACGTGGCTTGGCGGTGACCTTGGGCGTCTGACC
>NZ_JBOGQF010000172.1:0-3328 GCF_050748925.1 Nitrososphaera sp.
GTTTCAATAGACCTTGACTGCGTCGACCCTGCGTCTGCGCCGGGCGTCTCCGTGCCGTCGCCCGGCGGGCTTGCGACGGCAGACCTGCTCTACATGCTGACAAAGGTGATGAGCACGTGCAACGTCACCGGCTTTGACATAGTCGAGCTGTCGCCGGACTATGACCTCAACGACATGACGGCATACCTGGCGGCGAGGATAATGTCCGAGTGCATCGCATCTCTGCCCTAGTGTCTGTCTGTTTTTGACATGTTGCCCCTTATTGAGCGCCCGGGCAATCGTTAGCCGTGCTAAGGCTGTTAGCCGCTGCAATCCTGGTCGTGTCGCTTGCAATGCTGCCAGCGTACGCCCAGGGCAGCGGAGAGGTCGCCGGGCGGTACAAAAACGCCAGGACGGGCCTGATAATAGACCTGCCGCAGGGCTGGACGGGCACCGACGGCCTTGGATTTCCCATCGTGAGCCCGACAGGCATGGTCCCGGGAGGGAAATGGCCGGCGGTAAACATGGCGATAATGTCGACAGGAGCGCTGAAGGCAAAAGAGATCTGGCAGGACCCCGAATACAGCTACAGCCTCAACAGCGACGCGGCCTGCAAAGAGCTTGCACGCAATTACGTGCTTGTCGCCAAGGTGCGCGCGTCTGAAGTAGTCAAGGAATGCGACGACCAGGACTATAGCAAGACCAAGACGTATGCCATTGCCACCCGCGACAACATCATCGTCATAAGGTTCAGCGCAGAATCCAGCAACGACTATGACGCTCACATTGCCGCGTTTGAAAAATCAGTCGGCACGCTCTTGCTTTACACGGCGATAGACATGAAGGCGGCGGTAAAAAAGCTGTCAGGGATGCACGGCGTGCTGCACAAGGTGGCCGGCGGCAAGCAGGCGACTGTCAGGATAGACACCACATCCAGCATCAGCGATGCCGAGCTGGGCAAGGCAGGCCTGTCCTTTGACGTGGCAGGCAAAAAGGGCATAAGGGGCGTAGCAGAGGTATCAATCGGCGCAATGGCCAGCGGGCCGTACCAGGTGACAATAGACGGCAAGGCGACGGACGACTTTAAGGTGACCAGAGACATGACGACTGGCGAGACGCTGCTGTCAGTGAATTATGGCCACGGCGCCAGGCACAGGGTGGCAATAACAGGCCTATAGCTTCTCAGCTATTTTCTTCAGGTGGTCTGGTAGCTCTGGCAGCTCGCCCATCGCGCTGACGTTGTTCTGTATGATGTCCGGGCCTATCCTGCGCACCCGCTGGGTCGCTATCAGGGTGTCGATGCCCCTCTCGACTTCCTTTGCAGCAAGCACTTCTTTCAGCTTTTCCTTCAAGACGTTTTCCGAGTCGTATTTTGCTATTGCGTGCTGCAGGAGCACCAGCTTGTCGTCATGGGAAAGAGGCATGCGGCTATTCCTGTCATTACAGGTAATAAATTTTCAAGGTTTATTGCCTGCCAGGCGGAACGCACAACATGGCTGCAATCGACGAGTTAAAGGCACTCATTGACAAAGGTTGCAAAGTCGCCAAGGTGCAGCCGGCCATGTTTGCGTCAGACGCAGAGGTCAACATAGTCATTGTCACTGTCGTATGCCCGGGCGGCTCGCACGTAGTGGTAAAGGCGTACAGGGACGACGCGCGCCAGCTGCGAGAGTTCGTGCGGTCTTTACAATTGTAAAGTCGGGTGATTAAATAGCAGACAGGCGCCAGTAATGGCAGTGGAGCAAAAGCGCACGCTCTTGAAAATAGGCGGGATGCACTGCGCAGGGTGCGTCAACTCGATCCAGAGGCACGTCTCCACAATCGAGGGCGTGTCAAAGGTAGAGGTGAACCTTGCAAGTGAAAAGGCGGCAGTCGAGTACGACCCTGCCCGGGTCGGCATCGATGAAATCGAAAAGGCGGTGCGCGATGTTGGCTACAAGGTAGTCTATGAAAATATATCGTTAAAGGTAGAGGGCATCACTGACTCGTCTGATGCCCAGCGCCTTGAGCAGGGCCTGGCAAAGATGGAGGGGGTGCGCACGGCGTCCGTGAATTACGGCAGCATGCAGGTCAACGTTTCGTACAACGGCGCTCTTGCGTCGCTTGCAGACATTCGCAAAAAGATTGGCGACTATGGCTACGCGGTCCTGAGCGAGACGGCTCAGGAGAGCGCCTACGACATCGAGGCGCGGAAACTTTACAAACTGTTCATCATGGCGGCCGCGTTTGCGGTGCCGGTGGTGCTATACAGCTATCCGGAATTCTTTGGCATCCCTCTTGCAGGCACAAACATTGCCACGTATATCGCGTTTGCAGGGGCCTCGGTCGTGCAGTTTGCCGCAGGTGGCAGGTTCTACGCTGGCGCTTTCAGGATAGCGCGGAGGGGGTCGGCAAACATGGACACGCTGGTGATCCTTGGCACCACCGCCGCGTACGTGTTCAGCGCGTACAACACGTTTCCAGAGCCGATGTGGCACGGCATCTATTACGACGCGTCAGCGCTCGTGGTCACCTTCATACTGCTGGGCAAGTACCTTGAGCTAAAAACAAAGGGAAAGACGAGCGCAGTCATCCGCAAGATGCTAGAGCTACAGCCAAAGGCAGCGAGGGTGAAAAAATCCGACGGGAGCGAGATTGAAACGCCAATCGAGCTGATACAGCCCGGAGATATTGTCATAGTGAGGCCGGGGGAAAAGATACCGGTCGACTCGGCAGTGGTGCAGGGCGAGTCTGCAGTCGACGAGTCTATGGTCACCGGCGAGTCGGCCCCGGTCCACAAAAAGCCAGGCGACAGCGCCATTGGAGGCACAGTCAACCGCGAAGGCATGCTGCTTGTCAAGGCGACAAAAGTGGGCGCAGACTCGTTCCTCTCACAGGTCGTGAAACTGGTGGAAGAGGCTACTGGGAAAAAGCCGGCGATGCAGAAACTCGTCGACAAAGTCGCCGGCTATTTCGCGTACGCGGTGATGGCGGCGGCGCTTGGCACCTTTGGCGCATGGTATCTTGCGGCAGGGACCGAGTCGGCGATAATCCCGGCAGTGGCGATACTGGTCGTTGCCTGCCCCTGCGCACTGGGTCTTGCGACCCCGACTGCCATAATGGTGGGGATGGGCAAGGGCGCGGCAAACGGGGTCATGTTCAAGTCCGGCGACGCCATTGAAACGCTGAGCAAGGTCAAAGTCGCAGTCTTTGACAAGACAGGCACCCTCACCGCAGGCAGGCCGCAGGTGACCGACGTGGTTGCGCTAAAGCAGGCAGTGTCTGCAGGCGGCTCGACGCACGCGGACATGGACGTGCTGGCGCTGGCGGCGGCTGCAGAGAACTACTCGGAGCACCCGCTTGCCAGGGC
>NZ_JBOGQF010000173.1:0-3199 GCF_050748925.1 Nitrososphaera sp.
CAAAGGCGTGGACAGCAGGATAGCGCACACTGCCGAGCACGCGTTCATTGGCGCGCTGCAAAGGATCCTCGGCCAGACGCTAAGGGTGCGCAAGGTAGAACACAAAAAGGATGCCAATACCGCGTTCATCGTCATCCCGCAGCTGGATATCGACGCCATAGTCAAGGCCGAAAACATGGTCAACGCACTCGTTGCAGAAGGGCGAGCCGTCACCACACACACCTATCCCACGCTGGAAGACGCCAGGAAGCAAAACCCCGGACTGCGGGCAAACGAGGAGCGCATAGCCGGCGAGGCAAGGGTGGTCGAGATCGAGGGCCACGACGTGACCGCGTGCGCGATGGATCACGCTTTAAACCTGAAAGAGTGCGACTTTTTCCTGGTGACAAGGCTGTCCAAGAGCGGCGGCGAGCATGAAGTGGATTTCGTAGTCGGCCAGCATGCAAAAGAGGCCGCCATTTCGCTGTCGACAAAAATGATGCGGGTGTGCGAGGAGCTGGGCGCCAACCCAAACACTGTGGAAAACACCGCCAGAAAGGTGCGGTCGCAAGGCGAGGCCAACTTGAAGAAACTAAAGGCGCTGAGCAGGGAAAAGCTCGCAGGCATCCAGCCAGTCGCTACCAACAATGTCATAATATTCAAGGGGGCGTTTGCCGGCCTTGCCGACGACGTGCTGCAGGAATTTGCGGGCGAAAAAATAGAGTCGCCGGGGGCAATAGTCGTCCTTGCAAACGCGGCCGGCGACAGCGCCTACTTTGTCTTTGCGCGCAATGAGGCGCTTGCTCTGGACTGCAACAAGGTCTTTCGCGAAGCAGCGGGGCCAGACGGCCGTGGAGGGGGCAAGCCGCATTTTGTGACCGGCGTCGTCAAGGCTGACAGGGCGGCAGAAATAATCGACAGGATTGTGGCAGGCACCCTACGGTTAAATTAATAACCTCTCTAATACAACAGGCTCTATTTAATTTGGAAATCAAAGAAGAGGACCTTGGCCAGTGGAGGCGCACTCATTACTCGTCCGAGGTCAACCCTTCGATGGCCAACAGGGACGTCGTGGTCATGGGCTGGGTGGCAAGCGTCAGGGACCATGGCAACATCCAGTTCATAATTATCAAAGACGCGCAGGGCGAGATACAGGTGACTGCCAAGAAAAGCGAGGCCGGCGAGCAACTCTTTGCGATTGCAAAGGAGGTTAAAGAGCACACGTCGCTTGGCGTGCGCGGCAAGATCCGCCCGCAGGAAAAGGCGCCAAACGGCGCCGAAATTATTCCAGTTGAGATAAGGGCGTTTTCGGTGGCGAAAAAGGCCGCGCCTTTCATGACGCAGGGCAAGACGTCGCCCGTCGGCATAGACACCCGGCTTGACCTGAGGGCCATCGACCTGCGCAGAAACCAGCTGGGCGCTATCTTTCGAATACGGCAGACCGTCGTCAACTCGATCCGCGAGTTTCTCGCCCGGCAGCAGTTCATCGAGGTGAGCACGCCCAAGATGATAGCGACGGCGACAGAGGGCGGCGCGGCGCTGTTTCCCATCTTTTATTATGACCGCGAGGCTTTCCTTGCGCAGAGCCCGCAGCTTTACAAAGAACAGTTGACGATGGCGTTTGAGAGCGTCTTTGAGATCGGGCCCATCTTTCGGGCAGAGCCGTCGCGCACAAACCGCCACCTGTCCGAGGCGACGTCTATCGACATCGAGCGCGCCTTTGTCGACTATGTAGACGCCATGGCGCTTTTAGAAAGGATGATAGTAAACATCATCGACACGGTCAAGGAGCGCAACCAGGCGGACCTGAAATTCCTCGAACTGGAGCTGCCAAAACTGGAACTGCCGCTGCCGAAATACGCGTATTCCGACCTGATTGACAAGCTGCAGGAGGCCGGCGAGCGCATCCAGTGGGGCGACGACATTTCTCCGCAGGTGATGAAGAGCCTGTCCGACGAGCGGCTGAGCGGCTTTTACTTTATCGTCGACTGGCCCACGTCGACCAAGCCGTTCTACGTAAAGCCGGGCGCGGACCCAAAGGTCTGCGAGTCGTTTGACCTGATGTACGGCCCGCTTGAAATGTCGTCCGGCAGCACCAGGATAAACCGCAAGGACCAGCTGGTAGAACGCATGCAAAAGCAAGGATTGAAGATAGACGCTTTCGATTACCATTTACGCGTCTTTGACTATGGCGTCCCGCCGCACGCCGGCTTTGGCCTCGGCCTTGAGCGGCTGCTGATGGCGCTTGCAAAAATTGAAAACATCCGCGACGCCACCTTTTACCCAAGGGACATCGACAGGCTGGCTCCATAGATGGTCACCAAAGAGGAGGTAAAGCACCTGGGCTGGCTCTCGAGGATCGACCTGTCAGACGAGGAGATAGAGCGCTACACAGCGCAGATAGAGCAGATAGTGGCGTACCTCGACAAGCTGGACTCGATGCCCCTTGAAAAGGCCGAGGCGATAAAAACCAGAATAGACCTGTCCAGCCTGCGCGATGACAGCGCCGAGGCTTTTGGCTCCGACCCGATAGGGACAAAGTCAAGAAAGGACGGATTCGTAAAGGGCCCGAGGATGGCATGACGCTTTACAAACTGGACGCGGCAAGTGTGGCGCAGGGCGTCAGGAACCGGGACTTTTCTGCCGAGGAATACATCTACCAGGTAATGGAGCGCATAGAGCAGGTAGAGCCCAAGGTCAACGCGTTTGTGACGGTAAACAAGGATGCAATTGAGCAAGCCCGGTCGCTTGACAAAAAGATCCGCGACGGTGGGGAGGCAGGGCCGCTTGCCGGCGTCGCTGTCAGCATCAAGGACAACATCTGCGTCAGGGGGATGCGCACCACGTGCGCGTCAAAGATGCTTGACAATTACGTTCCTCCATATGACGCCACGGTGGTCAAGAGGCTGCTGGAGGCCGGCGCAATCATTGTCGGCAAGGTGAACCTCGACGAGTTTGCGATGGGCTCGACTACAGAGTTCAGCAGGCACGGGGCCACCCGCAACCCGTGGGACATCTCGCGCGTGCCGGGCGGCTCGTCCGGCGGCACGGCCGCAAGCGTGGCCGCGATGGAGTGCGCCCTGTCGCTCGGCTCTGACACAGGCGGGTCCGTCCGTTGCCCTTCGAGCTTTTGCTCTGTCGTGGGGCTAAAGCCGACGTACGGCCTTGTCAGCAGGTACGGCCTCGTGTCGTACGCAAACAGCCTGGAGCAGGTGGGGCC
>NZ_JBOGQF010000174.1:0-3178 GCF_050748925.1 Nitrososphaera sp.
TGCGGAGAGCTCGACAAGGAGGAAGCCAGAATTGTCGTCCGCCTCGAAACGAGACGTTGGTCAAAGACCACGACCCTGATAGAGGGCATCAACCCGAAACTTTCTGACATGCAGAAAATAGTCAAGGAATTGAAAAGCACGTTTGCCTGCGGAGGGACTGCCAAGGGCGGCTTTATCATGCTGCAGGGCGACCACAGGGACGACATCAAGAACTATTTGGTAAAGAAGGGCTTTAACGAAGCCACTATAGAAGTTCAGTAGTGTGCGTCGGCAAGGCATTTAAGCGCGGTCGGCAATGAGTTTCCAGAGTGCACAAGAATAACGTCAGGCGACGGCGCAAGCTGGAAGGCAACGTTGGCGAGACCGTCAGGATAGCGTCCATAGTGCAAAAGGGCGTATCCGCGGGGAGGTCCAGCTATGTCGAGATGCGCGCGCTTGCCCGGCAGACGGGCCAGAACGTAAAGTCCAAGGTGCGCGCCATCAGGGCCATCGACGGCAGCGCCGACGATCTGCTAAAGAGGCTCGCAGCAGAAATAGGCGAAGGCTATACCTACATGCTCACGCCAAACGGCGCACTTCGCCAGGAGAGCCTGGACGCATTGCTCGCGCTTGACGCAGACATTGCTACGTGCCTTGGTATCATAGAGTCAGAGCTGGCAGACAAGAAAGTGCCGAAAGGCTTTGCTACTCTGGAAGAGATTGTAAAAGAAAGGAAAAAGTTGGTAGACGGCCTCAGAGCTTGAGGTGCGTCTTTAGGCCCTTGTAGCGGTTGCGTATAGTGACTTCTGTCACGCCTGCCGCCTCTGCCACGTCTTTTTGCGTCTTGTTTTCGCCGTTCATGACACACGCCACGTACAGCGCGGCCGCTGCGAGGCCCATCGGGTCCTTGCCGGCAGAGATCTTGCCCTCTTCGGCTTTCTTCAGGATCTCTAGCGCCTTGCGCTTTGTCTTTTCAGACAGCCCTGCCTTGCTTGCGATCCTTGCGACACACTTTACCGGGTCGACGACAGGCATCTTCAAGTCCAGCTCGCGTATGAGCAGGCGGTAGCAACGGGCAACGTCTTTTTTCTTGATGTTGCTTGCGTTGGCGATGTCCTTTAGCGTTCTCGGGGTTTCAGTGTCGCGGCACGCCGCGTAAAGGGCGGCTGCGACGAGCGCAGATATGGACCGGCCCCTCACGAGGCCCTTTTCAAGCGCCTTGCGGTAGACGTATGCGGCCTTTTCAATCACCGCGTCGCCCACTGCCAGCTTGTCCTTCAAGCGATCGAGTTCAGAGAACGCCTGGCGGAAGTTGCGGTCTACCGGCTCGTGCACCTGGCTCCTGCTGTCCCAAGTCCTGAGCCTTTCAATCGTGCTCTTCATGGAAGCAGACAGCGGCTTGCCGGAGGCGTCCTTGTCAACAGGGCCGATTATGGTCGCAAGGCCCATGTCGTGCATGGCAAGCGACGTCGGGATGCCTGCCCTGCTCCTATCCTCGTGCTCTTCCTTTGAGAAGGCGCGCCATTCCGGGCCAAGCTCCTCTGCCCTTTCGCTCATCACGTAACCGCAGTTACCGCAAAACAGTTCTCCGCTAGAGTTGTCCGTAACCATAGACCCTTTGCCGCAACGCGGGCAGCGGTCAGCAAACATGGACACATCTTTTACCAATTTCTATTCACCAAAATTCCTGTTTCCTTTGCAGGCCTCTATTTATATTTTATTCTAATATATAAATATTACGTTTTTTGTGCGGATATCAGACTTTTTGCCGGGTCTATCGGGCCTTGTGGCGCTTGCGCCTTTCTGCCTTGGCATACTTTTTGCTGCCAGACCTCTGGGCGCTATAAGCGTGGGTCTTTGTGTTATCGCGTTTAGCCATCGTGCAAACTAGGATTAGACGCGCTATATATTCTAACTCGGCAAAAGCAATAAATGGAATGGCGCTACGCAATAATGTGATGCAAGACAATACCCGCATTCCCAGGTGGCTTGTTGAAAGCGACCCTTCGTGGGAGAGATCCATCGACTCCAGCGTCGGGATGTTAAAGTGGACAAAGAAAGGCACAGGGGTGCAGGCGACGTGCTCGCCCACAAGCATGTTTTGCGAGATAACCGGCCACGACGACGCGCAGGCAGGCCTGTCAGACATTGGCGCGGGCGTTGCCCGCATGGGCAAGCAGGCGAATCTGTCAGACGACATCACAAAGTACCTTTCAAGCAGGTACCTGAACCCGGATGTCAACGGCCCAAGGCATGACCTGAGAAAGCTGCGCAAGTTCTAACTTTTTATACCAAAGGCTCGGTGCAGCTGCCGTGTCGCTGCAGGATGCCATTTTAAAGCTGGCGCGTGACGCGGTAGTGAAATTTGTAAGGAAGGATCAGGTGATCGGTCTCGGCAGTGGCAGCACGGCGGCGTACATTGTGAGAGAGATGGCCAGCCTTGATTTCAAGAATACGCTAGAGTGTGTGCCGACGTCGCTCCAGATAAAAGTCGAGGCCGAAAAGGGCGGCCTGCGCTTTGCGGACGAGAGCATGGTACCAGACATTGACGTCGTGTTTGACGGAGCCGACCAGATCGACGCCGGCTTTAACATGATAAAGGGAGGAGGAGGCGCGCTCATGCGCGAAAAGATCCTTATCTCGGCGGCGAAAAAAGTAGTGATAGCGGCTGACGAGGGCAAGTTCGTCAAGTCGTTTTCAAGGTCCGTGCCAATCGAAGTCCACCCTATGGCCAGGACTGCGGCGGCCGGCAAGTTGCAAAAGGCGGGAGGCAGGCCAACCATGAGGACGCTTGACAAGGGCTACCCGTTCATAACGGAAAACGGAAACGTCATACTCGATACAACGTTTGCGTCGATATCCGACCCCCACAGGACGGAGATGGAGCTGAAGAGCATCGCCGGCGTCGTGGAAGTGGGCATCTTTACGAGAAGGGCGGATGCGTACTACAAGGCAAAGGCAGACGGCACGTTTGAAGTAATTTACTGATTTGCCTGCCATTATGTAAAATTATTACAATAACTTTATATCATTTCTTTCCTGTTGGCCCGTGTGACTACTCCGGAACAAAAGAAATCCCTGATGAAGGAATTTACCACCTTCCTCATGACGTTTGGCGTCATCGGCCTTGCCATAGCGTTTGTCATAGGCGCCGCAGCGTCAAAGCTTGTGACGGCATTCGTTAACGACATCATAAACC
>NZ_JBOGQF010000175.1:0-3168 GCF_050748925.1 Nitrososphaera sp.
GAACCCGACCCACATTATCGCGCCTTTCTGGAAGACGATGGCAAGCTGCGACAGTATCTTGCCCCCTTCAATGTCTGTCTTGCCCTCCTTGCGCGCAAGGGCGATTTCTTCAGGCTGTACAAAGAGGGGCATCTTTACCGCCTGCAGGCCCTTTTGCTCCCGCATGTGGTTGAGCATCTTTAGCATGAGATCCAGGTCGTGCTTGATGTCAGGGAGCACGACGCTTTCAAGGTATGCGCGCGTGCCGCCCGCGTCGACGCGCACGACGCGAAAAATTGCAGGCGCCTTTTTCCATTCTGGATGAAACTCGCAGAACAATGACATCAGCTCCTCGATCTCGCCCTTGAAAGGCGAAAGGTCGTCCGGGCTCCCCGGCTTTTGCTTGCCGACGATCCTTGCGACTTCGCGCTTGACCTCGCCAATGTCTTTGACCGGCTTGACGTTAAAGAGCATCACTGACAATAGCAGCGCTTGCTTTTCAATCTTGCCGCTGTGAAAAAAGAAAAAGAAACTACTTGTGATCCTTTTTTTTGTGGGCTAACTCTTGCACTTCCACGGCAGGCTTTTCAATCCTCGCCAGGTTGCGCTCTATTTCCGGTTGGAACTTGTTCTTTGCATACCAGACGGCGGCTGCGCTTACGCCAATGACAGCCACGATTGTAATCGCTTCTTCGATCATGGCATTCAATGTATGGGTTTTAGATATAAATTTTGATTTTATGATAATATGGCAATTGCCGAAAATTATATCGCTTAAATTCTGCGGTAACGCCACAAATCGCCAAGAATTATTGCACTATCTGGCACAACATGTCATATTTATTATATTTTGAGCCAGAGAGGCAAATTTGTAAACTACGGATGCAGTGTCAGAGTGTCAGGATCTTTTTTGCTTCGCTGACCCTATCAAAGAGCTCTTTTAAAAATACGTCGGCAAACTGCTCAAACGTAAACACGGAATATTTTGCCCTGTATTCCTGCTTGCGCTTTTGGTACTCTTCTTCCAGCCAGCGAAAGTCCGCCTCCTTTAGCTTGACGACAAAGCCCCTCGACTGGACCTTTGACTCGAACATGTTGAGCATGAAATAGCTTGCAAACTGGGTAAAGCTGCTGGCACGGTACTTGCGGTTGTACTCCTCCTTGTATTTTTCATAGTTCTCGTCAAGCCAAGTCTTGACGTCTGAACGTATGGTAAGGGAAGTGTAGCGGCCGCCAAAATCCTCCTTGATGTTGTGGGCGTCGACTGCGTAGTAGCCGCGCTTGATCTCGTTCATCATGATTATCAGCGCGCTTGGTATGAACATGCCGGGGTATTTTTTCTGCGTCGCAAGCGCCACTATGATGAACAGCGCAAACGAGATCGGCGGCGGTATGAACGTGTCGAGGCCCGCCAGCTCCAGAGGTATTACAAAGAACATGAGCAGCCTCAGCCCGGTGCCCACGATGAGCGACGTGAGGGCGGCAGGCATGTTTGCATTCTTCCAGAACAACCCGAGCGTAAGAGGGGCCCACGCGCCGGCAAAAACGATGTCAAATGCGAGTATCAGGTAGATGCCGGGCTGCGGCAGCAGGTACGCAAGTATGAACGCCGAGGCCATCATGGGTATGGTAAAGATGCGCGTCGTCATCAGGAGCCTGCCGTCGTCCATGCCGGGGCGCTTTAGCCACTTTTTCAGTATGTCGCGCTGGATCAGGTTCCGGGAAACCACGCTAGAGATAGCAAGGAGGCCGCCGTTTGCAGTCGACATTGCGGCTCCAAGCACGCCCATGAGCATGAGCGCGCCTATCCAGAAGGGCACGTGGTTGAGCGCGATTGTGGGAAATATCGTGAACGGGTCTGCGATGCCGGGGATCAAAAAGATGGCTATTATCCCTATCATGCTTGTCGGGACAATGGTCGAGATCGTTAGCCCGGCCCCCATCAGGGCGCCTCTCTGTGCCGTCCTGCCGTCCCTCGCTGCAAAGACGCGCTCCATAAAGTCTAGCGCAACGATGTCGCCAAGCGCAAGGCCGATGATGCCTGCCCAGTTGACGAGGCCGCCTCCTGCAAGCGTCGTCAGCCCTGACAGGTCGAGGTAGCCTTCCGGCGCGGCGGCCAGTATGGTGCTAAAGGAAGTGCCCGAAAACCCTCCTGCAAAGAATATGAACATAGCCCAGAACGCGCCTATCGCCAAATAGATCTGGAAAATGTCAGTGTACGCAGAGGAGAACAGGCCGCCGGCGTAGGTGTATATGAGTACGATTATCGCACCCACGAGCATGGCCCAGATAAAGTCAATGCCAAAGACTGCTGAAAGGATAAAGCCCGTCGCGGCAAAGTTGCCTGCGACGAGGATTACAAAGCTTATCATCATGATGACGCTTGAAATCCCCTCGGACGCAAAGCCAAACCTGCGGTAGTAAAAGTCGGGCAGCGTCAGGAGCGACATCTTGTTGAGTTTCTTGCCGTAAACCGTCCCGGTGAGGATGAGGCACCCTGCAAGCCCTATTGGGATGGCAGCGCCTGCCCAGAAGCCAAACTGGTACACAAGAGACGAGTTGCCAAGCGAAGAGTTGCCGTCGATGGACTGCACGGCCAGCATGGTCCCGACAAAGAACAGAGGCAGACTTTTTCCGGCCACCATGTACCGCTTGCTGCTTTTCTTTACCATCCTTGAAGTGAGCGTTCCGACCACAAGGGAGAGGCCCAGAAAAGCGATTATAGCTTTTGCATATCCATCCAGCCCAGCCATACCCTTTATTATATATTTAGTAAATATATAAAACTTGCTTAAAGGAGAGTTCGACTGTCGAACGCAGTTCTCGCGCCTTTGCAGAGGCCCAATTGCTTTAGAACGTAAAAGGAAAAACTGATGTCTTCCTTGCCTATGTCAGGAATGGGCTCGCCGGTCTCGTGCTTTAGGTCCTGGAGGAAATCGTATATTTCGTCTACCGTGACAGGCGCGCTCGCATAGCCGACCTTTTCGTTCACGGTGTTGTACATCGAGATATAATAGCTAAGGAAGGTAGTCTTCATCAAAGCCTTCTCCATGTCGGGAGGAGCATGCCGAAAGACCCGGAACGTGCTTCCTTTCATGTCCAATAGGTGCCCGCGTGCGATATAAGGATTGAGACAATAGCTGTAAACTACGTATGCGAGAGCGCATTATGATACGTATACTACAGCTA
>NZ_JBOGQF010000176.1:0-3069 GCF_050748925.1 Nitrososphaera sp.
GATGGAGTGCGCCCTGTCGCTCGGCTCTGACACAGGCGGGTCCGTCCGTTGCCCTTCGAGCTTTTGCTCTGTCGTGGGGCTAAAGCCGACGTACGGCCTTGTCAGCAGGTACGGCCTCGTGTCGTATGCAAACAGCCTGGAGCAGGTGGGGCCGGCCGGCAGGACGGTCGCAGACGTGGCGTCGGCCATGAACGTGATTGCAGGCCACGACGCACGTGACCATACGACTACGCCTGGCAAGCCGTCTTACAAAATTGAAAAGAGGCCGCTGCGCGTCGGCCTTGTCAAAGAGTTCGTCGAGGGGGCTGACGAGCAGGTGTCAAAGATAATCTATGGCGCCTTTGACGCGCTGGCAGGGCAGGGCTGCAGGTGCGAAGAAACATCACTGCCGTCGGTGCAATACGCGCTTGCGTCATACTATACCATAGCGATGGCCGAGGCTTCAAGCAACCTTGCGCGCTATGACAACGTCCGCTACGGGTTTGACCTGAGCCCAGAAGGCTACGAGTGGAACTCGTACTTTGCGCACGCAAGGAGCAACTTTGGCGACGAGGTAAAGAGGAGGATAATCACCGGCTCGTACGTGCTATCGTCCGGCTATTACGGCAAATATTACCTGAAGGCGCAGCAGGCCCGCGCCGTGCTGAAAAAAGAGCTAAAGTCGCTTTTTGCAAAATACGACGTGCTTGCCGGCCCGACGATGCCGATACTGCCTTTCAAGATAGGCGAAAAAATCGACGACCCGCTAAAGATGTACCTGGTGGACATTGACACCGTGGTCGCAAACCTCGCCGGGATGCCCGCGGTTTCAGTGCCGGCCGGCTTTGCGTCCGGCCTGCCGGTCGGCCTGCAATTAATGGCAGACGAGTTCCAGGAGCAGACGATGCTCGACGCGGCCGGCCTGCTTGAATCCTCCACAGGCGTGCCAAGGAGCCCTGACCTGTGATGGAGACCAAGATAGGGCTTGAAATCCACTGCCAGCTGACGGGGTTAAAGAGCAAGCTGTTCTGCTCGTGCCTGTGTGACTATCGCGGCAAAGAGCCAAACGCAAACACGTGCCCGACGTGCGCAGGCTTGCCCGGGACTCTGCCACTGTTGAACAGGCGCGCGGTGGAATTTGCCGGCATGATATCGCACGCGCTAGCCTGCGCCATCCCTGCGGAAATCATGTTTTACCGCAAGAACTATTTCTACCCTGACCTGCCCAAGAATTTCCAGCTGACGCAGTACAATGCGCACGGCATAACGAGCATCGGCGCCGACGGCAAACTGGAATATGGAAGCGGCAGGTCGGCGCGCATCAGGCGCGTCCAGCTGGAAGAGGACCCCGGCCGGCTAGTCTACGAAGGCGGCAGCATGGAAAAGAGCGTCTATACCCTTGTCGACTATAACCGCGCCGGCACGCCGCTTGTCGAGATAGTGACAGAGCCGGACTTTGTGGACCCCAAAGACGTGAGGGACTTTCTCAACAAGGTGACGTCGATTGTGGAGCACCTCGGGATCTGCGACACGCGGCTGGAAGGCGCGGTCAGGTGCGACGGCAACGTGTCGGTGGGCGGCGGCCACAGAGTCGAGATAAAAAACGTCGGCTCGTTCAGCGAAGTCGAAAAGGCGCTCCGGTACGAGATCACGAGGCAAAGGACGATGGTCTCCCGCGACATTAAAGTCAGGGCAGAGACGCGCCACTGGGACGATGCAAGGAAGGTGACCGTGGAATCGCGGTCAAAGGAAGAAGAGCAGGACTATCGCTACTTTCCCGAGCCGGACATACCGGCAGTCGCTCTCGGCGCCGGCTTTATTTCGTCGTTGCAACAGTCGATGCCAGAGCTGCCGGACGCAAGAAAAGCGCGCTTTATAACGTCGTCCGGCCTGAGCCCGCACGTCGCGCAGGTGCTGATAGACAACAAGGACCTTGCCGACTTTTTCGAGTCCGCGATAAAGATCTATGATTCGCCAAAGGAGATAGCCAACTGGATAGTGACTGACCTGATGGGCTTTGTGGACGAAAAGGCCAAGGAAGAACACTCGATGCTCGCCGGCCTGCAGATAGGGCCCGAGCACATCGCTGACCTGGCAAAGCTGGTCGAGCAGAACGCCATAAACCGCTCGACTGCAAAACAGATACTGGCGCAGGTGGTGAGGTCCGGCGAGATGCCGTCGCAGGTGGCCAGAAAGACGCAGGCGTCCCGGATAGACGACGCCGGCGCACTGGAGCAGGCGATAGATGCAGTATTTGCAGCAGAGCCGGCGGCGGTGCAAGACGCCCTGAAAAACCCCGCTGCAGCCAACTTTATCCTCGGCAAGGTGATGCAGCACACAAAGGGCAGGGCCGATCCAAAGGCGACGCTTGAATTGATACGGAAAAAGCTGCAGGCCTAGGTATTAAAGCCCTGCGTCATCTCGTGGCACGCCCTGCTGTGCCTTGCTGCCTCCTTGCGCTCTTTTTCCTTGTCGACGTCAAACACCATCCTGCAGGTGTAGCACCGGACGAGCATCATTTTTCCATGCACGATGGCATCTTGCCGGCGTGCTTGTCAGCATAGTCTTTGAGCAGCTGCCCTTTTGTCTCCGCATACGTTTCTGCAATCATGTAGTGAAAGCGCTTTGCCTTGCCCGCGCAGGGGTCTGACAGCAATTCTGCCAGTGATTTGCGCATGTTGGCAGACCCGCCGATGTGCATCACCTTCATGCTGGCGTGCATAAGGTAAACGCCGGCGGCCTCTGGCACCTGCTCGACGCCGGCCCTGTCAAAGTCCAGCCATTCGGACCAGCTCATTTCTCCCTGTCCAGCTTTAGCGACAGCGAGTTTATGCAGTAGCGCATGCCTGTCGGGTTTGGCCCGTCGTCAAACAGGTGCCCCAGATGCGCGCCGCATCTGCTGCACATCACTTCAGTCCTTGTCATGCCGTAGCTCCTGTCGCTCTCCTCCTTTACGTTTGCTCCGGTTGCAGGGGCCCAGAAACTCGGCCAGCCTGTGCCAGAGTCAAACTTTGTCTCTGACTTGAACAGCTCGGCGCCGCAGTTGACGCACTTGTACGTGCCCTTGTCGTGGCAGTCCCAGTACTCGCC
>NZ_JBOGQF010000177.1:0-3009 GCF_050748925.1 Nitrososphaera sp.
ACTTGAAGAGCGTGGCAAGGGCGATGGAAGAAGGGAGGGCAGAGGCAGTCGAGTTTTCAGACGACGAATACGCGCAGGTGCTGCAGGCCATTGCAGACGACAGCGAAGGCACGCTCTTGCGCTAGGCTTTGCCAAGCCCGGATACGATAAGGTCCAGCTTTTTTGAAAGCCCTTCCAGGTTTTCAGGCAGGAAAGGGGCCGCGTAGATGATGTGCGTGTATTGCGCCCTGCTGCTGGTCTTCATGACAAAGTGCGGTATGCAGGATATCTTTACCGCGTACTCGCTTGCGTCAGGGTTTGCCCATATTTCAAAGACGGGGATCTTTGCTATGGGCAGTTGACGGCACGCGGATATATCTGGCGCAAGCCCACGGGCGGCGATATAATTGAAGATATTAGCCACTATCCACTATCATTTTATTATCCGACGGTTTTAGCCTGTGCATGGCAGGCGGCAACGTCCTGGTTATAGGGTCAGGAGGCAGGGAGCACGCGCTCGGGTGGAAACTGTCGCAGAGCACCCACGTAAAAAAAGTGTATTTTGCCCCGGGGAACGGGGGGACGCCTGAAAACGTCAACGTCAGGCAGAACGACGTCGAGGGGCTCGTCGCGTTTGCAAAAAAACTGCCGGACTGCCTGACGGTGGTGGGCCCGGAAGAGTCGCTTTCGCTAGGGGTCGTCGACGCCTTTGAAAAGGAGGGGCTGCGCATTTTTGGCCCGACAAAAGAGGCGGCAATGCTGGAGAGCAGCAAGGTCTTTGCCAAAGAGTTCATGAAAAAGGCGGGCATACACACCGCCGAGTTTGCAACTTTTGCCGACGCCGCAAGTGCCATTGACTATATCAAAAAACAGGACAGGCCGCTGGTCGTCAAGGCAGACGGGCTGGCGGCGGGCAAGGGCGTCATGGTGTGCGACAGCGCCCGGCAGGCCATTGACGCGGTGGAAAAGATAATGGTCGACAAAGAGTTTGGGCCGGCCGGCGGCAGGGTCGTAGTCGAGGAGCGCCTGTCAGGCGAGGAGGCGTCGTTCATTGCCATATGCGACGGCAGGGACATCGTCCCGCTTGCGTCGTCGCAGGACCACAAGCGCGTGTTTGACGGCGACAAGGGGCCCAACACCGGCGGCATGGGCGCGTACTCGCCCGCTCCGGTCGTCGACGGGCAGCTCCATGACAAGATAATGAAGCGCGTGATGGAGCCGGTGGTAAAAGAGATGCAAGGACGCGGCACGCCGTTCAAGGGGTTCCTGTACGCAGGCATCATGGTAAACGAGAGCACGGGCGAGCCTTGCGTCCTTGAATTCAACGCCCGCATGGGCGACCCCGAGTGCCAGCCAATCATGATGCGGATGGAGTCTGACTTGTACGAATATGTCGACGCGGCAATTGAAGGCAGGCTGGGCAGGATGCCCCCGATAAGGTGGAAGGACAAGGTGGCAGTGTGCGTCATAATGGCTTCAAAGGGCTATCCCGGCAGCTACAAAAAAGGCGAGGCCATAGAGGGGCTTGACTCGGTTTTTGACGCGGAGGTGTTCCACGCAGGGACTGCCCGCGACCAGCAGGGGCGCGTCGTGACAAACGGGGGCAGGGTGCTGGGCGTGACTGGCATCGGCAGCGACGCAAGGCAAGCCATAGACAGCGCCTATTCTGCCGTCAGAAAGATCCGCTGGGGCGAAAACGGCCACTATTACAGGACAGACATTGCAAGGCGCGCAATGCGCTAGAGGTAGGATATCCCGCTTTCCGTGGCGACAGCCGCAATGCGCCTGTCAAACCGGCCCCTTGGCAATTCGTCAAGTATCTGAAACGAGTAGGCAAGCCCCATCGAAAAGGAATGCTGCATCGACAAAAACCGGTCGTAATAGCCTTTGCCATAGCCCACCCTGTAGCCCTTCAGGTCAAAGGCGACCCCCGGCACTATTACGAGGTCGATGCCGTCCACCGGCGTCGTCGGCCTGGGCTCCATGATGCCAAACTTGCCCTCGACGAGGCCGCCGGCAAGCTCATAAAAGACCATCCTGTCGCCTTCGGTCCGGGGCAGCGCCACCTTTTTGCCCTGCCTTATTGCAGCGTCAATTATCATGTTTGTGCGGACCTCAGAGCCGGCGGCATGATATGCGCCTATGACCTTGGCATGCGCAAATTCCTTGCTTGCAATGACGTGCCCCTGTACGAGCCGGCTCTGCTCTTCGACCTGCCCTGTTGCAAGCGAGTTGCGCCGCTCCAGCATCTGCCGGCGTATCTTTTGCTTTGCCTTGCGCGCGTCGGCCAGCTATAATAGCCCCCGCGAGGCGGACGCCGCAGCAGCAACCGTGTTTTTCATGAGCATCGCGATGGTCATCGGGCCGACGCCGCCGGGCACGGGCGTTATCCACGATGCCTTTTCCTTAACGGATGCAAAGTCGACGTCACCCGCAAGCTTGCCGTCGTGCCTGCTCGTACCGACGTCTATTACGACCGCGCCTTCCTTTACCATGTCGGCCGTGAGCGTAAAGCGATCGCGGTTGCCGATTGCAGTTATCACAAGGTCGGCGTCGCGCAGCTTTTCCTTCAAGTCCTTCGTCTTTGAATGGCAGACAGTCACGGTGGCGTTGCGCTCCAGGAGCATGAACACGAGGGGCTTGCCGACGAGGTTGCTCCTGTTGACAATTGTGGCGTCCATCCCCGCCACGTCGATATTGTAATAGTCGAGAAGTTCCATGACGCCGGAAGGCGTGCACGGTTTCAGGGAGGCCATGCCGTTCTGCAGCATGCCTGCGCTGTAGGGCGTCAGGCCATCGACGTCCTTTAGCGGGCTGAGCGCGTTGATGATTGTAAACTCGTCGATGTGTTTGGGCAGCGGCAGCTGCACGAGGATGCCGTGGACCTCGGGGTCGCGGTTTAACGACTGGACGAGATCCAGGAGCTCTTGCTGCGCAATGGACGCCGACAGCCGGTGGTCGCGGGTGGCTATTCCGAGTTCCTTTGCGGTCTTTTGCTTGCTGCTGACATAGGTGGCAGAAGAGGGGTCG
>NZ_JBOGQF010000178.1:0-3001 GCF_050748925.1 Nitrososphaera sp.
GCGACTTCCAGCACTGGAAGCTCTGCAACTGGCGCAGCCACTTCGGCGCAGACAAACGCCACGCTCGCCAGCAACCTAGAGACACAAGACGGCGGATTCTCCAGCTCGGTCGACATATCGCCAGCCGCAGGTGCAACGACAACGGTGACCATCAAGGGCAGCGGCATGACCGTGCAGGGCATGAACGTCAACCACTCGATGGAGGGCACCAATTCCTTCAGGCTGATGATCGAGGGAACCTTCGCCGTTTCATCGCCGACGTCTGGCAGCCCAACACCGAGCACATCCACAAGCACCGGCACAACAAACACTACGTCCAGTACCACTGGCGCCCCTACTGGCAACGCAACAAGCAACTTGAGCGGCGCAACTACAGGCATAAACACCAGCGCCACCTCAACGAACGGCACATCCACAACCACGACGCCGTCTTCCTCCACCGGAGGTGCACAACAGACCACTGGCAGGGCAACGCTGATGCTTACGCCAGACTCCGGCTTGGCCGGCGACATGACGACAATAATTGGCTCCGGCTTTGCATCAGGGGGGAACGTGACTCTGTCCTTTGGTGGATCTGCTTTGCCTAGCCCAAGCACCGACAGCTCTGGCATCTTTATTGCACAGATGACCGTTCCAGAAGGCAACAGCGGAGCGCAGCAGGTGACTGCAAGCGACTCTTCTGGCAACACTGCATCTGCAACCTTTACTGCGCACAAATCGCTGACAGAGCTTGTAGGAACAAACAGCACCTCGAGCAACAGCACATCGAACAACATAGGAAGCACGTCTAGCGACACCGGTAGCACAGCGTCCAACACTACAGGCAGCACAAGCGGTGCGACATCCGGCAACACGACAGGCTCTAGCACAGGCACATCAGGTGGAACATCGAGCACAACTGGGTCAAGCACATCCGGCAACACAACAAGCAGCTCGACTGGCAGCGGCTCAACCTCTGGCAACAGCACAAGCACACGATAATCCGGACTCTCCGGAACCCTCTCCTTTTTTCTGACTTAATCCTTGGCCTTTTGCCTGCACCTTATGAGATTCTGGTTTCCAAACTTGATGATGTCTATCAGCTCTTCGCGCTCCAGGCGCTTTACAAGCCTCCAAGCGCTGCTCTTTGGGAGGCCAAAGTCGTTTCGGATTTCTGCGAGAAGCACCTCGCCTCCCCTGCCTACTATGTACTGGAGCACCTGCCTGTCGTCGCTCCTCAGGTGCGGCTTCTCGATAAACGCCCTTTCAAGGTCAAGCGGCTGGTCCACTACCGGCAACGGCTGTACCTCAACTGGCCCCTGTTTTTTGCCCTGCGTCCTGCGGTAAAGATATGCAAACCCTCCAAGGGCAGACGCCCCCACCGCGCCAAGGAGAACGATCTGATCGCTCTTGCTTGCCGCCGCTATCCTTGCCTGGACTGCCATGTTGAGCGCGTCACCGTAGCCGCCGTAGGAGTATTTTTCTTTGGTGTGCATGAGGATCTCTTCTGCATCCAACACGTCGAGGCCCAGTGTCTTGGTGGTCCTTATCGACGCCTCTGCCTCGCCCATGGCCCTGCTGGCCGCGTTTGCAGCCCTGCTGGCGCTGTGCGCGACCTGTATCGCCTCTTTTGCCAGCTCCTCTGCAAAAGTGTACTTGCCGGCTCCAAACGCGTTTCTTGCCTGCAAAAGCAGGTCGTCAGCCTCGCTTATTATCACGCCTTTGTCCCTGTAGTCGCCAATAGTTGTGTCCGCCTCCTCAAGAGTCGCGATTGCCCTGTCATAGCCCAGCAATTCTGTCGACATGTGGGTCCCTACCACGCGGATGGTCGTCGCGCCCTGCGGGATTGGAATGTACGCTACCCTTTCAGCCGACGTTGCAATGTCGGTGTAAGGCGCCTGCTGCCCGTCAGCAGTCACGTTGAAAGGCGCGTCCCTGCCAGAGAGCCGGGAATCAAACAGCTTTCTGTCCAGCTTTATTCTCAACGTGTCGTCGCCGTCTGCACTCACGCCCACCTGCATGGCCGTGGACTCGGGCAAGAGCTCGACGCTGGTGACGTTGCCCCTGCTCAGAAATATGCTCTTTACTCCGGAGCCGGGATTGGTAAAGTCAACCTTGATGCTCTTCACGGTGTCGTACGGCTGCGGGCCGACCCTTATCTCGCCGGCCAAGCCGGTAGACGCCTCGTCGAAATACCTGTACCTGGCAAAAGTATTGCCTGAAAAAGTGAACTGAAAGACGTCGCCACTCTTTAGAAGGGTAGAGTTGAAAAGCAGGCTTTCGTCCTGATTGTAGATGCTTACTGCATGGACCCTCTCGTCTACATTTCTCCACACTATGGTGCTCCCTGCGCTTAACGCGACGTCGGACGGCACAAACCCGTCCCTTGTTATCTCTATATAGCACAACTTGGCATCGCATCTTTCTGCATCCTGCGCAAAAACAGAGATGCCCCCCACCATCAAAAGGGGCAGCATCGCGCACACCCCGTAATACCCCCATCGCATGATTTCTAAATACTGATACAAATATTTATCAGATATGACGCAAGTTTCTGCAAATATTAGAAATTTATATAATAATTTTATAATGATGGTATCGCGAGGCTGCTACTCCTGAGGGTTCGCTCCTGAGTCGTTTTGTGGAACGCTGCCTGGATTTTCGCCCTCAACTCCTTCCCTTCGCATTCTTTTCGCGCCCCTGCGCGACGACTCGCCGCCCCTGCGCCCGATCTCTGCCATGTGCTCCGGGCCGTATTTCTGGACCACCGCCTCTCCGCCCTTGCGGCCTGCCTCTGCCAGGCCCTGTGGATCCCCTGCCCTTGCCTCTCCGCCCATTCTTGCCACCCTCTCCCGTGTCTCGGGGTCTGCCGAAGCCAGGCCCCTGTTGTCTCTGGTCATGAGGATGAGCGGTCTTTGGAGTTTTAAACAGCCGCGAACAATGCGTACTTAACTATGAGCGATGAATCTGTTGCAGCGCAATCCCACGCCAGAAGGTACTGTACGATTCTTGTCTTTTGCGA
>NZ_JBOGQF010000179.1:0-2912 GCF_050748925.1 Nitrososphaera sp.
TGGCTATCTCTGCACTGGTGGCCGGCGGCATGGCCGACATTGTATCAAAAAGCCTGGCC
The DNA here is from genome assembly GCF_050748925.1 of Nitrososphaera sp. Classification (GTDB taxonomy): domain Archaea; phylum Thermoproteota; class Nitrososphaeria; order Nitrososphaerales; family Nitrososphaeraceae; genus Nitrososphaera. The sequence continues at coordinate 60 of NZ_JBOGQF010000179.1, forward strand.
TTGTGGCCTATGCTTACCATCAAGCACAACATCCCGTCGTTCAGGATTGAAAGCATCCTGCCCGCAAACTCTTCTTGCTCGCTCATGCTCTGGTATGGCGCGTGCGAAAAATTAAACTTTAAGCAAATAAGCAACATATGCGTCGTTATCCCGTGTCAACGCCTGCAGACATCAAGCGCCGCCTGGAGCAGAACTGGCTGCAATACCTTATGGCCAATTCCGAAAAACTGTCGATGGACACGCTTGACGGCGCGAGCCCGCCCTCTGTCTTTGTGGGGCGCTACGGTTACCCAAAAGTCCGGATGGGGCCCATGATACCGCCTGCGCACGGCGACACTGCAATAATGGACAGGACCGAGATGTGGGTCGGCAAGAGCCTGGAGGAGATTGCCGCCTTTCGCCTGTCCCTTGTCCGGGGAGTCGCAAGCGTGAACGCACGCGACGTGACAGGCCGGTACGTCGAGAGCATGCAAGAGCTTGCGATGTCAGACAGGCCTGCCGAGAGCGAGGCGACGTTTGAAAAGAGGCCCCTGGCAGACACGGACCTTGAGCGGGAGCTGCGCCTGAACACCGACTCGGCGCCGTTTGGCCCCGCCGCGCCGATAAAGACCTTCAAGGCGTCGTCGCTTTCTGCCGACCAGCGCATCGAAAGCGCGTTCTATGATGGCGATCTAAAGGCGTCAGACGCGGTGGTAGAGCTCTACAAAAAAGGCGTGGACTCTGGCAGCATCCACAAGGTGCTTTCAGTAGGGATGCTGGGGCTGAAAAAGAACAGAAAGCTGGTGCCCACGCGCTGGAGCATCACGGCGGCTGACGACATGATCTCGAGCCGGCTGGTCCGGGACAACGACGCAAGCGCCAGCATCGACCTGTTTGAGGTCCGGCAGTATTCGCACCTTGGCAACTATTATTCCGTCGTCATGATGCCTGACAGCGTGTGGAGCTTTGAAATGATCGAGTCGTGGTACGCCGGCGACGGCAAGATGGCAGTCGGCGCCGACTATGAAGACGCACGCGGGCTTGACCACTATCCGAGCATCGCCGGCGCATACTTTTCCGCCCGGCTTGCAGTCGCCGAGCACCTGTCGCGCAGGAGGAGAAAGGCGTCGGTGCTGGTCCTGCGGGAGATACACCCGGAATACGTCATGCCCGTCGGCGTGTGGCAGATAAGGGAGGGCGTGCGGGAGGCCATGAAAAAACCTGCCCAAACGTTTGACGGCATCGACGCGGCGCTTGCGTTTGCCTGCTCGACAATGTCGCAGTCGCGCTCTGACATCCTGGCGCACAGCCGGCTTTACCGGACCCTCAGGTCGCAGACCAGGATAACGGATTTCTGACAAAAAGGGTCATATACCTCCGTTGCGAATTGCCGGCCATGAGTGAGCCCCTTCCTGAAGGCATCAAGCACCTTGTAACGATAAACCCTGTTGAAAAAGCACCCAAGCTCACGGACGAGGCGAAAAAAGAGCTGCAGAGCGTGGGCATGATGGACGAAAAGGGGAAACTGAAACTGAAAGGCGTGAGCGCCAAGATGCTAAAGCGCATGAAGCAGGAGCAGGTCGACTGCCCTGTCCTGAAACAAGAGATCGCGTTCGTGCAGTGCTACGTGTGCCGGAACTTTCACAGCCGCGTCATGGGCCAGGTCTACTGCAAGGGCGAGCCGCTCTAGACAAAACTTCATAAACCCTCGCCAGTTGTCTGCAGTTGTTTGAGCTCCAGGGAAGGCGCCGGCATATCTGCCAAAAAGGGCGACGACTTTTCAGAGTGGTACACCCAGGTAGTGCTAAAGGCCGGCCTTGCCGACTATGCGCCCGTCAAGGGGTTCATCGTCTTGAAGCCCTACGGCTATGCGATATGGGAGTCGATCCGCGACATTTTAGATAAAAAATTCAAAGACACGGGACATCAAAACGGCTTTCTGCCCGTCCTCATTCCTGAAAGCCTGCTTGCAAGGGAGGAGGACCACTTTGCCGGCTTTACGCCCGAAGTGTTCTGGGTGACCAAGGCCGGCAACAACGAGATCGGCGAAAAGCTCGCGCTGCGCCCGACGTCGGAGACGCTCGCGTATTCCATGTTTGCAAAATGGATAACAAGCTACCGCGACCTGCCGCTCAAGATAAATTTCTGGAATACCGCGCTGCGCGCCGAGATCAAGGCGACCAAGCCCTTTGTCCGCACATCCGAGTTTCTGTGGCAGGAGGGGCACACCGTGCACGCCACCGAAGAAGAGGCCGAACAAGAAGTGATGGCGATACTTGACATCTACCGGCAGCTGATAGAGGAATACATCGCCGTCCCTGCAGTCAGGGGATTCAAGAGCGACAAGGAAAAGTTTGTCGGCGCAAAATACACGACGACGCTTGAAGGCATGATGGCCGACGGCAAGGCGCTCCAGATGGGCACGTCGCACCACCTTGCACAGAACTTTGCCAAGCCGTTTGGGATAAAGTACCTCGGCAAGGACACCAAGGAGCACCTTGCGTGGCAGACGTCATGGGGAGTGTCATGGCGCCTCATCGGGGCCTTGATTATGGTGCACGGCGACGACAAGGGGCTGATAATCCCGCCCCGCGTAGCGCCGGTGCAGGTGGTTATAGTCCCGATACACAAGGACAAGGACGCGCAGCCAGTCAAGGAGGCCGCGCACAAGGTTGCGGCAGAATTGCGGCAGGCCGGAGTCAGGGTGCACGTAGACGACCGCGACGAGTACACGTCCGGCTGGAAGTTCAACGAGTGGGAGATGAAGGGCGTCCCCCTGAGGATAAACATCGGCGCCCGCGACATGGAAAAGGGCCAGGTAGAGTTTGTGAGGCGGGACAACCGCGAAAAGGCGCAGGTCGAGCGGGCCAAGAT
>NZ_JBOGQF010000180.1:0-2859 GCF_050748925.1 Nitrososphaera sp.
CTCTTATTTTTCAAAAACCTTTGGGACGTTTTTCAGCAGCCACCTTGCGCCTTCCAGCTGAAGCCTTGCGCCGTCTAGGTGCCCGCCGCCCAGCTCTAGCGTCCCCCTCACCGTGCGCCCTGCAGAGTTGATGATTTCAAGCACCTTTGCCACCGGTATCTCGCCTTCTCCGAGAGGCAGCGCCTCGCCCTGGATGTCCATCCCTCTTGCGTCGCTTATGTGAAGCTGGACAAGCGAGTCGCCGAGTATTTCTACGCACTCTAGCCAGCCCGGCGCAAGGCCGTAATGCCGCCTATCAAGGTCGCCTACTAGATTGCCCTGACCATATTTCACATAGTTGGAATAAAGCTGATAGTGCGCAAGGTCAAGCGTGGTCGCAACCCCATGCTTAGCTAGCCGGACCAGTTCAAGTGGGTGAAAGGGCCCGGTGTTTGCCGAGTCGGCCTTGTATCGCGGGTACGTGTTTTCTACCGCAAAAGTGCAGGAATTTTCAAGCTCTTCTTTGTGAAATGCAAGGAATTCTTGCCCTGCCCTTTCAAGGAGCCCGGACTTTTCCTCCCAGGTGGCAGGAAGCTCTTGCAGGGGGACATAGCTTGTGAGGTGGAACACGACTATCGGCTTTTGCAGGCCTGCCTCTTTGCAGACTGCCTCGGCCTCTCGGGCCGTCACTCGTATCGACTCTTTTACCTTCTCGCGCCTTTTGTCGTCCCAGATGTTGTCGCCGGCGCCAAGTATGGGCGCATGGTAGGTAAGGCACTCCATCTCGTTTTTTGTGCAAAAGCGCGAGACCATCTCGACCCTTTCTGCCAAAGATGTCTTGCGCATTAGCCCCGAGAGCTGGTGGATTTCGTGGCCCCTAATGAGGTAGCCATACTCGTCATAGATCACTTTGATTATGCGAGAGATGTTATCAAGAGCCGCAGGGTCCTGAGCCGACTTTAGCTGGAGCACTATCAACTGCCATCATCATTTGCGCCTGCAGGGCATCACCATTAATTGATCCCTACCACCTTGCTTGACCAGGGACAATACGTTTTCACGGTGCCAAGCCAGTAGTCAAGGTCGCCTTCGACAAGGCTCGGCCGGCCGTCGCACAACTCTATCGATATTTCAGCCATCCTTACCGAGCTTGGGTCAAGGTGCCATGACCAAGGCTGGTTGAAACCGCCGTCGCCTCGGACGAGCTTGCCGGTCACGTGGTAGTTGTTCATGCCGTTATAGTTGTCAGTCATTTTCTGTATAGTTTCCTTATCAGTCACACGGACGGTGAACTTTTCATCGACCACTCCTACCTCAAATGTTTTGGCTGCAGGCTTTGTAGCTGTGACAGACTTTCGTAGTGCGTCGACTGTCGCGACGACGGTAAAAGGCTCACCGTCTACGGTGTGTGCAAGGATGCCTGCGCCAGCAAAGCTCACTGTGCCCGCCGTCGCGTTCTTTAGCATCGTCGTGACGGCATAGGACCTGCCGTTGACCTCATGCATCGCCACCTTGGCATCAATGCCGGTGACATCGTGGTAGACTAGAATGTCCACAGGCTTGGCGCTGGAAAAAGTCAGTAGGCCGGAATAGATGTAGTTTGCCTGCGGGTAAAGGATGTATGACGCCTGGTGGGACGAGTGTCCTTTTGCATCGTGCGATAACGATTCTATCACGAATGTTTCGCTGATCCTCCTTTTTCCCACGCTTGGGTGAGGAGTTGGAGAAGGTGTGGACGGCAATTTCTCAATCCTTTCTGCCAAGCCAGTTAGCGCAGTCGGGATTTCATCTGCTGATGCAAATGGGTCTATCCACGAGATGGCATGATGCTTGCTGTCGAGCGTTACTGTCAGACTATGAGAGAAAAAGTCGGCAGCCCCCGAGTTGGAAGTAAAGTTCCCTTTTATGTCAAAGAACCCACTCTGGCGTACAGCATCCTTTAGCGCGTCGGCCTCGGACTTTGAAAGCATTCTTTCTGTATTTCCTGCAATGCTGTCAACTACCGACAGGATGCCTGTTTTCGAATCATAGGTTACCTCTTTTTGCAAACCTGCAATCCCGCCTGATTTTTCATAGCGAAAGGTAAAGTCGTCACCTGACTGGGCAGAAACCATCGTCGGCACGGCCATACTTGCGACAAGAATGGCGGCCAATGTCATGGCTGCTATTGCTATAACTTTGATCACATCTAGTTTTCAGATTATTGTATTTATAACTACTGTGGATTTACATACCTTTGAAATATTTTGAGGTAGGAGATTGCATACCTATAGCCTGTTGTAAAATTTATAGTCAATGCAGCACGGCAGTATTTTCCGGGTTTCAGCGTGGCGGACATTGCTGGATTTCACGTCGATTGCTTACTATAAATAACATATCCACCGACCACAAACTCCAATTGACGGACTACAATCTGCTGTGCAAGCAAATTTGCGAGTCTTCTGATAGGATTGTAGGTGCATGGGCCTTTGGCCTTGACAATTTGATAGCCTCCTATGTCAGGCCAAGATTTGCAGAGCCGGACAAGGCAGAGCAGGAGAGGATGTTTATTCAAGCGCAGATCATGCAGTCGATTGTCAGCAGCAACGAAGGGATGTATGGCAAGGTAAAGCACATCATAGTGAGTTTCGAGCACTTTGACGCGTTCCTATTTCCGCTGGCGTGGGGAGGCGGCCAAAACGATGAAAAGACAATCATTTCCATCGGGTGCATCAAGCCATACTCGACGGAAGCAGTCGTGTCGGCAATAGAAAAGATATTTGCAGCAGGTTCAATTCTACGCCCGGCCTTCTGACCAGTCTTATGTCGAGTGCAGCGGGCGCCATATGCTGCCGATAGCACATTAACATGGTCATGATCTAGAATATCCCTTGCACGCCA
>NZ_JBOGQF010000181.1:0-2853 GCF_050748925.1 Nitrososphaera sp.
GCGCAGTACCGTGTAGAATATTCTCCCATCTGCTCAAGTATGGGCCTGAGATTCTTGGCTTTTTCCATCAATTCATACTCTACTCTCAATGGCATCTCGGCATAGACATGCCTCTTGATCAGGCCGTCGCGCTCCATCTCCCTGATCCTGAGAGAAAGGGTCTTTGAATTGATCCCCTCAACAGAGTCCAAGAGTTCGTTAAAACGCGTCTTGTTGTATAGCATCATGTCACGCAGGATCAGGATGGTGAATTTCTTGCCAATCAGATCAAACGTGTTGTGTATAGGACAGTTTTTCAGATTAGACGGGTTCAAGTTACCTGCATTTCACCTACCTACAATTTTGTTACTTTCTGGTTAATATGGTTACTATTCTTCATATACTTACCAAATGTCAGCAAGTGAAAAAGACGCAAAAATAGCAACGTTCGTGTTTGCAGACACGGAAACAAACGAAGGCCTGGGCAGAGTGGTAAATGCAATGATCACCGTCAAGGAACTAAAACAAGCGGGCGACGAAGTCCGGCTTTACTTTGACGGCACCGGCACCAAGTGGCTCGCCGAACTGTCAAGAAAAGATCACATAGCGCACCCGCTGTACGAGTCTGTGAAAGACAGGGTATCAGGCGCATGCCTGTTCTGCGCTACGGCGTTTGGCGCAAAGAGCTCTGTCCAAGACTGCAAAGTCGAGCTCGTCGACGAATTTGAGCAACACATCAGCGTAAAGAAACTCATGTCGGACGGATTCCGGATAATGAACTTCTAACTCCCGCTTTGTCGGGCATCCCTCTTATTTTTCAAAGCCGTCCACGCATATTTTTATCCTACCCTATCCTGTAAAGCCACCATGGCCGGCAAGAAAAAAGACGATCTTTTGCACAGCGCAGTGAGGGACCACGCTATCGACAAGGACACTGACATTAACTCTCTTTTCAAAAGCATGGCAAATTCCGGCGGATTCGAGTCGCGCAACCTGGCAGAGGGCATCGACATACTGCAGAGGATGGAGGCCGACGCCAAGTGCACGAAATTCCTTTCATTTGTGGCAGCGCTGATGTCGACCGGCGCCCGGGGCATCGTCCGCGACATGCTGAAGAACAAGATGTTTGACGTGGTGACTACGACCTGCGGCGCGCTCGACCACGACATTGCCCGCTATTACGACAAGTATTACGCAGGCGACTTTCGCATGGACGACAAGGAACTCTTGAAAAAGGACATCCACCGGCTCGGCAACGTGCTCGTGCCCATGAGCGCGTACGGCCCGCTCATCGAAGAAAAGGTGCAGGCCTGCCTGGAAGACATGTACAAGGCCGGCCACCGCGACGTCGCCACCTATGAAATCACGGACTATATCGGCAGCACAATGGGCAAGTCGTCTTTCCTGTACTGGGCCCACAAGAACAAGATCCCCGTGGTTGTGCCGGGCATAGTCGACGGCGCGGTCGGCAGCCAGATCTGGATGTTCCACCAGCGGCACAAGGATTTCAAGCTAAACATCCTGAAGGACCAGACGAAACTTTCCGACTTGGTTTTCGGCGCCAAGAAATCCGGCGCATTCATGATAGGCGGCGGGATATCAAAGCACCACACGCTCTGGTGGAACCAGTACCGGGGCGGGCTTGACTATGCAGTCTACATCACGACGGCGCCGGAATGGGACGGGAGCCTGTCCGGCGCGCTGGTGGCAGAGGCGATATCGTGGGGCAAGGTGACCACGAAAGCAAGGCAGACGACGATCCACGGCGAGGCGTCGACGCTGCTTCCGTTCATCTACGCGGCCATGCTGCAAAAGTAACGGTTATTACCACTGCTGCAAAACCAGCAAATGCGCTTGGAACTGCACGACGCCCTGAAACACTCGCTGGCCGCCGGCAGGCAGGCTGCCAAGTTGCTCAAGGACAACTTTGGCAATTCAGAATCGTACAACGTCTCTGTAAAGAACGACCGGTCGCTCGTCACCAGGGTGGACGGCGAGTCGCAGGCGCTCATTCTTTCTTATTTGAAAAAGCAGTTCCCCGGCGTGCCGTTTGTCGCCGAAGAGCAGGACAAACAGGTGAACGCCGGCGTCGGCCGCGACGGCTATTACTTTGTCGTCGACCCGCTGGACGGCACCGCAAGCTTTGTCATCGGCATCCCGTTCTTTTGCACGTCCATCGCGCTCTGCAAGGGGCCGGAGACGCTGGTGGGCGTTATCGTCGATCCGAACCACAACGAGGAGTTTACCGCGGTCAATGGCAGAGGCGCCCGCCTGAACGGCAACAGGATTTCAGTCACAAAGAGGCGCAATATCGACGAATTATACCTCAACGTCAACCACACGAAATTCGACCCACAGAGGTTTGAGCGCATCAACCAGAACATTTTGAAAAAAATAAGGAGGTTCCACAAGCTCGGCAGCCTGTGCCTTGAAGTATCGTATGTCGCTTCCGGCCGGCTCGACGGCACAATAAACAACGACCTGTCGATGTGGGACATTGCAGCAGCAGGGCTCGTGCTGGAAGAAGCCGGCGGCCGGTGGACGTCGCTGAATGGCATAAAGCCAAGCTTTCCAGTGTTTGAAAAGCTGGACATCGTGGCCACCAACGGCCTGATACACGACGATATCCTGCGCTCGCTCTAGCGGGGCACTATCCTTGCTGACAGTATCTTGGCGTCGTCGGGGTTTAGTGGCTGGTCGCTGTCCGTTCCGTTCCCGCCGACCTTTGGCAACGCGCCTATCTTGTCCACAACGTCCATGCCCTCTATCACCCTTCCAAACACCGTGTACTGCCCGTCAAGGAAGCTGGCGTCGTCCAGCATGACAAAGAACTGCGAGCTGGCGCTGTTCGGATCGCTGGTCCTGGCCATAGAC
>NZ_JBOGQF010000182.1:0-2793 GCF_050748925.1 Nitrososphaera sp.
CGTACAGGGTGTCAAACGGCGTCGAGGAGGTGGTGCTCACCGAGTCGGTGGGCAACCCGACGTTTGTCTACTCGCCTATTCTAAAAGTGGAAAGGTTCCCCCTTGCGCTCACCAGGCAGGCCAAGGTCGATAAAAAGTCAGGTTATGCGGTAATAAAGCTCAAGGACCTGGCGTCGCTTGCCAAGGTGGCCGCGTACAAGACGATATATGAAGAAGCCCCGCTGCCGCTGTTCCTGTCCACAGAGCACGGCAAGGCGACAATAATCGGCACTCCCATGAGCGTGAGCGAGAACGACTCGCCGTCTTACTATTACTATGTCCTTTTGCAGGGCGAGCCGGCCGGACCGTTTCTGCGCTATGCGAGCCAGAGGCCAGAGCAGCCGTCGTTTACGACGAGCCTTGACGAGCACGGCAACATCTACATGAAAGTGGTGAGGCTGGCAGCGGACCACCCGCTGGTAAAGTCGTATGACTAGGTTTTCTGCCCGCATGGCGCAGGCCGCAAAAAGGAAAAAGAGCAGGATAATCCTTGCAGTCGACCCCAGGCCAGGCACCAAGAACCTGAAATTGTTTGCAAGAAAGGCGGTAAGGGAGGTTGCCGGCCACGTTTGCGGCATCAAGGTCAATTTCCACCTGCTCCTGCCGCTGTCAGGTCGCGAAATGTCGGGCATCACCAGGCTTGCGCACTCGTACGGGCTGGTCTGCATTGCCGACATAAAGCTCAACGACATCGACAGCACCAACAAGGCCGCGGTGGCGCACCTTGCTGCCATGGGCTTTGACGCCGTGATTGCCAACCCGTTCATGGGTGCTGCGACCCTCGCGTCGCTTGTAAAGGAGGCGCGCAGGATGGATCTCGGCGTGATTGCGCTTGTCTACATGAGCCACCCCGACGCAAAGGAAGGTTATGGCCTCGAGGCGAGGCAGGGCGCCGTCTACGAGATGTTTCTAGAGCGCGCCGTGAAAGCGGGCGCCGACGGCGCCGTGGTGGGCGCGACGCAGGCGGACATATTGAGAAAAGTCAGGGGCAGGCTCCCCGTCTATTCGCCGGGGGTCGGCGCGCAGGGAGGCGACGTCGAGCAGGCAGTCAGGAACGGGTCGGACTATTTGATAGTCGGCCGGTCGATAATAGAGGCAGACGACGCGGCAGGGGTCGCCAGAGAAATGAACAGTAAAGCGCGCTCAGCGCGACCTTAGATGATCGCGGGCCGCGGCAAGCAGGTCCTTGGCGTTTCTATACGTCAAAAGCCTGGTAGCGTCGTCGTATTTTTTCCACGCATAGCCGATGTGCTCGTGCGAGATGGTGACGTGGCGCGTGTTTGTCTTTGCAAGAAAGAGCACCACCTCCTTTTCGACCAGCCTTCTCGCCTTTCGGTACCGGTACGTTATCGACTGCTCAAAGCCGGCGAGGAACTCGACGTCGGTTATCCCCGTCTCTTCCTGGATCTCGCGGGCGGCGGCTTCGTGCTCGGTCTCGCCAAGCTCGATGTTTCCCTTGGGAAAGTCCCAGTGGCCGGCGGTATAGTTCAGGAGAAGGTATTCCGGCTCCTGGCCTGCATGAATGAAAAGGACTGCGCCGGCAGACCGCTCGTCGACCATGGCATGGGGGTGTCAGACGTGGTTTGTATATCTTGCCCCTAATCTTCTTCGGCCTGCTCTTCCTGCTGCTCGGCCTTTACAAAGGGGGCATAGTCGTGCACGTCTTCCCACTCTTCAACAGTCATCCAGTAGCCGCAGAACCACTTTTGCACCTGCTCGTCGTGCTGTCCGTGCTCTGGCATCAAAAGCCAAGCAGTAGCCGGGCGTTATTTAGTGTTTCATGGCAGGCTCGCCGGCGCGCCTGTGCCGGAACCGCTGGTACACAAACGCGGCCGCCACGAGCGCGACTGCCAAGCCTATCAGGAGCGACGAAATTAGCGTGAACGGGTTGGTGTCCTCTGTCAGCACGCCCGTGAACTGGACCATGGGGATGTAGAGCAGGCCGAGCACCACGAGGCGCAGTATGTCAGACATCTCGCGCGAACTGCCCTTTAGCCAGTTGCCCAGGAATATGCCCCCCATCATAGTCGCGATGCCTATCCACAGCAGAGTTATCGTGCCCTTGGCAAAGCTTCCGACGACGGTCTTGTTGGCAATGATGTCAAGCGCAGGCATCGACTGCAGGGGAATGTCAGGAGGAATGCTCGACAGGCCGTTTGCAATAGCCGCAAGTATGATGAGCACGCCGCCAAAGATGGAAAATATCTTGATAAAGTCAGTCGGCCCCATCTTGCCAAGCGAGTTTACCGCCTTGTCTATGTCAAATGCGCGCACCATGAACGCGCCGCCAAGGACTGCCAGTATGACGACGGTAAGCCACTTTGTCTGCTCAAACGCTACTGCGAGGCCTCCGGCAAGCAAGAGCACGCCGGGGACGCCGAGGAAGAACTTGCTGTACTGCGGGTCGTACATCATGGCCTTTATGTAGCGCCCAAGGATAGCGTAAGAATATTCCACGCTCCTGCTGTGGCGGATTATTATGCGCTGGACTGAAACTACTGGAACGCGCGACTGTATCACCGGCAGGACTGTCTCGTCGTCCTCGCCGTCTGACACGATGACTGCGCCAGTCGCGTTGTATACGGCCAGGATTGCCTGCACTTCGCGGCTGATCTTTTCGTCAGCCTCGACGCCGCGGTTGAACTTGCCTGCCACCACCGCGACCTCTGCGTTATAGCCCTTGCTTATCAATTCTTCATATGTTTTGACGGCGCCAAATATCGCGTTGCCGTCGGCGTCTTCAGGATCCTCAAT
>NZ_JBOGQF010000183.1:0-2744 GCF_050748925.1 Nitrososphaera sp.
AAATTTCGTTTTTTAAACGTCGAGATAAACGTTGCCATCTGCCGAGTACGCCCTGCCCTCGGAGAGGAGCCGCCTTGCCAGCCTTTTCGCAACGTCAACGTGGTCAGACACCCTTGCATAGGAAAAGCCGTCGATGCCGAGGGCGGAGGCGTCGCGCAAGAGCTCGCCAATGAACCTGCCGGCAAGCTGCTGGGGGCTGACGCTTTCCTGGCGCGCCCTTGCAAAGATCCTGGGGTCGACGTCGGTGATGTTGACCACCGCGCTGACCTTCTGCTTCTTGTAACGGCAGTACCTTGCGACAAGGTCGTAAAAGAGGAGCATCCTGGCATGGCCGACGTGGGAATAATCATAGACGGTGGGCCCGCATAAGAGCATCCTGACTCTGCCGGCAATGGCCTTTTTCCCGCCTGCCTGCGCGTCGTACATCTTCAAGCAAGGAAATTGGCTGGAAATGCCGTTATAAGGGTTGTCAGACAGCCTCTGCCAGTTCAGGACTCTTTTGACTTATCATCTTGCCGAGGCCGCGCATGTAGTTCCTTGCAAATGTTGACACGGGCTGCGACGAATACCAGATGCAGCCAAGCACCTCGCAGTCGTGGCACGTGCGGGCAATGTCCCACTGGGGCGCGCTCCATATCTCTTCAACAGAATGCTCCAGCAGGCTGTAAGTGTTCTCAGGGCTGTTGAACTTCCAGCAGGGCACCATCACTGTGCCGTTTCCATTAACAAAGATGCTTTTCCATACGCCGCACTCGTCAAACAGTCCTCGTCCGTGCTCAATTATCTGCTCAAAATATGCAGATGGGATCATCACCTGCGGGCTTCTCCCGCTCTTTATGTGCTCAAGGATGCTCCTGCAGACCTCTATCATTGTCTGCCTGTCTGGCAAAAGCGAATAGTCAACGTCCGACCTGTCTTCGACGAACGTGAACGACACCGCGTTTGCCCCCAGCTCTTTTGCGCGCTCAAAATACGTCCCGTCGATGAACTCTTGCGTGTTGTATTTCGTGATCACGCTGTTGAAATAGTGCGGCACGCCGTGCTTGCTCAAAAGGCGCAGGTTGTCCATCACCCTGCGGTACATCTGGGGCGTGACGCCGCGGACCTTGCAGTAGGGCTCTTCAAAGGTCGAGTCGATGCTGCACGTCACGAATTGTATGTATTTTTTCAGCTCGTCAAGGTCAATCACGTGTAAAAGAGAGCAGTTGGTGATCAGAGTTACCGGCATCTTTATCCCGTGCAGGTATTTCACGAGCTCAATAAAGTCCGGCCTGCTCGTCGGCTCGCCACCCTCTATAATCGCCCAGACGCAGTGCCTGGCGACCTTGTCAAAGACAAGTTTCCACTGCTCTGTCGTGAGGTCGTTGCGCCGGGCCAGCTGGATCTGGCCTTCCTTGTCCGCGTCGCCAAACGGGCACATCGGGCAGTAAAAGTTGCAATAGTGGGTCATGCTAAAGACTGCTATCACCGGCCTGCGCCTGCCGACCGCCCTGTTTGCCGACCATTTCCCGAGCAACTTTAGCGTGCGGATGGTGTCGACCATGCCCTGTTTGCGGGCCTGTCGTATTTTTGCATTGAGGTTAATAGCTGCACCCGCGCAAGGGTGGCGGTGGAGCTGGCCGAGTTTGCGGCAGAGGTGGTAGCCGTGTCAGCCTCCGGCGTCCTTGCGCCCGGCCCGCTGTTTGTGGCCAACATGCTCTACGGCGCAAAGCAGGGCGCGATGTCCGGCGTCAGGGTGGCACACGGGCACGCGCTGATTGAAATCGCATTGATTGCTGCAATTGCCGCCGGCCTCTTTTCCGCGTCAGCGTTCGTATCTGAAAACGCAAGGGCAGTAACATTGGTGGGCGGCGTAGCCATACTGGGCTTTGCCGGCATACAGGTCTTTGCAGTGGCAAGGAAAAAAGAGCAATCTTTCATCGCAGGCAAAAAGGGCCCGCTTGCGGTAGGGGCCGCCCTGACTGCGCTCAACCCTTTTTTCCTGGCCTGGTGGCTCACGGTCGGATTAAAGCTGGTCTCTGACTCGGCCGCGTTCGGGGGCGTGGCAGGCGTTGCGCTGCTCTTTGCCCTGCACGTGTGGATGGACTATGCATGGCTGGCCGCCACCGCGTATCTCGCTTCAAGGGGCAGCTCTGTATTGCAGAGCAAGTATTACAGGCTGCTGATGTACGGGCTTGCGGCCGCGCTTGCATATTATGGCGTGCAGTTTCTGGTAAGCGCGCTGGAAAATTAACCGGTCCTTAATATCGGGACTTCGATCGTAGAAACGTTCCTTACCTTGCCGTCTTCTGACGTCACCTGCTCTGAGCCGAGCTTTATCGGGCCGATCTTGTAGCCGATGGTGTTCATCCTCTTTATTATTATCTGCGCGACGTCAACGGCGCGCGTGATGCTCTTGCCCCTTGCCTTTATGATCACCGTTGGCTCGTTTGCCAGCTGCACCAGCGTTGCAGTCACGTACACCATGAGCGGCTTTTTGCCGATAAAAATTTCGTTGCTCGCCTTTGGTGGCCTGCTTGTGTTGGTGCTGGTAGACAATTGTGCAGCGTATTGGGCACGGTGGCATATAATGTTTATCGACGAATGATCAGGCATCGGCGCGTTTTTTCAAAATGTTTTCAATGTCTGCCGGATTTTCCTGTACCTCTTTTACCGCGTCAGGGTCGCTTATCTCGTAACAGTTGAGCGAGCCAAAGTCGTCCTTGAAAAAGATAAACACCTTGCCGTCAAAGACGCAGTGATAC
>NZ_JBOGQF010000184.1:0-2711 GCF_050748925.1 Nitrososphaera sp.
TAACGACTCTACCTGTGGGGCTTGCCGTGCCATGCCCGTACACGAGCGTAACCCTGGCGCCCATCCTCTCGGCCTCCCTTGTAATCGCGGCTCCCATCTTGCCCGAGCTCTGGTTGGTAATAACGCGCACCGGATCAATGTGCTCTACGGTGCTCCCCGCAGTTATCAGGATCTTTTTGCCTGCAAGGGGCCGGGAGCCGGCCAGGATTGCAATTGCAGCATCAAGCACCTGCCCCGGCTCGGCGACCTTGGCCTTGCCTTCCTCAATGTTGGGCCCAACAAACGTGGCGTGCCCCTGCAGTTTTCTCACGTTCTCCTGTATGAACGGGTTTTCGTACATTGCCTCATGCATTGCAGGAGCGATCACGACCGGGATCTTTGAGCCGAGTGCGACGCTCAGGACGGACGTCACGGGCGTATCGTCGATGCCGCCTGCCGCCTTGCCTATGGTGTTTGCCGTGCACGGGTACACGACTATTAGGTCGGATTTGCCATAATCTGCCAGTATGATGTGCTCCAGGTTGCCGGTAAGCTTTGTCACTACGTCGTTGCCGGTGGCCCACTTCATCATGTCGGGATGCAAGAGCGCAGTCGCGGTCGCCTCGCTCATGACAGCGTACACGTCCGCGCCGTGGCGCATAAAGAGCCGCGCAAGGTCGACGGCGCGGTAGGCCGCCACGCTCCCCGTGATGCAGAGCACGATCTTTCTTCCATCCAGCTCGCCACCCTCAGAGCCTGTTATGTCCTTTGACGGGTGGCTCATTTCTTTCTCCTCATCTTTTGCATTTCATCAGGGCTCATGTGGAATGTGTTCTGCTCTTCCGGGAACCTGCCGGCCTTGACGTCCTGGGCATAGCCTGCCACGGCGTCAAGGATGGGCTTGGCAAGCTCGGCATACCTCTTGACAAACCTCGGCTTGATGTCTTCGTATATCCCAAGCAAGTCGTGGAGCACGAGCACCTGGCCGTCGCAGCCGGGGCCTGACCCTATGCCTATCGTGGGCACGGAAACCTTTTTCGTAATGATTTCGGCGGCCTCACTTGCCACCATTTCAAGCACGATTGCAAAGGCGCCTGCCTTTTCAAGCGCCTGCGCGTCTTTGACCAGCCGCGAGGCGGAATCGGCAGTCTTGCCCTTGAGGCGATAGCCTTCCCACAGCGCGGCGGTCTGCGGCTTTAATCCTATGTGACCCATCACCGGCACGCCTGCATCCACCAGCGCCCTGACCTTGTCTGCAACCTCGGTGCCGCCTTCAAGTTTCACCGCGTCGCAGCCCGCCTTGATGAACTGCACCGCGTTTTCTATGGCCATACTCGTGCTCGGCTGGTACGAGCCAAACGGCATGTCGCCGACTATCATCGCTCGTTTGGCTCCCCTGGACACCGCGCCGCAAAACACCAGCATCTCTGGCATCCCGACGGGCACTGTGCTCGGGTGGCCGAGGACCACCATGCCCGCGCTGTCGCCGACGAGAATTACGTCGACACCCGCCCTGTCGCATATCAGCGACATCAAGTAGTCGTATGATGTGAGCACCGCGATCTTTTCCTTGCCCTTCATGGCGTCAAGGTCGGTGACGCTGACCTTCTTTCTTGTCTGCGTCATTTGGTTCCGCCCCTTATCGTCATTAGCGACCTGCCGAGGTTTTCATTGTTGTCAAATCCTGCCAGTATCTTTTGCAGCGTCTTTTCGTCTTTGCCCTTTAGTGCCTCTGCTGCCTTTACGAGGGCCGGCATGGCGCGCACGAGGTTATCGACTATGGTTACGCTTGCAGCCCTGGATGTGCGAGAGAGCGGGTTG
This sequence comes from Nitrososphaera sp., assembly GCF_050748925.1. GTDB lineage: Archaea > Thermoproteota > Nitrososphaeria > Nitrososphaerales > Nitrososphaeraceae > Nitrososphaera. The sequence continues at coordinate 1,801 of NZ_JBOGQF010000184.1, forward strand.
AGGTCTATGGTTATGACTTTTTTTCCCATCCTTGCGAGCGCCTCCGCCCTGTCGCCGTCTTCAAGCGGGACAAAGACCGTGTCTGCGACAAAGATGCCTTCCGGGTCGACCCTCCTGCGCTCACTTGAAAGCTCCGGTATCTGTGCAGACGCCCCTTCGCCGACCCCGAGGACGTCTTTGGCGCCAAACCTCAAGAGCTCGTCCTTGATAGCCTGCTCTCGCTCTTGCGTCCTGTAAAACAGGTTGACTTCAATAGCCGCGCCTATAGCTTTTGCCAGTTCCACAATCTCTTTTGGCACAAGCGCCGCCGCGTTGCCGTTCACAGACAGCACCGGCCTTTTTGACAGCAAAAGCATTGCAGCCGCAGCCTCTGTTGCCTGTTTTGCGACTGCGCTGGTGCGCTCGCCGAGCAAATAGTCAAAAGCCTCGCCTCTGCCGTGCGCAATCAGCCCTTCCGGCGCCACCAGCCCCCGCCTGAACCCGTCGACCAGTCTCTCCCTCGTATGAAGCGACTTGGCCCTCGGGTGGTCCGCCGGTATCATTTGTTTTAGAGGACCCTTGCCCCTGTGCCAATGTTGCAGGCAAGCACCTTGCCGCCAAAACCCTTCAGGGCGTCGGCCGCTTCTCCTGCGCGCTCCTCTGGAACAAGCGTAAACACCGTCTGGCCAAAGAGCGCGACACTCGCCGGAATTCCTATGGTCCTGAGTGCCTCTATAGGAGCCCTGCACTTTCCTTCTGTGAGGCCGAGCGTCTGCGCAAAATGGAACGACATTTCCAGAAACTCGTTTACGTCCCTAGATTCTGACAGCCTGGCCAGCATCTTGCCCCCAAGGCCGTTGATTTCATTCATGCGATTTGCAAGAAACGCCCTTGTCGATATCGGGGCCATGCAGAGTATGACTGCCCTGTAG
>NZ_JBOGQF010000185.1:0-2677 GCF_050748925.1 Nitrososphaera sp.
GGGCCATCCTTCATGCCTACCGTTGCATTGCCCTTTACGGAAACCACGTCCTTGCCTATCTCATAGCTAGAGGTTGCAAAGTCGGATATTCTGTGCTTGTGAATAGAAGTGCCGTCTGTCTTGACCATAGTTATCTGGGCGACGAACGCCAGGTTGGGCTTGCCTGGCGACGGGGCGCCTGCCTTTTTTATTACCCACATCCCGGACTGAATCCAGTCCGGCTCTCCGTTGCCGTCCAGTTGCACGTTGGCGATCTGTCCCCTCCACGTTTGCGCCTTGGCCGCCTTGCCATTTGCGGCGAAGCTTTGCTGGAGCGGGGCAAATGCCACTAGCGATAGCGCCAGCGCCGCCACGACCAGGATCACGGGCGTCCTTGGGCTGGCGAGGTTAGAATTTTGTCCCATTGCGCATAGCAGCCCCTGTCCGTATTTAGGGCGTCTGTATGTTGGTTCACGGAAAATGTTACAGTTTATTGTAGTTGCAGATCTCGCATTTTGTAAAGACCGTGCCGTCAAGGTGGTCAAAGTGTGCCCCGCACGACTTGCAAGTGTGGTGGATGTCCAGGTAGCCGTCAGGCGCGGTAAAGCTCTTGCCGTCGAGGCTTGTGCTCTTGCACACTATGCACCTGCAGCCGCATGTTATTTCCAACGAACCTCCTTTTGCAAAATGTTATAATAACTATTCTTTGCCGCGCCGGGGCAGAAGTCATGCGATCTCATTCAGGCATAGAAAGTCCTTTATGATTATCGCCTCAATGGAAGGCATGAATACGCCGCAGGAACGCATCAGAGGCCTGACAGGGGACGCAAAGTGGGCAGCGGACGAAGAGATTCAAAAGAGATCAATCGATGAACTGGGTGCGCTTGGGCCTGCCGCAGTTGCCTCGCTTGAGGAGATAATGGCAGTCACCAGCCGCGAGGAGACACGCAGGCATTGCATAGAAGCAATCAGGGGCATCGAGAGAAGAGGGAACGGGAGCACTCAAAAGCGCACCCACAAAAACAACGGCAAGCCGGCCAAGAAATAGGCGAGGCCCTTACTCTAGCACTGGAATGGCAAGCTCAAACTCGGGCGCCGAGTCCGGCTCGTCCCAGTCAAGCTCGTCAGCTATCATGCCAAGCGGGTCATAGGCGTCAAACCGGGTCTTTTGCGGTGCAGACGCAACGAGGTGCACGCGGACGCCGTCGCCTGCTGTAGTTGACATCGATACCTCGGTCGTGCCCTCTTCCTTAAAGACGCCCCGGGCGTTGTTCACGAGCTGGTTCAGCGCGCCCAGTGGCAGGCTCTCGCCCCCCATGACATAGACGACCGTCCTTTGGATGGCGGCCGTGTCTGCCACGTCCTGGTACAGCATCGAGACCGAGTCTCTTAACGACTTTTCCGAGTCTTTTTGCGGCTTGCTCGTGCACAGGATGTTCATGTCAGGCTCGACGCCCTTTGAGGCTATTGACGACGCCACCTCAACAATGGCAGAGTTGGTGAGCGGATAGCATCCCTCCTTGGAGAGCTCGGGGTTGTTGTCGAGAAACGCGTCGTTGTCCATCACGACCGTCGCGTGTGAGGTTTCCCTCACGCGCCTCAGCGAGACGCCGGCGTTGAAAATCCTGTCCTTCTCAAAGCCAAACGGCATGATTGCAAACGAGATGACCGTCGCTGATTGCCGGGCGGTATTGCAGATGAGCGGGGCCATGGCCGCGCCCGACTTGCCTGCAAGGTTTGAGACGACGATGATAGTGTTATAGCCTTCAAGCGTCGACTTTACCTGGTCGCTCTTGGCGCCGAGAAAAGAGCGCAATTTTGGCCCTGACGGGTTTACCCACGCGCCTGTGTTGACAAATATCGACCGGCCGTCGCCAAGGTCGCGCTTGTCGTTGCTGACGAGAAGGCATTCGCATCCTATCGCCGCGCTTGCCTGTTTTGCGATCCTGCTTCCCGCCCCGCCGATGCCTACAACTAGAACTGGACTTTTGATAACTAGATCCTGTGCCGTACCGTACTCCCCCGCCATCAGTAGCTGGCTGTGGTTAAAAATGTTGATAGTTGGCTGCAAGCCAAAAGTGGTTTAACAATTTTGAGCTATTGCAGGATCGCGCGGGCTTTGAGCGAAAAGCTGGAAAAACCGTAAACGCGCACTCTTAATTTTGATCCCAGTTTTGCATCGGACGGCGGATCGGAAATTATGACGGATTTGTACGCATAGTTCCTGCCCTGCACGAGCTTGCCCACTTCGTCGATGACGACGTCGCCTTCCCACCCCCTCCACGCGGCGTTGCGCCTCTCTGCAACCTCCCGCACGAGCGCGTGCGCCCTCTCGGAACGCCTCTTTGCAACCTCGGTGCCGGCGCGCTTCCATTTCGCCGACTCGGTTCCCGGCCGGGCGCTGTAGCGAGAGATGTTGACCACGTCCGGCTCGCACTCGCTGATGAGGTCGAGGGTCTTTTGGAAATCCTGCTCCGTCTCTCCCGGAAAGCCTACGATGATGTCTGTCGAGATTGTAAAATCCGGCATGTTTGCCCTCAATGCCTTTACTGCATCTGAAAATACCCTGGCGGTATGGCCGCGCTTCATCTTTCTCAATATCTGGTTGCTTCCGCTCTGCACCGGCATGTGGGCGAACCGGAACATCTTTTCGTGCGCAAAGGCTGTGGCCAGCCTGCCAAGCATCTCTGGCATGTAC
>NZ_JBOGQF010000186.1:0-2649 GCF_050748925.1 Nitrososphaera sp.
GTTTCTATCGCTCCCTGCTTTTTAAGGCCCGAAAGGGCCGCGCTGTAAAAGTCGCGGTAAAGGTCGGCGCCATAGTTGCGGTAGTGTGGATAGTGCGCCACCCTTGGCTTTTCGTTATGCGCCTCCTTCCTGAATTGCGAGACGTGGGCGATGTCTATGGGGTTTGGGAGCCAGACGCCGTTGGGGGTAAACCTGAGCAGGTCCGGGGTCGCCACGATGCAAAAGTCGTCATCGCGCTTGTTGCGCACGTCGTCGCCGTGATAGTGCGCAAGCACCCTGTGCCTCCCTTTCCTGCCATATACGTCGCGTTTCAGCTTGCCGTAGGGGTAATGGTAGTGCCAGATCTCGCTCTTTTCCAGCATGCGGTACATCGTGCGCCTTTCAAGCATCCAGAAGGGGTGGTATTTTTTCTCGCCCCGAAAGGCCGTGCGGGCGCTATAGTTTATCATTGTGCCGCCGAACTGGCGGTGGAGCATGTCGTCAAAGCTAAATACCGTGACCTGATGGCCCTTTTTCTCGTGCTCGCTTTCGAGCACGTTGGCCACGCCTGCAGTGTTACCGATGTGCGCTATCTTTAGGCCCGCCCTGACCTGGCTTTGCCCTGCACGGGGCGACTGCATCATAAGCAGTCAGCCAGCCCTTGCGTTCTTTAATTGCCGCATGTTGTTGTAACGACATGCTATCTTGGCTTGCCATTGCTGTCTATCTCGCCGGCCCTTATGCGGGTGGACGAAATCGGCTTTCCATCCTCCGCCTTTACGAGATCGACTGCTATGACCTCGACAGGCGCAAGGCCGTTCTTTGCGCGGACCTCGTTGAGCCTGCTTCCCTTGGCCGCGGTCTCGGCGCTTGCCACGAGCGCGCCGACGTCGCCGGTCGTGACCGCGGGGCCGAATTCGCTGTCAAGCTTTGCAATCTCGTAATCCACGTCGCCAAACTCTTGGCCGATTGTTTTTTTCAGGCTTGCAACGCGCTCTTTAAAAGAATGGTTGAGCTTTTTGTGCCTGACAAACTGGTCGCTTGTCACGCCTATAATGACATGCTCGCCTACCTCAAATGCCTTGGCAAGGAGAGCAATGTGGCCGGCGTGGATCTCGTCAAACGTCCCGCCCGTGGCCACGACGCGGAATCTAGCCAACGCTGACTGGTAGCGTCGCCTGCGATATTAACGCGCCTGTCACTTTTGGAATATCTTGACTGCCTGCGGCGGGCACACGTTTTCGCATGCCAGGCAAAATATGCAGTCCTTCTCCCTCACCATGAACGCCTTTTTGTCAGACGCCGGGTGGCCCGGGGTGTCCAGCCATTCATAGACGTTTACCGGGCAGGCTTCGATGCACGCGCCATCGGCGACGCAGATGTCAAAGTCAATGCAGACGTTTGTGCCCCATATCCCCAACTGCCCCGGGGCGTCGAGCGGGCCCCAGACGTTGATGCCTTGGAACTGGCCGGCAATCTGCCTCTTGGACTTGAAGCCGACGTCTATCGGCCCGTCGACCTTGGCGTAGCTGGTGCCCGTGCCGGATAATGAAATGGTGGTATTTCCGCCTGCAGCAGGAGCGGCTGGCGCCGCTATGGCGGGCGCAGGTGTTGGCGCCGCAGCAGCTGCTGGCATCCCTGCCGCTGGCTTTGGCGCTGCAGGCGCGGCCACCTGGGCCGCCCTTGATTTTTGCCTCTTTACAACACAGAGCTGATCGTGAACTTCTTTCATGCTTTGGAGCGTGATTGGGTTGCTGTGGGTCAAAAGCGTCCCGCAGTCATCGCACACGTACTCTGAAACAGTCGCAGTGGACAACGGGTTAGCTTTGGTTGCTGCTTATTTATTAATTATGACTTTATCGCTAGTATCTTTTCTCTACCTCTCGGAACATCGCTTCCGCAAGCGCCTCCGCGCTGCCCGCCGGTATGACGGCAAGGCCGACTGCCTTGGCAAGCCTGGCGGCGTTTTCTTCGTCGCCCGGCTTGACCAGCAGCCCGACGAGCAGGTCTATCGAGTCGCAATCGAGCAGCTTTATCTTTGATTCCATCAGTTTCGCCCCTGTCGCCTCCGGGTCGCCGTGCGCAAGCAAGGACATGACTATCCTGTTGCCGGTCTCTGTGCGGGGCGAAATGATGTCAAACTTGTGCAGCACCCCTGACCTGCCGAGGATCTTTGTCCCTACCTCTATCTCTATGCCCCGCTCCCTTATCTTTGACTTTACCATGTTGGCGCAGTTATTCAAGACTATTGACTGCTGCAGTATGTCAAGTTCCAGTATGTACTGGCGCGAGTCGAGCCAGATGTCTGCCATGATCTGGTAGAGGAACGAGACCATGCCGGTGAGGTTGGTGATGATGTTGAGGCCGGTGCCCTTGCCCTGCACCCTGGGCGCGTTTGAAAACAGCATCTCTTTGCCGTCGACTATCATTATCTGCACGTCGGTCGGGAACGCCGATATCTTGAACTCGATGGACCCGTGCAGCCTCCTCACGATGTCGATCTCGTCAGAGTTTGGCGCCGACAGGACCCTTACCTTTACGCCCCTGTCGGCAAGCGACTTTAGCACTTCGAGCGCCGCCGGCGCCGCAAACGTGGGGTAAAAGTTGAACCCGATAAACACCTCATTCCTTGCAGAGGCCATGAGCGCAAGCAGGCTGTCGGCATACTCT
>NZ_JBOGQF010000187.1:0-2635 GCF_050748925.1 Nitrososphaera sp.
ATTGCCAAAGCACGTCGCCGAGAGGCAGATATCATCCGCGCTACTGGCGCTTGAAAAGGCGGGGGTGCGCTCCAGCAACTATTCTGCGTCGTTTGAAACCGCACTGTCGCCCGGCACGTCCATCCTCATCTACTCTGTGTCTGACCTCGGGGGGCCCTTCATAGGCGGAGACTCTATCGGCGAGATTGGCAAGCGCGCCGAGCAGGTGGGCCAGGAGGCCGCCGAGCGGTTTTTGCAAAGCGCCCTTGCAGGCGCCGCAGTGGACCCGTTCCTTGCAGACATGATGGTGCTCCCGCTCAGCCTGAGCAGGGGCGTGTCGCGCTATCGCGTGGCAAAGGTGACAGAGCACCTGCGCACAAACCTGCAAGTAGCAAGCCATCTTGCCGGCTGCAAATACGAGATAAGGCAGACATCTGCCAGCGACCACGTGGTGGCGATAAAAGCCTAGAGCCCGCCGCTGTCAAGCAGCGCCGCCAGCAGCAGTATCGCAATCGACAGGCCGACCATCATCCTGCCGAGGTGGATTATTTTAGAGCGCACCGACTGGACGTACGCGCTGCCCGCGTTGCCTGCCAGTATCTTGCGCTCCATCTCTGCGTTGAGCGTCTTTACGTGCACGACGTATGTGCCAATCGTCGCGATCACCAGGATTATTTTTATCAGGAGGAGCACGCCATAGGTCGAGCCAGCTAGGGCGCCGGGGTCGGAAGCGAACGCCCGCGCGTTATAGATGCCGGACGCCACCAGTATTGCAAACGCGGGGACCGTCACCTTGTTGAACTGCCTGCCTACCTTGACCATGAGGCCAACCCTTTCGTCAAGGGACTTGATGTGTGACCTGAGCACCGGGACTGCCACCGCTGCTATGAAAATCGATCCGCCGACCCAGATGGAAGAGCAGATAAGGTGAATCCAGGTGACGAGGCCGTCAGCAACAGCCATCGACTCGATAGCGCTCTGACACTATATTATTGATGCGCCAGAAACGTTTTAATGCGCACCCGGCAAAGCTATCCGCGTGTTCATAGGCCCGCGCAGAGCCGTCCTTATCGGGACTATCGCTGCAGTCGCGTTGACGATAATCCTTTTGCCGCTGATATTTGCCCTGACGTCACCCGACCTCGACTTGGTGACCGTGCGGCTGGACAGGGTGGCACTCATGTCCGTAGAAGACGAAGGTGCCGACCTCCGGACATCCTTTGTGTTGGAGAACCCAACGGACCAGACGGCCACGACTTCGAGGATTGACTTTGAGCTCTTTGCGGACGGCACGTCGCTTGGCCCCCACACGATATCGTACGACGACATACCGGTGAACGGCAGGCCGGCGATATTTGGGAAAGACTCTGTCACCGTCTCGGAGACGTTTACTGTTAAAGTAGAGGACGCCGGCCTTTTGAAAAAGATAAGCGACAACCCTGAAACGATAAAGTGGCGCGCCAAGGGCATTGCCCAGATCGAGTCGACGCTTACGCTGGTCGAGAAGCCGTTTGAAAACGAGATCTAGAACAATAATTAAATTATGTCTTCCGGTGAAAAGCTACCATGAGCAACGCAGCTGCTGTATGGTGCCTTGTCGAGATAAACGGGACGCAGGTAAAGGCAAACATTGTTCACATCGGGAGGGGAAGGTACCCCGGATAATAGAAGATGAGCAGGGCAAATATGCCAACGTAAAGATCGACGCGTCTGACGTCATCCGCTGCCTGTAAAGGCGCCTGATAGGATGGCAGCCACCTGTTCGTATTTGCCTGTATTTTGAACTGAATTCTTTTATCCTTTGCAAGTCCTTTACATGTCGTGGACAAGGATGACGTTCCATCGGACCTCTTGAAACTTTTGGATCCTGACGAAAAGGTCCTGCTTTACATGAAGCAGAAAAAGTATCACCCTGCCATAGATCTGGAATCGATAGCCATTACCGAGAGGCGGATCATCCTCCGGAGGCCTTCGATGCTCACCATAAAGAAAAGTTACACCGATTACAGCTATGGCGACATCGTCAACGTTTCGATAGACAAGGGCCCCTTGCGTTCAACGATAAAACTGAACCTGCGGATGGACAGCAACGACCTGCTGGTCGAAGACATTCCCAACGACGACGCCGAGGCGGCATTCAAGGTAATACGAGAAAAAATAGAGCAATCAAGAAGCTATCCGCGCTAGCCATTCCGGCAACGGCGTTGTAACTTTTCCACTGACATGCTGCTATTATCCTGACTCTGACACGATGCAGGTATGAATAACGCAGTCGACCTGGATACAACTCTATTGCTCGAAAGCCACCTGTGCGCAAAAATGGCCACGGCAGCTGTTTTGAGCGAAAAAAGGCTGCTGTACGCGGAGATCATCATGCTGTGCCGCATGTATCGCGAAAAGCTGGGTTCCGGCGAAAGCCCTGACAGGCATTTTTGAACTGCCATTCAGGATCCAGCGGCGCCGTACTATATCGTCTACTTGATCATTTCAACCCTTGCCAGGTTGGATCCATGCACGCATCGCCAAATCTAAAATCTCTGAGCTGGCGGCTCAGCATCTTGCGATACTTTCCCCTCAAGACATCGATGGATGGGCTCCTCTCCAAGAATTTTTCAACATTGACGTCAAGAGAGGCCAAAAGCTCGTACAGCTGCTC
>NZ_JBOGQF010000188.1:0-2611 GCF_050748925.1 Nitrososphaera sp.
GGCGTGTAAGGTGTGCACCCTTGGCGAGAGACATGCCAACTTGTCAAGCCTCATAAAGGGCTCAGCTCTTGAATCCTATCATCGTATCGGTATTGAGAAGGTTTCCCAGCTTCCGGATTTGAGATATCGCAAGTGTGAATTTTTCGACCGAGTCTGACTCTATTTTGATGACGATGTCGTAATTCTTGTCGACTTTGTAGGCATAGGCCACCCCGGCGATCTTTGCTATCTTTTGCAACAGGTCGTCATGGGACCCCACTGCACATTCTAGAAACATAAAGCCGACTGGTATCAATTTGAACCTGTAAAGGCTCTTCTCAAATTAAAGTGCTATTGGCCGGGACGCTATTTTGTGTCCGGACGAATGCCACTCAACTTTTCATACAGGGCGCCCAGCATCCGAAAGCCGTCCAGCAGCGTTTCCAGTTGTTCGTCTGTCAAAACCTGAAGGTACTCCTCGCTTATCCCAATCCTGACAAGCTCGCTCCTTATCATAAAATTTCTATTATTTTGTATTAGCATTAGATTAAGGAATCATTATCAGTCCCTCTTATAATACTATTGTCAAATATAGATAATGACTAGAAATATTTTATATAATATTATTACTTTGCAGAATACACACACATAAAGTCATGATTTACTGAAAAAATAGAACAATCTAATATTAATATAATATAGCTCTCCATTACAGTAGTCTTTTAAGTTATGCCCCAGAGATTGCAGCATGAAGTACAGGAGCAGGATGGACATTACTTCGGCTATTCTCGAGATAGCAGAAGAGGGAGCGATAAAAACAAAGATAATGTACAGGGCATTCCTTTCCTTCCCGCAGCTCAAAGAATACCTTGCAGTTCTTACGGACCAGGGCCTGCTGGAACACTCCAAGGAAGAAAGGCTCTTCTTCACGACCGAGAAAGGCAGAAAGTTTTTGAAAATGTACAAAGAAGTGGACAGGATGATTCCCCAGTCCAACATGCTGACGAAAACAAAGATGTGAATCGTGGCTGCCCGCGTTCACAGCCAGATCATAAGGGCCATCGACCTGCCACCTGCGTGACAGGCAGACGTGGATTGACCCGTCGTTTGGATATCTTTTAGGATGTTGGTTCGCTCTTTGGTGCAGATGAATCCGCACTCTGCGCCTGCTCGCCGCCGGTTACGACCTCGGCTGATGCAAACCTGTCGCCAACTTTTGTGACCCTTATTTTGGTCTTTTGGCCTACCTTCCCTTCCTTTACAAAGATGACAAAGCCCTGTATCCTTGCGATTCCGTCGCCCTGCCTGCTTATTTCTGAAATCTGTACATCGTATTCTTTTCCTGCCTCAACTGGTTTTGGGCCTCCAAATCCGCCCCTCGAGCCTCCGCCGTAACCTCCTCCGCCGCCGTAATTTCCTCTTCCGCTATATGACATATTCAAGAGAGAGACGGCGGGCATGCAATATAAACGGGCGGCAGGAACGGGCATCCCAAACAAGGGGATGAAAGCTATATAGGCAGATGTTACAGTACCAATTCAGTGAAAAAACCTTTTCAGACAAGGCCTACGTCATTAGGCACGAAAAAGTCGCCGGGATTTTGCGTGACATGCTCGGCAGTAGCGACAACAGAAGCCTTGTTCAAGCTTGAAGATGCAATAGTTATTCAGAGATATTGCGACAAGTGCTTGCCCAACGCAGAGTACTAGTAGCCACCCAAATTCGCAGCGGATGCATGGCCACCATCTGCAGATAGGGGCTATCTTGCAGGCTAGCCTATGCCCTACCCGCTGAATCCATCTTCTTGGGCTAGCCACAGTTAAAAACCATGCCAAGGCAATAGGGTGCGTTGAAGTTTTACCGCGCAAACGCCGCAAGCGCCGAGCAGGCAGACATTGTGATAATCGGGGTCCCGGACGAGTCAAGGTCGCACGCCACCCGCAAGGGCACAAGCGCCGCACCCGACATCCTGAGGGCGGCGTCCAACGACTCGGAATTTTTCGTGCGCGACGGCAAGGCCATACCGACGGTCCCCATGCGCGGCACGTTTGACGGCAAGAGGATATTTGACGCCGGCAACGTCGCAAGGGACGACCTGCACGATAAAGTCCTTGCACAAGTCGCAGGCGGCAGGTTCCCGGTTACGATAGGAGGCGACCACTCGCTCACCAGAGACGTCCTGGCGGCCATCCACGAATCCATTGGAGAAAAGCTGTCGCTCCTTTACTTTGACGCCCATCCGGACTTTGTGTCGTCGGCAAGAAACTATTACGGCTCGGTCCTCACCGATTCGGCGCAGTATGTCGATTTTGCAAGAAGCATGGCCATAGGGACGAGGGCAGCAGAGCGTGAAGAGGTAGAGAATGCCAAGAGCGCGGGCCTGCAGCTGGTGACACCCATCGACATTGTCGAGCTGGGCGTCCGCAAGGTGGCAGAGATTGTAACTGCAAAAACCGCAGGGCGCAGGGTCTACGTTTCAATAGACCTTGACTGCGTCGACCCTGCGTCTGCGCCGGGCGTCTCCGTGCCGTCGCCCGGCGGGCTTGCGACGGCAGACCTGCTCTACATGCTGACAAAGGTGATGAGCACGTGCAACGTCGCCGGCTTTGACATAGTCGAGCTGTCGCCGGAC
>NZ_JBOGQF010000189.1:0-2582 GCF_050748925.1 Nitrososphaera sp.
GACTTTCCCGCCGCACTGCCTCGCTCAAGCACAGCAAGTAGGATAAAAGAACAATTATTTTGGCAGTTTTCCACTGGAAACGCACGCTAGGGGTAGCGCCGGCGCAAAATCTAAATGCTAACGGGCTTGATGCACTGGTGTGAAGCTAGAGCTCCCCCGCGGCATGAGGGACCTTGAGAGCGGCGAGTTTGCAGCCATCGCCTATGTGCGGGAGAAATTCCTTGAAACCGCGCGGCTTTACAACTTTACCATGATGGAGCCGTCGCCCCTTGAAATGCTGGCGACGCTGGAGGCCAAGAGCGGGAGCGCCGTTTCAAACGAGATATACGCTTTCACGGACAAGGGCGACAGAAAAGTCGCGCTGCGCTTTGACCTCACAATTGGGCTGACGCGCTTTGTGGCTGCCAGGCGCGACTTGAAGATGCCGGCCAAGGTGGCGGCGTTTGCCGGGGTGTGGCGCTACGACGAGCCGCAGGCCGGCAGGTACCGCTATTTCCACCAGTGGGACGTCGAGGTGTACGGCCCGTTCTCGATAGAGTCAGACGCCGAGGTGATAGAGTTCATAGCGGCGTTTTTCAAAAAGCTGGGCCTTGCAGTGTCGATTGAAGTCAACGACCGGCAGCTAATCGAGCAGTACATCCGCGGCAGGCTGGGCGTGGCAGACGACGCCCGGGTGGCCGAGATGTTTCGCGCAGTGGACAAGGTGCCAAAAAAGGGCGCCGCTGCCATCCTGCATGAATACAGGGACGTGGTAGAGCCGGGCAAGCTGCAGGCGCTTATCGACCTGTCGCAGGTGCGCGGCTCTGTCAAAGAGGTCGCAGCCAGAGCAGACGTGCAGGGGCTTGCAGGGTGGCAAAAGATTGTCAGCCTGATGGAGTCGCTGGCCGCAAGAAAGGTGGACAACGTTTCTGTGAACCTCGGCATAGTCCGGGGCCTCGACTATTATTCCGGCGTCGTGTTTGAAGTGTTTTCCGGAGAAGGGGGCGCGCTGGTCGGCGGCGGCCGGTACGACCGGCTGACCGACGCGTTTGGGCGTAAGGACATCGGCGCCACGGGCGCTGCAGGCGGCGTCGAGCGCATTGTCATGGCCCTCCAAAAACAGGGCATGCTGCAGCCGCCCCAAAAGCCGCTGGTGTACGTGGCAAATGCGTCGGACGAGGCAAGGGCGAAGGCGCTCGAGCTGGTGGCCCTGTTGCGGGACAGCGACATTGCGGCTGACTATGACATACTCGGAAGGGCGCTGCGAAAGCAGATGGACGACGCGTCGACCAAGGGCGCACGCCTCGCGCTGATAGTCGCGCCCGGCGAAATTGCCGAGGGCAAGGTCACTGTAAAGTCTATGAAAGACGGGGCAGAAAGCAAGCAGCCTCTTGAGGCCATCGTCGACGCAGTAGGCTCGCTTTTGCGAGCCTAGGTGTGCGTTTGGCTCAAAATATGCTGTATTTGAGGGCTGCATCGTGCATGTCGGCCCGGGGCAAACCTTATTGCACTGCCGCGCCAAAACCTTTGCAAATTTGTTTGGGACAAGGCTGGAAGCGGGGCGGTAGCGAGTGAGCCGGGAATCAGGCAAGAGGGTCCTACTCGTCGACGATGAAATGGACATTCTGGTGGTCATGAAAGACGGCCTGCAAAAGGCAGGTTTTTCAGTCAGGGCATGTCGCGACTCTGTCACGGCGCTTGAGAACTTTGCTCCCGGCCGCTACGACCTTGTGATAACCGACATCCGGATGCCTGGGATGAACGGGTTGGACCTGTATCAAAAGATCAAGTCTGTCGACCCGCAAACCCCTGTGATATTCCTGTCAGCCTATGACATGTCGTCGGCAGAGCTGAGTTTTGCCCGCAGGCTCGACCCTGACGCGGTGATAATCTACAAGCCCGTAGGGATGAAAGAGTTTCTTGCCCGGGAAAAATGCTGTTTGGCGGCTAGAGCCTTATCATCGCCACGCTCTTCATCTTGACTATGCCGCTTGGCTTTTTCTCATAGACAGACCTGACGACTAGGTCTGGCGGCTCGTAGCTGGCATAAAGGTCTCCTGGGTCGAGCTGCTGCATGTCATAGTTCAACTGGATGGCTTCGAGCTTTAGGCCGTTCTCGACAAGCCTGCCCTTTGCCTTCTCGACCAGCTCCTGGTCCGAAGTGTTGGGGGCGAGAAAGACCTTGGGGTTTGAGGTATTTGTCAAATATTGCGCCAAATCAACCATGTTTAGCATGACCAACACCAAAACAACGGCTATTAATCTTTCAATTCCAGACAACAAGACAAGACGTGAGAGGTGGAGAAGCTGGCGAGACACCTCGAAATGGCCGCGAACGGCAGACATTGAACGTCAGTTGCTAACAGGATATCGTTCCTAGTATTGCAACCGAGAATAAAGGTACCTTATTGTGCACTAGCGGATGCTGACCAGTGATGTTTTATATCAGAAGCGCAAAAAGCTACTATCGATTCGCCAGAATCGGATAGGTGTGGAGGGGGTAGTAAATTGAGTCCCATTTCAATTGACCCTCCGCCCTTACTTTTCTCGAGCGATAAATGACGTTTCTCGCTAGTCTTTAAAAACTCTTTGAAGGCCGGTTC
>NZ_JBOGQF010000190.1:0-2561 GCF_050748925.1 Nitrososphaera sp.
GGGCCCGGCGACGCGGGGCTCATGACAGTCAGGGCGATGGAGCTTGTGAGATCGTGCGACGTCATCCTGTACGACAGGCTGGTGGGGCAGGGGATAGTCGACCAGATGCCCGCGGGCACTGAAAAAGTGTACGTGGGAAGGGCGGTAGGAGACCCGACTACTCACCAAAAACGCACCAACGAGCTGATGGTCCAGCACGCCAAAAAGGGTAAGAGCGTGCTCCGGCTCAAGGGGGGCGACCCGTTCATCTATGGCCGCGGCGCAGAGGAGGCCGAATACCTGCTAGAGCACGGAATAGAGTTTGAGATAGTGCCAGGCATCACTTCCGCGATAGCGTCCCCTGCCTACGCGGGGATACCGCTGACGCACAGGCAGCACTCGTCATCAGTAGCAATAGTGACCGGCCACGAGGGCGAGGACAACAAGGGCGAGACGTCTGTGAACTGGAAAAAACTGCCCGGCGCAGTTGATACTATAGTCGTATTGATGGGCATAGGCCAGCTGGAGCAGATATCGCGTGACCTGATAAAAGGGGGCATGAAGAAAACCACTAAAGTGGCCATAGTCGAAAGCGGCACCACGGACAGGCAGCGCGTGGTCACGGGCACGCTGGCAGGCGCCGCGCGCCTTGCAGCCAGGAACAACGTCCGGCCGCCAGCCATAGTCGTGATTGGCAAGGTCGCTTCTTTGCATGAAAAGATCGGGTGGTTCAAGGGTGGCAAAAGCTCCGGGCCTGTATGACCGCGTCATAGCCATAACCAGGAGCGAGCAGGAAGCGAGAGAGTTTTCGCTCCTGGTAAAGGCGGAAGGCGGCACGGCAGTCGCAGTTCCTGCCATAGAGATAGTCCCTGCGGGACCCATAGCAGGCCATGAATTCATCGCATTGCTAAGTGAAAAAAAGCACGACTATTGCGCCTTTATGAGCGCGCAGGCGGTGCGGGTGCTCTTTGGACTCGCCGACGTGCGGGCTGCTCTGATGCCCACCGGGGTGATAGCTGTCGGCCCCAGGACAAAGCAGGAGCTTGAAGAGCACGGCGTCAGCGTCGACATGATGCCGGATACATACTCTTCTGTCGGGCTTGCAGAGATGCTGGCCGGGAAAAACCCGAAAGGCAAGAAGATAATCATCCCGAGGAGCGGCGAGGCCAACGAGTTTGCGGCCAAGGCGCTGTCGGACCTTGGCATGGAAGTGGACGAGGTGCTCCTGTACACCGTGCGCACGGGGGGCGTGACTCCTGCGTGGCAAGAGTTTCAGAAGATGCTTGCAGCCGGCATCGTCGATGCTGTGGTGTTTACGAGCGCGTCCAACGTCCGGGCGTTTTTTGAGCTGATGGCCAGGATGGAGGCGAGCCTTGAGAACGTGGAGGCGATATCGATCGGCCCTTTCACCAGCGCCGAGCTGGAAAAGAGGGGCGTGAGATACCGCGAAGCGCAGGACCACACGATAGAGGGAACGGTCAAGGCGGCAAAGGAACTTTTCTTCAAGAGTTCAAGGTAAGGACGAGTTTCACGACTGCGTAGACGATGATGGCCGCCCCACCTGCCGCTACAATCATGAACTTTTTCTTGGCAGGCGACATGCAGGTGGTTTGCGGGCAATTCTTTTTAAAAGTTGCCTTGCAGAACCCGGTGGCGAATCTGTTTTAAAAATGGCCGGCCTACAATACAGGGATGGCAGCTGGCAAAACCGGCAGGGTTGCGTAAGATGAGCAAGCCTGCGCATCAGGACGGCGCTGTCGGCGCGACCATAGTCTCAAAGGCCCTCGCTAGCAACATCGACGATTTCTGGTTCTCGGTAAAGGACGGCGCCGCCGTGAGGCCGTTTGATTTTGTGTCGGTCAAGAACGCACAGAAAGAGAGGATCATCGGGATCGTAAACGACCTGCAGGTAATCCCGTCAGGAAAAGCCGACTCGTATTCTAAAGAAGGCACCATGGCTGCCAAGGCAGCAATCCTGGCAAACACTCCTTCTTTGGCAGGCATGCCGGTGATGCCGGGCAGGAAGGTGAGGCTGGCAGACGCCAAGGAGGTGCTTTTTGCCCTGGGCATACCCGAGATGGCAAACCCCGTGCCTGCAGGAGTCATAGAGATGACAAACGGCCTGCAGGTCCCGGTGTCCCTTGACGTGTCGTACCTGGCAGGCCCGGACACGGCGCACGTAAACGCGGCCGGCATTTCGGGAAACCGCAAGACCAGCTACCTGCTTTTCTTGCTCCAGGCGGCATACCAAAAGCTGTCCAGGGAGGGCGCGAGCCTCATAGTCTTTAACACCAAGGAGCAAGAGCTGCTCCAGATCGATTCCAGGGAAGGCGAAAAGTTTGGCAAGGAAGACGCGAAATTATTCAAGCTGCTGGGCCTTAGCGCAGAGCCATTTTCAAACGTCACCTACTATTTGCCGAGGGGAAGCGACGGCAAGCCCAACTCGGCCATAGTGCCGAAAAACAGCAAGGCGTATTCCTACGAGCTTGGCGACATCCACGACAGGCTCGAGCTCTTGTTTTCGCACACGGCTGACCCGCGCTACGACAGCATCCTGTCCATCGTAAACTATATCTCCGAGT
>NZ_JBOGQF010000191.1:0-2557 GCF_050748925.1 Nitrososphaera sp.
TGGAACCGGCCATCGATAAATTTGAAAAAGAGTTGCCCCCCATCACGTTCTTTATCCTGCCGGGCGGGAGCACCCAGGCGTCGATGCTCCACATCTGCAGGGGCGTGGCGAGGCGCGCAGAAACGACGGCCGTCGCGCTGGCAAGGACAGAGGCGGTAAACCCCGCAGTCATTGTCTATCTTAACAGGCTTGCTGACCTGCTGTTTGTCGCCGCAAGGCTGACCAACAGGCGCCTTGGCGTCAGCGACGTGGCGTGGAAAAAATAACAGTTTTATCCTGCGCTGCGGTGAGGAGAACTGCTTGGGGCAGGTGCGAAACGTTGCGCTCATCATCGCAATAACCGCAGCGATGGCGCTGGCGACTGTCGCCATTACCTATGTCTTTGACTTTATCCCCCTGGCAGGCGCCAAATTCGCAGGCACCCTGCAAACTTTTAAAGTCTGGCAGTGACAATTTACCTCATGGAAGTCAAATGCCCCTACTGCGGCTCGGCCTTTCCGGACAATGAACAGCTCTCAAAGCACATAGATAGGATACACCACGGCTCGGGCCTTCTTGAAGGCGACTCTAGAAAATGGTAAAAAACCTTTCCCCTTTTTTTGACGCGGCGATTGCATTAAAGTCGGTCAAGAGGGCGGGATGGGTTGCCAAGGCAGGCATCAGCGACGCCGAGTCTGTCGCCGACCACTCGTTTTCAATGTGCGCAATCGGCATGGCCCTTGCAGACGCGATGAAACTGGACGCTGAAAAAGTCATGAAGATGATAGTGCTGCACGACCTGGCCGAGTCTGCCGTAGGCGACTATATGCCGGGGCAGGTGGCCGTAAAAGAAAAGGAGGCTGCCGAGGAGCGCGCAATGACAAAGATACTTGCCTGCCTGCCGGCAGATGTGCAGTCGCAATATGCCGGGATATGGCAGGAGTTCCTCGCAGGCAGGACAAGGATTGCAAGGTTTGTGCACCGGCTTGACAAGCTCGAAATGGCCATGCAGGCGCAAAGATACGCCGATAATGGCCACGACGGCAAGGCGCTGGAACAGTTTTTCGAGTCTGCAAAGAGGGCGGTAAATACTGAAGACGACGACCTGGCGGAAATCCTAAAGTCCCTGAGAGTTTTGGATGGAGGAGGCGGCGCCACCATAAAAAGAAACACAGGACGGTCCGGCCAGATCAATAGGCGCTAACCAGCTAGACGTCAAGAACCCGAACAATCTGTTGTTTCAAGCTGCTTGTGATGGCAGCAAAATTTTGACAAGATTCCGGTTCATTCCTTCAACGCCGCAAGTTTGAGCTTCAACATCCGATTTGCACAACAGTCATTTGGATGGGCTTTGTTATTGAGATATGGTCAAAAGGATATGGGCGATAATCCTGATTGTGGCCAGCATGGCGGCGATTTCATTTTCTATCTATTTCAATAATATTAGTTCAAGCATAACGACCACTTCGCCGTCAGTTCAGCGCATGACATGTCCAAAGATTTTGGATTTGGATCCCCAAACTCCACAATACAATGTTACCGGCATAGAATGCGTGCAGACACTTCTAGAAAGATGCCAGCCAGAGACGCTCATCCTGGGCTACCAGTTTGGGTCAACAAAGCTTTCAATAAATGGGGAAGAAGACGGCAGGTGTTCCATTCGGCTTGTTCATGAAATAGAGATGGGTGAAAGTACATTCAACTGTTTGGTGCCTTTTAACATGCTTGCAAAATGGGAAAGCTGGAAGAATTCCGGCGGTGGCGATGCTCTAAACGACATCTTGCCTTATTGTAAGGAGGGATGAAAAAATCCATCCCGTCAGATGCGCGACGCAGGATGCTTAGCGACTAACCTTCACAGAGTCTCTTCCCTCTATATTCACACCGTCGAGCGTCTGCCCCTTCAGAATTCCCAGAGTATCTCCTGACCTAAAGCCTGTCGAACGAGTGTTGAAATGGCATACCAGGTCAGAGAGACCGTCCCCGTTCACATCTTCAGGGATGGAATTGCAGAAGGCCAGGCTGGGTTCTTCTCCAGTGCGTCCGAAGGTTAAGGAAGATACATCTACAATCAAGGGAGCGTTGAAGCCGGGAGCGGAGAGTATGGCAACGGGAGTTCTCCCTGTGCTCATCGGGTTGATGTTATTAGGCAGGCCTCCCGGCTTGATGTCGATTTGAACAGCCTTCAAGGATGTCGTCAGACTTGTTGGAAAGTCTATCTCCTCAGGCGGTGACGTGGTGTGGGCACCATCTTCAAAGTCTGTCGTTCTCTGAAAGCCGAACAAGAGATTCGCCCAGTCATTAAAGCCAGTTAGTACGCTGAACACTCCATCGCCGCTGATATCCACGCTTATGCCTGTGTCAGTAACATCGCTATCACAATTCCAGTTTATGCCTCCAGTTCCAACACCTGTTCCAAGAGTGCCAGTAGGGCACCGAAATGTTGTATTATCTGTACCGTCCCCAATCCCTGCTGGCTCGTTAAGACCCGGAGCTGGAACGGGACGCTCGTCTAGATCAGCAAGATCAGCTGGCGAATAATCGATCCGGGCAGCTAATGGCCCGGTTCCATCAGGAT
>NZ_JBOGQF010000192.1:0-2552 GCF_050748925.1 Nitrososphaera sp.
GAACAGGACAGTCCAGGAGATGATTGAGGACCTTATCTTAATAGGGCTAGCCTTGGACCTGAAAAATCACACTGTCTTGGGTGTACAGTACTCTGACTATCTGAAGGAAAAGTATCAGTACGACCCCCAGCGACGGTGGAAGGTCTAGGTAAAGGAGCTGGATTGCTTGACTCAACAGCAACCTATCGTCATCAAGGGCAGACTGGCTAAACGAATCTATCAGCAAATCCTAAAGCATGACAAAAGCATGCAATGGCATAACGACGGGACCGCAAAGAACCCGATATTGCGGATAGAAGAGTGGTAGAGGATGACAGAACTCCCCCTCTTCACCATAACTGACCCCAAATCTGCCCGGCTTCTGGCTGCTGCTCTAGATTCAGAGTACGGTATAAGCTACATTACAAACTTTGGTAAGGACGGAAAGCCTTCCAGTGTGGAAATCCTTCTGGACGTGTATAACGAAAAGGATGCAGAACTAATGGAGGCGTACAAGCAATAATGCCAGCCAAAGTCATAGAGTATGGGGCAAACAAGCCCCTCCGCATTTCTCTACCTGACAAGTACTGGAGCGTCCTGTGGGATATGTCACAGATGGAAGGAAGAGACGTGGAAGAACTAGCCACTGAAAGACTGAAGCAAATCATCAGTGAAGACGTGATACATGATTGCGATGAGGGCTATTATGGCAAGATGCTGCTCAAGGGCTGGAAGGAAACGCTAAAGGACGACCCGTACTTCAAGAGCATAACTGGTAGTTAGGAAGGATAGCTTAAAAAATGACAAACACCATCACTAATAGCAGCACAATGAAGGCAACCACTACTGAAGCAATGTTTCTAGTAATTTCCGCACAAAACGTTTCGTTCCCTAAATCCGACATCGAAAAACCTTTTCTTTAACCGCCGGCAACGAGTATATAGCGCGTTGCTCGGGGGAGCTCAGTCTATACTTTGAGTGCTGGTACAATGCCGCCAGTGGCCGTCTATGGCCTAAGTACCGAGGGGTATAGGATAGCTTCTCTGATAGCGATAAAAGGCGCCAAGGTTTCACTCATCGACGAATCCCTGCGCACCGCAATCTCGCTAAAGGCAGACATCGCCCGCACGTACCCAAACGTCAGCTCGCTCATGGAAGACGAGCCGCTGCTCGGGCTTGAGCCGATGGACGTGGCAGTCGGCAACGCGGCATACCTGTTCTTTGCGCCCCGCGTACGCAAGATAGGCACCGACGTCAAGGCCGACGTTTCTGCAAAATTCAAAGACGCCGTCAAGGCGCTGAAGAAAGGATCGTCAGTAATCTACATGCTGCCGGCCGGCATGGGGGGCAACAACGAAAACATTGCTCTCATAGAGCACGTCACCGGCATGTCGTCGGCCGAACAGGACTTCTCTTACTATTACATGCCGTCGAGCATGCTTGCCGCCGGCTCTGAAACAACAGTTGGATCGGTGCGCGGCCGGCAGGACAACAACCTTGCAAAAATGTTGCAAGACGACAGCAGGCGCAAGGTGTCGTTTGTGGACGTCAACTCGGCCGAGCTCGTGCACGTCATCCGCACTCTTTCGCACTATTCCGGCATGGCAAGCATCCTTGAGGTCTGCAAAAAGGCAGCCGACAGCCAGGTACCTGCAAATGAACTCATGCACGGCACGTTTTCAGACCTGTACGTCGACGACGTGACTGCCGGCCTCTATGATCTGCGCATCATCGGCGCGTCGCTTGACGGCGCCGGCCCGCTCATGTACCTCGTCAACGGGAGCGTGAGGGGAATCGAAGGCTATGTCAAGCATTTGATAGATCAGATCAGAGGCACGCTCAAAAAGCGCGACCTGAAGGCCAGCAGGACCAAAGTCGCCATAGCGTGGACGCTTGACCCGCACGAGATGAGGGGCGACAAGATGGACCTCCTGTCTGCCCTTGAAACCAAGGTGCGCGACTATATCGGCGACGTCGAGCGCCACCAGGGCCCGACGTTTGACCTTTACCACACCGACAAGACGACTGTCGTCATCGCATGCTCAAAGGCCGACTTTGAAAAGGTGGCTTCCAAGAACGCCAAAAGCGACGACCTGATAATCATAAAGGCAAACCCGCTCTGCGAGACCGTGCAGGAATAAATACCGTGGATCTGTAAAAGCCGCCGTGGGAAAAGCCCGGGCGGTAATCGTCGTCTCGACGTTTTCCGGCGAAGTGCTTGCGGCAGACATTGGCAAAAAGATGGTCGACCTGGGGCTGTGCGCCTGCGTCAACTTTACCAAGGTGCGCTCCATCTACACGTGGAAGGGCAAGGTGGAAGACCACGAAGAATACATTGCATTTTTCAAGACTACCCGGTGGTCTGCCAAGGCGCTGAAAGAGGCGCTGGCAAAGGCCCATCCCTACGAGGTGCCAGAGATTATTGAACTAAAGTTGAGCGACGTGTCCAAGCCCTACCTCTCGTGGCTTGAAAGCTCAGCGGAGCGCGTAGCGAAGAAGCGCGACCATGCCGCCAAGCGATGACACGCGCAGGCCCATGTCTGTAGACGAGTCGACCGCGTACGTCCTTGCAC
>NZ_JBOGQF010000193.1:0-2488 GCF_050748925.1 Nitrososphaera sp.
GCAGAGAATAACACAATGAATCCGATACCAATAGCGAGACCTGCTAGAACGGGTGCAGTATTAGACAGCTTGTCTTACAATTCATATCGATATTCTTGAACTTTTATCCAAACGCCTCTAGCCTGTGGTTTCATCAAACATCCTAACGCCCTTGGACATGCCTTCAAAAGCGGCACAAAACGACGAGGAAAGAGGGGGGATTCCATTTTTACTCCTTGTCGATAAACTCGTCCGGGCTTGGCGGCTCGGGGTGAAGGCCCTTCCTCTTCCTTGTTTCCCCGACCAGGTTCCGGAATATCGAGTTTGGCACTGGCGACCACGTCTTGAAGTAGGTTGTCCACATTGCCTTGCCTGCCGTCCCGCCCCTCATGATCTCTGACAGGTCGAATGTTTCCGAAGCAGGAACCTCGCCCTGTATAATGGCGATGATGCCCTTTTGCTCGACGCTAAGGAGCTTGCCGCGCTTGCTTGACAGCACGCTTGCGACGATGCCTATCTGCTCCTGTGGGCACTTGATCTCTATGCCGAGGATTGGCTCCAGCAGCACCGGGTCCGCGATGAGTATCGATCCGAGCATGGCCCTCCTTGTCGCCGGCATCAGCTGGGCGAGGCCCCTGTGCGCCGGGTCCTCGTGGGGGACAAAGTGGTGCAGGACAAACTTGACTCCTCTGACCTGCTCCTTTGCAATCGGCCCGTTCTTTATCACGTCGTCAAAGCCGGAGCGGATAGAGTCCATCGATTCCTGGATGAACTGGACACCCTTGGTCTCGTCGACCATCATGTTGCCAGACACGTCGATTGCGACGACGCTCCTCGACTCGTCCGTGCCCCATCCCTTCTCCCTCAGGATCTTGGCCATCTCCTTCTTGTCCATGTCTTCCTTCAGCTTGCCGGTCCTGATGAGGTCGACGATGTCGTCCTTCAAAGGCTCAACGCGCAGAAATATCTTGTTGTGCTTGTTTGGCGACTTGCTCATGATGGGTCCTGCCGCCGCGCGGATGGTCTCGCGGTAGTTGATTAATGGTTGCGTCGTTACGATGTCAAGCCCGAGTTCCTGCAGCAATGACGTTGCAATCTCCAGGTGGAGCACGCCCATGCCGGCCATCAAAGTCTCGCCGCTCTCCTCGTTGATCTTGACGATGAGGTTGGGGTCTTCTACGGTGATCCTGCGCAGTCCCTCCACCAGTTTCGGGAGGTCCTTGGGGTGCTTTGGTTCCACTGCAATCGTTACGACCGGCTCAGACACGTACTTGATCGACTCAAAGGCGGTGGAGCCCTTTATCGTCGACACCGATTCGCCGGACACGGCATAGTCAAGTCCCAAAAGCGCCGGGATGTTGCCTGCAGGAAGCACGCTGACGACTTCGCGGGTGTTGCCCATGTAGATGTTGACAGACTGCACCTTGCCGGGCCTCTTGGCGTCAATCAGGTAGACTTCGTCGCCGTCCTTTATCGTGCCTGAATACAGCCGTCCTGTCGCGACCCTGCCTGCCTGCGGGTCGACGTTGATGGTCGTGACCATCATCATCGCCGGGCCCTTTTCGTCGCAGTTCAGGAGCGCCTGGCCGATCTCAGAATTGAGGTCGCCGGGCCAGATTTTCGGAATCCTGTATTTCTGGGCAACGTGGGGCGGCGGGTGGTGCTCCACGACCATGCCCAGCACCGCGTCGTGCAGGTGCGACTTTTCCGCAAGTGCCTTTATCTTGTCCGTGCCTTCTGCAGTGTATGCTTCGTAAACGTCCTTGAAGCTGACGCCCAGTTTCTGGGCCATTTTAAAGTTAAAGCCCCACCGGTCCTTTGCAGAGCCAAACGCCACGCTGTTGCCCTGGATGCTGACCTTCCACTTTTCCTTGTATTCCGGCTCTGCGTAAATGTCCACGAGCCTGTTAAAGTCGGCGATAATGTTAGAGAGCCACTTTTGCATGGCTTGCGCGTCAAGCCTCAGCTCCTTTACAAGGCGGTCGATCTTGTTGATGTAGAGCACCGGCCTTACGCGCTCTTCGAGTGCCTGCCTCGTGACGGTCTCTGTCTGGGTCATGATGCCCTCTACTGAATCGGAGACGACGACGACGCCGTCGATTGCGCGCAGCGCGCGCGTCACCCTGCCGGTAAAGTCGATGTGGCCGGGGGTGTCTATCATGTTGATGACGTAGTCCTTGCTTTCGTGCTCGTAAAGAAGCGTGACGTTGGCGCCCCTGATGGTCATCTGCCTGTTCTGCTCGAGCTTCATAGAGTCAAGCGCGAGGGCCTGGCCTGCCACCGAGGGGGCGATGATGCCGGACGCGGCAAGCAAGCTGTCTGACATGGTTGTCTTGCCGTGGTCGACGTGGGCGATGACGCCGAAATTGCGTATCTGATCCTTGTTACCGATTATCCTGAGGATTTCCTGCGTTGACTTGAACTTTGGCATACACTCAATTGAAAATTTTTGTTCGGGGACTATAAATGTTGCCTAATTTCTAACGCACGCATCAATTTAATAGCCGTC
>NZ_JBOGQF010000194.1:0-2482 GCF_050748925.1 Nitrososphaera sp.
GGCATGTACTGCGGGTTCATCATGCCAATTCTTAATTTAAAGTCGCCCTCGACTTCGCAGCAAGACCTCATCAGCTGTGCAAGGTCGGAACCCATGTCGCGGCCATAGCAGCCGCTGTCTGTCGACGTGAGCCACACCTCCTTGCAGCCTTCTTCGACGTCGTGGCGAACCTGCCTCACGATGTCGCCGACGCGGTAGCTGTGGAGCCACCCCTTGGCGTTTTTGGTCTGGCAAAAGGTGCACTCGCTCATGCACCCGCTTGCTATCTCGACTATGCTGATGACCGGGTTGATGCGCATGCGCGGGAGGCTGACCTTGTCCTGCGCGGAATCCGCAAGCATCACCAGCCGGCTGCCTGCGAGTGCCGACCCCACCACCTCGGCCGCGCTGTCGATCGAGTGAGGTCCCATCAGGCTTGCGTGTGGGTTTAATGACTCGACCTTGGCCCTGTCGGCCTTGGGCAGGCACCCTGCCACCACCAGAGGCTTGCCCGTTTTGCCCAGCTGCTTTATCCGGTGGACCATCTTGTGCTCTGTCGTGTCCTTGACTGAGCAGGTCACGATGAGGTTGAGGGCGCCCTCCTTTCTGCTCGACGCAATTTCATAGCCTGCCTCCTTTAGCTGGCCGGCTATCATCTCCGAGTCTGCCATGCTCGCCGAGCAGCCGTACGCCTCGATCCACACCTTGCTTTTAGGCTCTGCCTTTTTCAAGAGCTTCAGCGACTCGATGAGCCCTGGCTTGAGCGACCGGACGTACATTATAGTGAATTGTCAGCCGGCAATGCTTTAAAAATCATGTTGTTGCAGAATGGCGTTTTAGCGGCAGGATTGTCGCAGCATCAGGCCTTTTTCTGGGACCAGACCTCTGACAGGATGGCGACGTACGTGTTGACGAGCTCGCCGGACTCCATGTTTTGCCGGTTCTGCTCCATGTCGTTGCCAAGGGCCACCGTGAAGGGTTTTGGCAGCTTTAGGTGCTCGTTCATGTATATCAAAAGCGAGTAATACATCAGCTTCATGACGCCGTCCCGGTCACCGGTCAGCTTCATGCTGTCCATCAGGTTTGAGGCGACGAGTGAGAACTGGGGCGACAGCATCGCCTTTTCGCTGTCGAGCCTTATGGCGCCCATGTAGAGCAGGTCTTCTATGGCAGAGGCGATCTGCTCTGTCCTGTCAGCAGACAATGCCGTTACTTGTTTGCCATGCTATTTTAGATTGCCTGCCACCACTGCCTTATAGCTTGCAATCAGGTCAGGGTCGATTACTCCCTGCACGACGTACGGCTGGCCGCTTGACAGCTTTATGTCCATCGCCACTGCGCTGTACGGGATGTCGAACTGCTCGATCTTTTGCTGATCGTCGCTTTCAAACGCCTTGCTGCAGCCATTTTCGCACGAAAAGCCGTAGATCTTTACTATTTTTCGGTGGCCGCCGCCGGCAGCCCTGCCGCCTGCCGAGCCGCGCGACTCTTCCACCATCATGATGAAAATTTCGTTCTTTGCTGGCGCGTCCAGCAGGACGTCGCTCTGCGCGATTATCAGCTTGCGCTGCGGCAGCTGCAGTATGGCGTCGATAGTGTCCATATGCGTCTCTTCAAAACGCGCCGGTATTTATTGCCCGGCACAATAGATATAACGCCTCGGCGAGAAATGTCAGCCATGGCTCGAACTCTCTCATCGCCGCAGGTGTTAAAGACGGGCATGGGTGCCCCCGCGTTCACGCTCAAGGGCGTCGACGGCAAGATGCACTCGCTTTCGCAGTACGGCAGCAGGGCGACGCTCGTAATATTCATGTGCAACCACTGCCCCTTTGTCAAGGCGCGCATAAACGACGTCATCGCGCTTCAGTCAAGATTCAAGCCGTCGGAACTGCAGGTCATCGGGATAAACAGCAACGACCCGTCCTACCAGGACGAAGGCTTTGACAACATGATCAAGTTTTCCAAAGAATACAACGTCAACTTTCCGTACCTGATAGACGACAGCCAGCAGGTTGCAAAAGCCTATGGCGCCGTGTGCACGCCCGACCCGTTTCTTTTCGTCGACGGCAAGCTGGCATTCCACGGCAGGATAAACGACGCGATGGAGCCGGAAGCCAGCCCGACGGTCCCGGTGATGGAAAACAACGTCAGGGCCCTCCTCGCAGGCAAGAAACTAGAAAAGGATTTCGACCCGTCCATCGGCTGCTCGATAAAGTGGAAGGGCTAGCCGTACTGGAAGGCTATTCCCTTTTCTCCCCTCGGGTGGCGCCACTCGGTCTCCTTGGCGCATGTCCCGCACTCTATGCAAGCTTCGTGCTGCAGGACCACCTTGCCGTCTTCAAGGAGGTAGCAGTTTGTCGGGCACAGGGTGACCATCTTTTTCATAAACTCGGCCTCCGGCCTGGTCACCTTGATATGCGACTGCCTGTCGTCGTCGTATTTTAGCTTTGCAATGCGCTGGGCGAGGGTCGGGATTGTGGGTCTGTATGACGCGGTTACCGCC
>NZ_JBOGQF010000195.1:0-2427 GCF_050748925.1 Nitrososphaera sp.
CCTTAACAGCCATATCAACGGACATCTAATTTACCTGCAGTAAGGCGCTTGGACGCCATATATTAAAATTCGCACGCGCTCACAGCTCTGAAATGGTCTTTGCCAGGCCCGCGGTTATCTCTTTTAAAAGTTTCCGGCCCTTTTCCGCGGACGCCTTCCGGGGGTCTCCCCACACGCCGTTGCCGGTTATCTTTACAAACGAGCCAGGCGCGTTGGCAAGCGCCGAATAGGCGGCCTTAGACTTGTCCAGCTTTTTTGACCCAGGCTTTGCGCGCTCCATCCTGACCAGACGTGGAGCAATGGCAAGCACGAGCGAGGTTTCCGTTTCGCCGGCGTGGCCCAGCTCTTCTTTCATGGCGTGCCAGTAATGCAAGGTATGCACGGACACGTTGCCTGCCATCCTGCCCTTTAGCTCCTGCGCGACGTACTGCAGGGCGCCAATGTTGCCGTGGTGGCCGTTTAGCAGGATAATGTCGGTAAAGCCATAGTCTGCAAGCGAGGCGCAGACGTCGCACGCCATGGCAGAGAGCGTGGAACTGCGCACCGACGCGTGAAAGAGCGGCGCGTGCTCGTACGACACGCCGTACGTTATCGCAGGCATGGCTACTGCGCCGGTTTTGGCCGCGACAAGCCCGGCGACGTGCTCTGCAATGAGCGCGTCGGTCAGCACGGGCAGGTGCGGGCCGTGCTGCTCTGTCGAGCCTACCGGGACGATTGCGCGCTTGAACCCCTTGACGTCAGGGTCGCTCATGCCGTACGCGTGCATAACTGCAATCTGCCTGCCTTTGTTAATAACCTTCACCTGGGCTTGTGGTCTTTAGTATGCACTTTGCCCCAGTAGACCTCCAGCCTGCCTTCCAGATACAACTTTACAGCCTCAAACAGAGTCTCGGCCTCCAGCTCCTGGCCCTTTTTCTTTATCGTCTCAAGTGTGTCTGACTGCTGCACCTTGAACGAGTTTTGCGATATTATCGGCCCCTGGTCGAGGTCCTCGGTGACAAAGTGCGCAGTGCAACCCACAATCTTTGCTCCCCGCTCGTACGCCTGGACGTAGGCATAGGCCCCCGGGAACGCAGGGAGCAGCGATGGGTGGATGTTGATTACCCTGTTTGGGTAGCGCCACACAAAGTTTGGCGTCAGGATGCGCATATATCGCGCAAGCACGATGACGTCGACATTGTATTTCTCGATGAGTTGAAGTATGTTCCTCTCGGCCTCTGCCTGGTCGGCGTGCGCCACGGAATGGAACGGTATGCCGGCCGCGTCGGCGATCGGCTTGAGCGACGGCTCGCTCCCTACCGCAACCGCGAGGTTGGCCTTGATCTCGCCCTTTTTTCGCCCTTGCAGTATGCGCTCGATGCAGTGCGGCTCCTTGCTGACAAAGAGCGCCACGTTCTTGGGCCTGTCCGGTTCCTGGTAGTGGACCTTGATCTCCATCTGGAGTTTTTTTGCAAGCTCTTGCAGGCCCCTGTCAAATTCTCTGTGGTCCGCATGCTGAAACGACGCTTCCAGCTGCATGCCAAAGAGGCCCCGGACCACGTTCTGGCTAATCTTTTCAATGTTGCCGCCGTTGCCAAAGATATGGTTGGTAATGTCTGCTACGACGCCCTTGCGGTCCTTGCCCACGACCGTGACTTCGATTATCGTCTTTGCGGCGACCATTGCTGGCTGATAGCGCCCCCAAAAGCTAAATAAATCTTGCACGGAGGCAAGCTCGTACGGGCGAACAAACTGGCGCTTTACTATGTGAAAGCCGTTAGGTAGCATGTGTCAGAGATTCACGGCATGCTGTTAGAGGCAGGATACCAGCCTTGGTCAAGCGTCACCAACACGGTCTACTTTGCAATAGCAGACGCCTTTGAGCTGCTTGGCGAATCGTGTTCTGGCCTCCTGATAAACCACCTTTCAGAGATGCACAGGATCCCAAAACACGTTGTGCTTACCAGGTACGACCTCATTTCAAAGGCCATCGGCCAGATATTTGGCTACGGCTCAGAGGTCTTTTTGCACCAAGTGAGGCAGAACCTCCTCGGCTACTTTCCCTGCGACAACCAGTCGATCTCTACCCTTGACATTATCCGCAACGCGTACAGGAAAGAGGCGCTCCAGTTCATCGGCGCGCTCAAAGACGAGCGCGTCATCGTGCTGCACGGCGGCAGTTCATGCAGAGAAGAGATCCTCGGCGCATTTTCGGCGACGAGGTTTGCCAACACGGCAAGCAGCATCGTTTTCGTCGACGGCAGTCAGCAGGGCGAAAGCGAAAGGATTTGCAGGCACCAGGCAGGCGACGACGTGTGGATCGCAGGGAAGGCTGCGGCCGGCCATTCGGTATGCACGTTCAACACCGAAAAGGCGGTAGACAATTTCAGGAGCCTAATCCTCCCGCACACTCATGTCATCACCGACGATCCTTTCCTGGTGTATGCA
>NZ_JBOGQF010000196.1:0-2400 GCF_050748925.1 Nitrososphaera sp.
TCTCGCAGATCTGGCATCTCTTTTGTCCGGAAGCGTACCTGCCGGAGCCGACTGGCTTTTGAGCCTTGTGACGTATGCATATACCTTTGCAAGTCATTTTTATTCACCGGGTAACTACTAAAGTGCACGACGATTGCCGTGAAATTAGTCTCTTTCCCTGCGCTCATTACACACGATAACTATTTAAAATTTGTATAAATATTCTATCATTAAACAGCATATTTTAACAAAATTTATACAGCAGCAGGCGAAGTAATATTGTAATTGTTCTAAATAAAATACGGGAAAACTATAGTTATATGTTGAAAATACTATGCAATAAACCTCTTTATCATATGTAAATGCAGTATATTTTTCCTTTTGGCAGTGTAAAATCT
The DNA here is from genome assembly GCF_050748925.1 of Nitrososphaera sp. Taxonomy (GTDB): domain Archaea; phylum Thermoproteota; class Nitrososphaeria; order Nitrososphaerales; family Nitrososphaeraceae; genus Nitrososphaera. Next base: position 378 of record NZ_JBOGQF010000196.1, read on the forward strand.
TGAAAAGAATGCTGAAACAGGCAAGATTTTTTCGCTATATTTATTTGTTTGCATAGGCTGTCTGGTTGCAAGGCGGGCAAGCTTAGAGCCAGTGCTGTATGCGCAGAAAGTCGTCTATGGGCTCTTTTTTCAGCAGTTTAATCAGGGCAAGCGCCTGAGGGACCGACAGCATAGGCTTGGTAAAGTGGTTGTCAGTCGCTATCCTAGGGCATGCCACCTGGATGAACGCATCTATCCCTTTGAATATCTGGAGCCTGTCGTTTGTTATTTCGGTGAGCGCGATCATCTGCGCCTTTTTGCCCAGCTTTTCCAGCTCTTTTTTCAGCTCGAGCGCGCGCACGTGCGCAAACTGGCCTTCCTTCAGGCCGATGACTATCCCTATCCTTTCTGCGTCCAGCGCCTTGTATATGCCGAGGATGGCACGCTTTTGCAGGCCCTGCGCAAACTCGTTTACCTGCGTGTATTCTTCGAAATACGGGTCGAGCATGAACGTCGGCTTTTCAGTCGACATGGCGATGCTTGCCGAGTGGAACTGGCTCTGTCCCAAAAACACATATGCGTCTATCTGCTTTTGCACGTTCCACGCGGGGTAAAACTCGCATCCAAACACCTGCGCGTCACGCAGCTGGCCTTTGCCTTTTCCGATAATTACATTGTAGCCGTATTGCTCAAACACCTTTTTTGCGCCTTCCACCTGCTCCAGGTGCTGGCTGTCCGTCAGCAATGATATTGCCTTATACTTGCCCTGCATCTCTTTTGCAAACTTTTCTGCAACCTTTTCAAAGCCTACGTCGTCGTACGCGTTAATCATGACTACCTTGTCACCAAAGGTCTCCATCGCGACCGTGTGGCCGACGCTAAAGAGAATGTCGGCGCCAAGCATGTCGGCCGCGTGCGTATTCAGGTCGCACGAGCCCCAGCACGTGTCGCCAATCACGTATGCTTCGATGCCGAATTTTTCCGTGATGTGGTCTGCCGCGTCCTGCAACTTTGGTATCAGCGCCTCGGCGCCGTTCAATGCTACTGAACGCGGCTTGCGCTCCTCAACTATCTCAAACATCCTCTTTTCATCTATCTTTATCATTTTATCACCAGCGGTGTCACCCGGATTGCAAACTTGGGGCACACTGCCTCGCAGCCAAAGCAATAGATGCAGTCCCTTTCCCTGCTCGGCATCGCCTTTCTGTCTGCGCCCTCGCCTTCCCACTCAAACACGTTGACGGGGCACACGTCGATGCACGCGCCGTCGCCGACGCACAGGTCAAAATCCACGGCAACGTCGGTGCCATAGATGCCTAGTTTGCTACTGTCGCCGTCATGCCCGACCTTCCGGTTCCCGTGCACCTGCGCGCTCCTGTGCGCCTGAAAGTCGGGGTCTATGGGCAACGAGGTACAGGCTTGTAAAATTCAATTTAAATCATGCTATGATGAGGGCTCCATGCGGTCTAACCCGCCCGTGACCAGCCTCTGCCCCTGTGCGCCCCGGCCGTAGAACTCCTCTACCATCTGATTGACGCTTTCGTCCTTTATCACACTAGCCAGGACTTTATCCGCGTGAGCCTGGTCTCTAAAGAATTGCTGCAGTATCCAAACGTCCTCACTTTCGGCCGCGGAAAGGACCTTGGCAATGCTGTCGCAGCCAGGAGGAACTCCTCTGGCGCTGAGCAGAAACGTTTCGGACCTCAGCATCCCGTGCTTTCTCCAAATCTGGTCGTTTTGCCTGCCTACCTTTACCATGGCGTCACGGTTCTTTTTTGGCACTCGCCAAAAGGTGAGCGCGACGTAACTTCCAGTCTCTTCATTAGAGGATTTATTCATAGGTCTCCTGCCGCTGATAATATAAAATGCATTCCGCCCCAAGGGGTGGCTGTATGTGGCATGCAAACTATCTTTGAAAAATTGAAAAGTGGAGGCAGCCCGCCGGTACCACCGCTGGCAAAAGGCCCCATTTCAAGCCCTGCGAGATCCACCACGTAGACGTGCTAGCATGGCTACGCCGCCTTAGGGTTGCTCCCTCCCGGAC
>NZ_JBOGQF010000197.1:0-2395 GCF_050748925.1 Nitrososphaera sp.
ACGCAATAGTGCTTACAAACGAAAAGATGGATACGCTTTTCCGGCACGGCGCAGAATGGCTCGGCGACGTGGGGCTCTTTGTGTCAGACGAGGTCCACCTTCTTGGCGACAGGGAGCGCGGGCCGACGCTTGAAATGATGCTCACCCGCATACGCAAGCTCTACCCCGGCTCGCAGATAGTCGCGCTGTCCGCGACGGTTTCAAACGCGGACGAGATAGCCGACTGGCTCGGCTGTACACTTGTTGAAAGCAGCTGGCGCCCGACGAAGCTGGTGGAAGGCGTCTACGAGTACGGGTCGGTGCGCATGAGCGACGGCAAGACTTTCAAGGTGCAGGCCGGCGCGACGCCCTCTGTGGACATTGCAATCGACTCCCTTGACGGCGGGGGGCAGGCGCTGATATTTGCAGAGACGAGAAAGCGCGCGTCGTCGCTTGCCGCAAAGGCTGCAGAGGGCGTGTTCAAGCGGCTTGACAGTGAAACTAAAGAGCGGGCCACAAAGGCGTCTGCCGAAATACTGAGCAGGGGCGACGACGCCGAGCTCACAAAGACGCTTGCTCAGCTGGTGGCCAAGGGCGTCGCGTTCCACCACGCAGGCCTGTCGCCTTCAAGCCGCGAAATAGTGGAAGAGTCGTTCAAGAAAGGCATCGTGAAACTGCTGACTGCGACGCCTACGCTTGCCGCCGGCGTGAACCTGCCGGCCCGGCGCGTGGTGGTCGCAAGCATTCTGCGCTACGACTCCGAGTATGGCGGCAACGTCCCTATCAGCGTCATGGAATACAAGCAGCTGTGCGGGCGCGCGGGAAGGCCCAGATATGATACATCTGGCGAGGCGATAATAGTGGCCGAGTCGACGGCAAGGGGCGAGGAGATCTATGACCATTACGTGCTTGGCACGCCAGAGCCCCTGCGCTCGCAGATGGCAAGCGACAGGGCCGTGCGCTTTCACCTCCTTTCGACGATAGCGTCGGTGCCCGGCATGAAAAAGGCCGGCATAATGGACGTGTTTGCGTCGACGCTTTTCGCGCAGCAGTACCGGAGCGCGACTGTCGAGTTCAAGGTAGAGTCAGCCCTTGCATACCTGGAATCCGAAGAGCTTGTCAAGCTAAAGGGCGAGCGCTACATCGCGACCGAGTTTGGCAAAAAGACGTGTCTCTTGTATGTCGACCCGCAGACCGCGGTGGCCTTTCGCGACGCACTGCAAAGCACAGAGAAAGGGCGGAAATACACGCTTGGCTTTTTGCACCTTATAACGCAGAGCCCAGATTTCTATCCCAAGTTGTCGCTGCGCAAAAAAGACGGCGACGAGGTGAGCCTGCTCCTGCAGGACAGGCAGAACGAGATGCTGCGCGACACAAGCGAGTACGACTGCTCGCGCAGTTTCTGGGCGCTTGCCGAGTGGATGGAAGAGGCAAGCGACAGGGTGCTTGGCGACAGGATGGGGGCCGAGCCGGGCGACATGCACAGGATGGTCGAGACCGGCGCGTGGCTCGCATACGCGCTCTATGAAGTGGCGAAACTCGCGGGCAGGGAGGACCTGCTTGCCCAGATGCACGCGCTGCGCGTCCGCATGCGTTACGGGGTCAAGGAGGAGCTTATGCCGCTGGTCGCGCTGGAAGGCGTCGGCAGGGTGCGCGCAAGGGCGCTATACAGCGCAGGCTTTACCGACGCTGCCAAGATAGCCAAAGCCCCGCAGGGCAAGCTTGCCGCTGTCTCAAAGATAGGGCCGGCAGTCGCCGAAAAACTGAAAGCTCAATTAGTACGCCGCGAGCAGGATAGAAAGTGACCACTGCGGCTGAAACGATAATCTATGGCGCGATAGTATCGGCGATATCGTTTTTTGCCGTCTATCTCCTGACGCCTGTCGCGATAAAGTCGCTTGTGGCAAGAGGCCAGGTCGTGCAGGACTATCACAAGCCCGGCAAGCCTCAGGTGCCCCGGCCCGCCGGCCCGGTGCTCATGACCGGCATTGCGGCTGCAGAACTTGTGCTATATGCGCTGACGATGAACCCTGCAGTCCTTGCCGTGCTTGCGTCGACTGCCATCGCGTTTGCGGTCGGCTATGTCGACGACAAGAAGGTCATGCCCGGCTGGTTCAAGCCTGCCGCGCTCTTGCTTGCCGCCGTCCCGCTGGTCGCGCTGCACGTCCAGGGCGACCACCTCAACCTCGTCTTTGGCAGCGCCTTCATCCCGCTCCTCTACATACCACTGGTCTTTGTCATCATGCCTATAGCCGGCAACACGGTCAACTCTATAGACGTCTTGAACGGCGTGGCAAGCGGCTTTGTGATAATTGCCATGGTGCCCTTGCTTGCTGCAGTCGCTATATTTGGCAGTATGGACATTTTTCTTGCAGGCCTGCCGCTCCTGCTTGCGGCAGTCGCCTTTTACAAGTAC
>NZ_JBOGQF010000198.1:0-2372 GCF_050748925.1 Nitrososphaera sp.
GTCCATCTGCGCGTCAAGGTGAGCGCTGTCGTGCCTTCCCACGGTGACGTGGATGTCATAGCCTTCGGTCGGGCTCATTTTCGTGTCAGTCGCGCCTGCCAGCGCGAGCCCCGGCAGGGCCGTTGCAAGGACAAGGGCAATGGCCGCCGAAAGCGTCGTGCCCATGATTATCTTTCTTTTGTTGTTGTTATTGTTGGTACGTAGATTTTCATGATCAGTCGGGTCTTGGTCCGTCATCAGTTGATAAAACGGAAAGAATGATATAAATTTTGACCCAAATTATTCCTAAATGTCAAAATCCTGGATAGGAGTATATGACAATGGCATAGAATATTGAAGTAATGAAAAGTAACATGAAATTTTTTGCGAATAGCCTACCTGATGAAAAATACTTGCGCCCGGCTGGAAATTTCTGTTATCTGCTCGGGATCTGGCGCGCTCTAGCGTGCAATTCTGCCAGATAATTGGACACCGACAGCGCGCCTGCGGCCATGACCAGATAGTGGCCAATGCCCATGATGATAAAGAGGTCTGCCAGGTCGTTCTCCCTTCCCCTGAATTCTTCGCCAATGATGCCGCCAGTAACTGCGGCGGCCCTTGCGATGCTGTCCTTTAGAGACTCGATAGCGTATATCCACAGCACTCCTGAGCCTATGGCAAGGATGCCACCCACAAGCGCAAGGCGCGTTCTATGCCTCTTTAGCGGGATCGCGGCAAGCAGAAACGCAATGGCAAGTACAAACAGCGACATGCTTGCTATCGAAGCAGCGACGGTGGGGCCGTTCTGGCGCAAAAGGGAAATGTCTATCTGCCTTCCCGCGGCGTCAGGAGTCTGGGCAAAACCTGCCATTATGTCTAGCGGAGCATATGCCCTGTAGCCAAGAAAGTTGATGGCTACCCACGGGACTGCAAATGCCGGCAGCAATAGCCCAATAGATATGGGCACAATGAGATATTTGTAGCTGCCAAGCACTAAGCTTTTACTTGCGAGACTGTTTGATATAGTTAATAGAATCCTGTGCAGTACTTGCAGCCTGTAGCGGAGCTAAAATAAATATGCACGACCTGCAATTCCATGCCGTGAAGGTATCCATATCTGGCGTCCGGGGAATCTATGGCCCGGACTTCAACCTGCACGAGGTGGCCAGGTTTGCCGGCATGTTTGCAAACGTGGTAAAATCCGGCAAGTGCATCCTTGCCCGCGACACCCGGCCTTCTGGCAGGATAATATCGCAAGTTGTATCCGCATCTTTACTGTCTGCCGGAATCGACGTCTACAACCTGGGAGTGGCGCCGACGCCTGCGGCGTTCCGGGAGGCAAGGAAATACGGCGCCGGCATCATCGTCACCGCGTCGCACAACCCGCTAGAGTGGAACGGGCTGAAATTCATAATCGAAGGCCGCGGCCTGTTTGAAAAAGAGCTTGAGCAGATGCTCGCGTCAGGCGTGAAAATCGCGCAGCCGGGCGCAGAGTACGGCGCGACAACAACCTATGTCGACGACGTCGCAGCCCTTGCAGGCAAAGGGGACGCAAGGGTGGGCATAGACGCCGGCGGCGGAGCTGCCTGCGGCTATGCCGAGCAGCTGTTCAAGAAAATGGGGATCGAGTTTTTCAGCATCAACGGCGTCGCCGGCGTTTCGTCGCGCGGGCCGGACCCGACGGCCGACGAATTGTCAGATTTGCGGTCTCTCGTCACTGCCAACAAACTTGACCACGGCTTTGCGCTTGACCTTGACGCCGACCGGCTCGTGGTCGTGGACCGGGACGGCAATAAATTGAATCCCGACGCGACCTTGCTTTTGTGCGTAGCCCGGGCGGTGGAAATGGGCGCCAAGAATTATGTCACCAGCATCGACACCAGCGTCGCCATTGAGAAATTCGTGAAAGGGCGCGGCGGCAGAGTCTCTCACTCCAAGGTGGGTGAGGCAAACGTGGTCGACAAGATGCTCGACGTGGGCGCAGAGGCGGGCGGCGAAGGCAGCAGCGCCGGCTTTATCATGCCGAAATTCAACATGTGCCGCGACGGCCTGCTTGCGGCCGCCACAATTGCGACACTTGACAAAAAAACGATATCCGATTGCCTTGCCTTAGCATCGCAATTTGTGCAGGTGCGCTCCAAGATAGCTGCGGATTCGGCCATACACGCCCGGGTCATCGCAAGACTTCCAGACGTATTGAAGGGCGAGTCGTCGCAGCTGATAATTGGCGACGGCGTCAAGGCGATAATCGACGAGGACTCGTGGGTGTTGGTCAGGCCGTCAAACACAGAGCACGCCATCCGGGTATCCGTGGAATCCAGGGCCGACAGGGCCCATTCCCTTTACAAGACGATGAGCGAAAAGGTCCAGCGCGTCTATGAATCGGCTAGATG
>NZ_JBOGQF010000199.1:0-2333 GCF_050748925.1 Nitrososphaera sp.
CAGCTAGCCAGCCACTTTACGGCGGCAAGGCGTGCATCTTCGTTGCCGACCATCTGCTCAATTAGCGTTGGCCTGTACTTTTCAGACCACATCATTTTGGCAGTCGCTTCTCAAACTCGTCAAAATGTGCGCCACGCACAAGCTCGTTGTACCAGTACTGGTTATAGTGCCTCACGGTCAGGAACAGGAATTCGAGAAACGGCTTTAGGGAAAAGTTTTCCGGCAGCATTTCAAGCGCCATCTTGGCCTCGTCAAGGTACAGCTCGCTCTTTTGCATCGTCAGCTCGAATCCCCTCCTCACGTCGCCGGTGTTGAGCGCATAGTATAGAGGCCACGACGGGATCTTGACCGACCCGTTCTTTATCGCGTCTTCGATCTCGTTGCCGCACCCGACGCACTCGCCGGCCTTGGCCATGCCCATGTAAAATATGTCGCTCAGTGGCCTGCGGTTGAGGGCCATGTTCCTGCCGGCCGTGCCCATGACTGCGCGGTATTTCTTGTAGCAGTCGCCCATCACCTCGTCGTTTATCGACGCCGGCCTCATCTTTAGTTTCACGTCGAGGTACTGGCCCACCCTCGCGTCCTTGAAGCCGTCCTCAAACGCCTTTAGCACCGAGTCGCCGCCCTGCGCAATTTTCTGGCGCGCGATGGCGAGGATGTACGGGCTCATGAACTTGTAGTCCTCCAGGTATTCGAGGTCCTCGTCCCTGTCGACGATCCTGTCCATCGGCTCTGACAAGTCGATGGCGATGATGTGGCCGTCAATGACTGCGTCGCGCTTTTCCTGCGACTCGCCGTCGCCAAAATATTGCGTCGAGCCGTCATAGAGCGCGTTAAAGACGGGAAACGTCATCTTGACAAAGTTTGAATTGAGTATCCTTGCGACCCTGTCCTGCAAAACATCGGGGCTAGAGAGCCTTGCTTTCAGGTCCTGCAGCGCGTCGGCGGCCGGTACCAGGTCAGCCGAGCCGACCTCCTCTGCGAACTTTTGCATGGTGGACGCCGGACTGTTGTCGGCCTGGATTGCGCCGTGGAGCGACATGACGAACCTCTTGGCAAACGAGCCGAATTCCTGTTCGGTCTTTTCCTTGTACTGGTTGAACTGCTTGTAGCCCTTGCCGCGCAGCAGGCCCTGCTTCATGATCTCCTTGCCGGCCTGCGTGCCCATCAAAGCCTCCTTTGAAAAAACCGACTCGTCCTTGCTGCTCATGTGATGGAAAGAAACCTGTTTGATAGTTATTTAACTATTCAGACAGAGCGCAGGTTCGACTTGGGGTCCTTTATCATAGCCAACACGTGCTCGCGCAGGTCTTTCTGCGCCATCGCGCCCCTGTATGCTATCGTCATGATCGAGCTGTCGTTTCGGACGCCGCGCATCTTCATGCAGAGGTGCTCGCCTTCCGCTATCACCATCGCGCCCTTGACCCCCTGCCTCATAAGCTCGTCGGCGACTTCCTTTGTCAGCCGCTCCTGTATCTGGAGCCGGCGGGAGTGTTTTTCCACCAGCCTGACCAGCTTTGATACTCCAAAGACCTTGCCTGACGGCACGTAGGCGACGTGGATCTTGCCAAAGAACGGCAGCATGTGGTGCTCGCACATGCTGTAGAACTGGATGTCCCTTGCGACTATGACGTCGGTTTCTTCTGAAAACGTGACGTCAAGCTCGGCGTCCATCTTGTAGCCGCCAAATATCTCCTCATACATGTTGGCTATCCTGTCTGGGGTGCCGATGAGGCCTTCCCTGTCGGGATTCTCGCCAAGCTCGGCAAGCAGCTGCCTGACCAGCTTGGCTATCTTTTTCTTGTTCAGCTCGCCCTTCTTGTTCATTTTTTAGCGTTACCTTGCTCCTATGATCTTGTGTAGCTGGGGCACGACGCGGACCTGCTCGTAGTATGGATAAATTGCGTCGTAAAATGCAAAAAGCCTATCTAACAAGGGCTCGTCCACACTATGACTCGGCTGTATTATAAATCCTGCTACATCCCGTTCCTTAATGGCAGCAAACACTTTTCTCACGAGATCTTTTAATTCGCCTTCATCAGTCGAGTTTGTCACTACTATCTTTATGTAGGGATTCTTGCCCGCCTCGACGGCCATCTTCAGGCATTCCAGCTCGTTCTTTAAAAGCGTAGGATAGTTCTTGCCGTCGACTGCCAGAGAGTCGCGCATCTTGAACTCGATCTTTACAAGGTCGATGTATGGCAGGACCTTGGCAAACCTGACAGAATCATAGCAGGCAGATTCCAGGTACGTCCTGATGCCCTTTTCTTTGACGAACTTTGCCAGCTCTATTACTGCCTCATGCTGCACAAGCGGCTCGCCTCCAGTAAAGT
>NZ_JBOGQF010000200.1:0-2283 GCF_050748925.1 Nitrososphaera sp.
CGGCTATACCCTTGACGACATTTTTAAAGAGCCACTTTGACTTGGCAGATTTTTTGCCGTCGATTGGCGCAAAGCGCAGCGCGTCGAGCACCGCTATCGGGCGGGTTCCCATCGACATGATGTCTCTGATGACCCCGCCCACCCCCGTCGCGGCGCCGCCGAAAGGCTCTACCGCCGAGGGGTGGTTATGGCTTTCAATGTGCACCGTCAGGACATAGCCGTCGCCGATGTCAAGGACGCCGGCGTCATAGCCGGGGCCGACCAGGACGCGCTTGCCCTTTGTTGGCAGCAGGCGCAGGAATTTCTTGGACGACTTGTACGAGCAGTGCTCGGACCATTCGGCGCCGACGATGTCCTGCTCGACTTCGTTTGCCTTTCGCTTTAGCTTTTCTTCAAGGTGCTTCAGCTCCTGCTCTGTCAGGACGCCCATTCAGACTATCGCCTTTCGCTGCCTTTTCAGGTGTGACGTAAGGGACTGGAATATCGCGATGGCGTCGTTAGAGCCGGTAATGTTGAGTATGCCCTCGCTCGCCCTTTCCGGGTGGGGCATCATGCCCATGACGTTGCCCTCTTCATTGCAGATGGCCGCGATGAGGTCAGTCGAGCCGTTTGGGTCGTCGTTTGAATACTGCAGTACTATCTGGTTCTTTTTCTTTAATTCTTTCAGTATGTCGCTGTCGGCGACGTAGCGCCCCTCGCCGTGCGCGACAGGTATGTCAAATTCCTGCTTTTTTGAAAATTCAGAGGTGAAAGGCGTCCTGTTGTTCTGCACCTTTACCTTTGTCCACCTGCATACAAAGCGCAGGGAATCGTTCATCATGAGCGCGCCGGGCAATAATCCTGACTCTACCAGGATTTGAAAGCCGTTGCAGATGCCAAGCACGGGCGCGCCATCTTTTGCCATCCTCTTTACCTCCTGCACGATTGGGCTGTGAGCCGCGATGATGCCTGCGCGCAGCCTGTCGCCAAACGCAAAGCCGCCCGGGACTATCATGGCGTCATAGCCGGTTATCCTGTCCTTTGTGTGCCAGATAAAGTCAGCCTGCACCCCGACGACATTATTCAGGACATGGTGGACGTCGCGGTCGCAGTTGCTTCCGGGGAAAACGGCAATCCCGATCTTCAAATGCGTGAATCACTCCTCTCGACTCGTATTAATATCTTGCAGGTCTCGGTGATTGTAAAGGCGGAGCCTGTGTGCCAATAGCCATGACAAGGATTAAATCCTAACAGCTCGAAGACAAGCCAGCATGGCAGCAAGCGTCGTCCGCGACATCATGACCAAAGAGATAGTCACCATCGACGGCGACAGCACTGCGCTTGAAGCGGCCAAACTGATGACTGAAAAGGGCATAAGCTCTGTCTTTATCGTCAAGGACGGCAATCCCATAGGCATCGTGACAGAGCGCGATTTTATAAAAAAGATCTGCGCAAAAGAGCTGGCAGTGTCTCACGTGAGGATAGGCGACATCATGTCCAAGATATTGACGATTGCCAGCCCCGACACCCCCATAGAAGTCGCGGTGCAGCGCATGGTGAACCACAAGATTCGCAGGCTGCCGATAATGGAAAGGGAAAAAATAGTCGGCATCATCACCGTGACTGACCTTGCCAAGCACCTGCGCACCACCCTGCTTTTGGAAGGCGCGCTTTCAGACACGGGAAGCATTGACGACGTGATTGCCACGATAGACGACAAGCACTAGGCCGGAAAGGCCTTTACCGTGCAGTTGCTGACGACGGGGTTAAAGATCCTGAGTTCCTCGCACAGCTTTTGCACCATCTTTTCTGCCTCTTTCTCAGAATCCGCGCTCACCGCCATCTTTAGCATCTTGGCCGCCCTGACTGACTTTACCTCAGAATACCCGCCCTTGACCACCAGGTCGCGGTGGATGGTCTCGCCTTCGGGGTCGTTGATGTAGGGCTTGTTCTCGATGATGACCTGAACCAGAAACTTGCTAGGGCGCGCCATCATTTCTCCCGGTCACCGGCCGTAATTTAAATACATATTGTAACTGACCCAGTTTAATGCGCGCCGGTGGGATAAACCGCGCTTTGTCTATGCAATGCTGGCAATTATGCCAAAGATAGCGGCGCAATACGGAGTCAGAGCTTATAGGTTCTAAATGCAATTCTTGGTCGTGAAAAGCCCCCGCTCGCGCAAGGCAGGGCAGGTGCAGTCAGGAGCCTGCAAGTACGCGTCGATGTGCAGGTTTTACAAGCCGGAAAACTATACCTGCGGCAACGAGGACGAGGCATGGACGTACTGCGGCACTTATGACG
>NZ_JBOGQF010000201.1:0-2208 GCF_050748925.1 Nitrososphaera sp.
CGACCCAGTCTTTCTTGTCTAGCCATCCCTTTTGCTTGGTGGTGACACCGTCTTTCTCATTAAGGATTGTCAGCTTGTGAACTCTAATACCTAGACCTTTGACTACTGGTTCAACAACTGTATCCTGGCATGAATTGCCGCCTGCCGCATGAGCGATTCTGTCTTGTTCTCTTTCAGGTTCAGGTTAATCCCCGCTGCCTCTGCCGGTGTTTGGTCTCCTATCGCTTGATTAGGACGGATAAAGTTGTAATGAATCCTCATTGCGTTCATCAATTCTTGTGCTGATTCTGCCCTATCCATCCCACGCATAGGCGCTTCTCTATCCCTCACCGTGCCGTTTAGCCTCTCGACTTTTGGATTGAGGCTATTTTCGTTTGACCCTACGCTGCCGATATTCTGGAGGTGTGGCACTTCCTGAGTATGCAATTCGCGGTAGTACGCTTCATCGTACGAGCGCAGGCCGTCATGCACTATTGCTCTTGGCAGCGGGGCGTGCTGCTTCATCTCCTTAAAGAGGGCGCGGGCATCATATTTATGAGATAAATTCTAGTAAACCTGTTTCAAGGCTCATAGGCTATGCATGTGTGCTCTTGCTTCGCCACAGGAGCCACAAAAAGTACGGCGTGCCCAACAGGGCAGTCACTATCCCAGACGGCACCTCAGATGGAGCAAGGACAATCCTGCCAACAGTGTCTGCGACCACGACCAGTATAGCGCCCATAACTGCGGCAAGTGGCACCAGCTTGCGGTGATAGTTGCCTACCAAAATCCTTGCCATGTGCGGCGCCACAAGGCCTACAAACCCGAGCGTGCCTACGACTGACACTGCCGCCGCCGTGGACGCGACTCCTATCACCAGCAGGACCAGGCGCGTGCGCTCAAGCGAAATGCCAAGCGCCTTGCTCAGGTCGTCGCCAAGGGCCATTATGTCCAGCTTGCGTGCCAGCACCCACGCGAGAGGAATGAGTATGAGAGGCCAAGCGACCAGCTGCGACAACTCATCCCACCCCCTGGCATGTGTACTTCCTGCAAGCCAGATTAGTGCAGAGGCGGCAAAGATATCTGCCTTAATTATTACGACGTTTATTATGGAACTTGCAAAGGCAGAGATGGAAATACCGACGAGCGCGAGGCGAGTTGGCGATATTCCACCGCTCTTTTGCCACGAGGCAAGGTAAACCACGGCAAAGGCTACAAAAGCGCCCACAAGGGCGGCAAGTTGTATCGAGCCAAACGGGCTATCCGGGATCAGTATGAGAAAGGTGACTGCCATCAAGGCGGCTCCCGCAGTTATGCCTATGATGTCTGGCGCGGCCAGCGCGTTTCTGACTATTCCCTGCAAAAATAGGCCACTCACTGCAAGCGACGCGCCTGCAAGCGCGGCCACGAAAATGCGCGGCATGCGCAGGTCGTAAATTACCTTGTCTGTAAACGCCGTGCCGTTGCCGGTAAAGGTGTCAACCAGCTCGCCAAGTGTGAACTGGGTACTTCCAAAGATTATGCCAATGACGACAGAAGATCCAAGAAGGATTATGCATGCAGCCAGTATTATCGCATAAGTAGCATTCCCGCGGGGGACTATGCGCAGGGTAACATCTCGCGACGGCGCCCTTGCGCCTTCTGACATGGTAGCTCTGCGGGCCAGCCATATGAGGAAAGGAGCTCCTATTACGGCAGTAATCGTGCCGGCAGGAAGCTCGCTTATCCCGCCTGCAAGGAGCCTCGCTACAATGTCTGCACCCACGATTATGATGCCGCCCCATACAGCAGACGTGATCATTAACGGCCGCTGTTTTGTTATGCCCATCAGGCGCACAAGGTGCGGGGCGACAAGTCCCACAAAGCCTATGGGCCCCACTATGCTGACTGAAACGGCTGTTAGAAAGACCGCAATGAATGTGGCAGAGAGCCTAGTCTTCTGAACGCTTATTCCAAGGGACTGAGCTACGTCGTCTCCTAGAAGGAGGACGTCCATCTTGCGACCCATTATCAATGCGAATACACCGGCGCCAGCTATCAAGGGCCATGAAAATGAGGCATTTTTCCAGTCATTCTGGATAAGCGATCCTGCTCCCCAGAATAGAACACCGCGGGTCTGCTCTGTAAAGAATATGAACATGGCCGACGTCAGGGCAGCAAACACCATCCCGACAGCAATGCCTGCAAGGGCCAGCCTGACAGGAGTTATCTGCACGCCGGCGGCAATGG
>NZ_JBOGQF010000202.1:0-2200 GCF_050748925.1 Nitrososphaera sp.
GGTCGCTTTTTACGAGTGGGTCGTGGACGTGCACCCGGGCCCCAAGCTTTTTCAGCTCGTCAACCACCGCGTACGTCGGCGACAAACGTGTATCGGTGACGCCGCCCCGGAACGCGAGCCCGAGCACCGCGACCGTCGACGGCCTTGCCCCTCCAAGGAGCCTGACTGCCTGCTCGACGCAGTAGGCCGGCATCGAGTCGTTGACGTTTCGGCCTAGCCTTGTAATATTGCAGTCGACCCTGGCAAGGCCGGCCGCGTGCAGTATAAACTGAGGATATACGGGTATGCAGGCGCCCCCCACCCCGACTCCGGGCTTGTGGATGTGGCAGAACGGCTGCGAGTTGGCGCCGTCTCGGGCCTCCCAGAAATCTACGCCGGCCTTTTCGCAGAACCGGGCCATCTCGTTTGCAAGCGCAATGTTGACGTCCCGGTAGACTCCTTCCAGCAGCTTCTCTGTCTCTGCTGTGCGGATGTTGCTCATGGCCATGACGCCTTTTTTGAACACAAGTGAGAACAGTTTTGATCCCGCCTCGACGCTTGCCGGCCCTGCGCCGGACACTATGGCAGGGTAGCGCTCCTCAATGTCCTCTATTGCCCTCCCCTCGTAGATCCTCTCGGGGTTGTAGATCATGAAAAAGTCGCGCTCGGCCTTTAGGTTGCTCTCTTTTTCTAGGATGGGCACCACGACGTCTTCGGTGGTGCCGGGGGGAACACTCGGGTTGAGGATGACGGTGTCGCCTTTTTTCAGCCCCTTTGCTATTGACGAGGCAACCTGCCTGACTGCGCCGAGGTCTGCCGAAAGCGACGAGCCCACTGTCAGGACTGGCACGCAAATCATCTTGACCTGCGAGTCCTGCGCCGCCTTGACAGGGTCGTCGTAAACGGCAAAGCGCTTATCCTTCAATCCTTTTGAATATGCTTCGTTTACGCCCGGCTCTGGCACGTGCGTCCTGCCCTTTCTTGCCAGCTCGAGCACGTGGGGAGACTTGTCGACTCCGATGACGTGGGCTCCGAACCGGAGCCACACCGACACGATGGGTGAGCCCACGTGGCCGAGGCCGTACACGGCTATCCGGGTCTGCCCCGACTTTACCTTTTTTGCCAGATCCGAAACGGCGCTTTTGGCTCTCCCCTTTTTCATCGACACGAAAGGCTAGGCCCGCCGCTCTATTTATTCTTCGGCAATAGCTTTAATGCTTCACAGGGTTTTGCAATCCTGTTGTTGATACCGGCCGCAGTAGCCGATTACGTCGCCGGCCTTACCCATCCCGCAGCTCTTGTTGGGTGCAGGCTGTCCGGCATGTCGCATGACTGCTGCGAGCACGACATCGCGGTGTTTGGGCAGGGCGAAAACGCCGTCGTGCATGTCGGCGGCCATATAATAGAGCTCGTGCATGTCGGCATGGCGGCGCAAGATGTCGCCCCGCTTGGAAGGATAGAAGTCATCAGGGATTCGCCGGCGCTTGCCCTGTCGTCGATGCTGCAGGAAGTCGCGCCAAAGCTGAAAAAGGCGCTGGCCGCATTCGGCAGAAAGTCGCTTGTAAGCTCGCTCTTTTGCCAGCAAAAGATGAAGGACACCCGGCACCAGGTTGCCTCTGCGATGTGGCTAAAGATGGCCGCGTACCATTTTGTGCAGGGAACGCTTGCACTTGCAGGCACAAGGCCGATGCCCCTGCACGAGCTTGCTCAGGTGAGGCAGGCAGAGCTGGCGACCGACGCTGCAGACGGGGTTCAAGCCGCGCTCGAATGCATTGGAATTGAGAGGGCCACCAGGTCCGAGATTGCAAGGTCGATTGAAGCGATAACAGAGCTGAAATCCGGCGATTACGACAAAGAGCTGACAAGGTACAAGGCCGAGCACCTGCTTGAAAAGAGCATGATCGCCGACTGTTACTATTACCTTGGCAGGGTGGCGTCAGAGAGCCTTGCAGGCAGAGGCAGCGCTTTTTACAGCAAGTACGGCAAGCTCGTCCAGATATCCATGGACCTTTCTAGCGATATCCAGCAGCTGGAGAAGCTGCAAAAAAGCTTGTTCCGGGCCGCAAAGAAGGGCCTGTAGCTACTTTCTGACAGAGACCGTGAGCACAGGCGCTTCCGCCTTGACAGTCCTTGCGCGCAGCTTTGCCTTGTACTTCAAGTTCCTCGGCTTTGTCCTGAGCCTGTAGCCGCAGCACGGGCACCAGAGGCCATCCCACTTGAT
>NZ_JBOGQF010000203.1:0-2196 GCF_050748925.1 Nitrososphaera sp.
GACGTCGCCTGATGTGCTGTACAGGCCGGCGCTGTGACCCACGACGGTTTTTTCAGTGTCCTGCGCACCGGCCTGAATCCCTATTGACGAAAAGGCGAGCGCGGTGCCAGCTAGGGCTATCGCAATTACCACGGCTAGCAGTATTCTGGCGCTTGACAAAGAATATGTATTGTAGCGTTTGCGCGGATAATAAATGTTAGCCTAGGCTAACATTCTTAGCCAGCGCTATTTTGCGCCAAGTTTATCTTGCATCGGCGGCAATAAGCGTCGTTGCAGAGGTACTTTTTTCACTTGCAGAACAGGTCCCACACCCCGAAAGACGCGGCGGCCCTCCTTTCAAGGGCGAGACAGCTTGCCGGGTCGCACGTAGTGGTGCGCGACTCGCGTGTGTCAGGAAAATACATAGAGTTTGACACCAGCATCCCGGACTCGATGGACGCTGGCGACGTTGCAGGAGCGCTTGCGGCCATCTCCCCCGTTGCGAGCATCGAGCACATCGTCGACAGGCACATGGAAAAGGACCAAGCCATCAGGCATGCAATAGAGCTGTTCAACGAAGAAAAATACTGGGGCACCCACGAGGCGCTTGAGATGGTGTGGAAGGCCACGCCGGCGGGAGAGGAGCGCAACCTGATAAACGGCATCATACTTGTCGCGGCCGCCCTCGTGCACAGCCAAAAGGACGAGCAAGAGATCTGCCGGTCCATCCTCCGCAGGGCGAAGAAAAAGCTTGAAAAGGCGGCTGGCACCTACCATGGCATAGACATGGACAGGATGGCCGGACTCGTCGCCACCATGCTGAACACTGGCAGGATAGAGCGGTTTACAATCTGACTGCGCGCGCAACTGCCAGCACGACCGTGCTTATCGCAGACAGCACCAGCAGCGCGGTACCAAACATCAGGGCTTCGGCGCTTGCCGCCATTTCACCCACAGCTATGGCCGCAAGGCTGGCTGTCCATGCGACGATGAGGGCGTATTTTGCACGCCCAACCTGCCGGCCCTTCCTTGTGGCTATCAGCGCCGCCGAGACTGGCGCAAAATACACAAGCCCTATGAGCGAGCTTGCGGTGAGCCCGGCGCCCACTATGGCAACTTCGTTGCTAAAGCCAAGCACGCCATAGACTGCCGTGCTGAGGTCAAGGATGCCAAGCAGCGGATAGAGCGCCACCTGCACCGTGCTTTTGAGCCAGGGCGCCTCGCGTTCATAGTCTGCCACCGCGGGGCTGAAAGAATAGTACCACGCGTTAAAGACCTGCATAAAGCTACTCCCTGCCATCGTCTTGAGCGCGAGGCCGTCGCGGAAGACCCGCAGCTGCTGTACCTGCGGCGCAAGTTCGCTCTCAAACGCGGCCGTGGCGATAAGGCAGCCGCTGGTGCCGTTGCTGGGCTGCGCGTTGGCGCCAAGGCCGGCAGCCTTGAACGTCATCACGTCTGACAGGTACTGGTCAGAGTCGGCCACGAGTGAATATTTGACGGCCTTGTACGTCTGGAGCCGCTCTGCGACGACGATGGAAAAGCCGGCGTCCTGCCCCGGGGACATGTCAGTCACCCTGCCTCCACTCTCGGCTACCGCCTCGCCTATCGCCACGACATTGCCGTTCTTGTCATAGAGCGTCGCCACGACGGCAGGGTTGGTAGCCGCCTGCGGGCCGTCGTTTCTTGCGTCGACGTTGATAAAGTAGACGCCGAGCACGTCGAGCCTCGACTGCGAGGACAGTATCTTTATCCCCACCGGCTTTTCGTCCGCTGCCTGGCCTTCAGCGGAAAGTGTATAGTTTGCGACGCGGCTGACGGACGGTGGGTCGATGTAGCGCATGTCAAAAGGGGCGGACTCGCCGGGGTTTATCACGCGCAGTCTTGGCGCATTCCTGTACTCCGCAAGTAGGACGCCATCCTTGTCGTAGAACGACGCGGTCATGATCACCCCGCCCATTGCAGAGCCGGAATCGTTGCGGACCTCGCCGAGCACATGCATTATCTTGGTTTCGTCAACGTATGACGACCCATTCTGAAAAGAGAAAGTTTGGGCGGCCGCCTGCTGGGCGAAAAGCAAGAGCGCAAGAACTGCAGCGGCCGCTACCACGAGTCGCAATTAAAGTCGTTTGGCCTTTTTGCATATTTAAAGTCAATAGGAATAACGTAGCTTAGACAGTATATCTCTAGCCCGATATTGTAAGATTTACAATCCAATGC
>NZ_JBOGQF010000204.1:0-2147 GCF_050748925.1 Nitrososphaera sp.
GAGCAGGACGGTGCACTGGGAAAAGGCGGTAAAGCTCGACCAGCGCGTCATGGAATGCACCCTTGTCACCAACGGCGACAACTATTTCCGGGCCATAGTAAACGGCGAAAACGTGTTCGAGTCAGAGGCCCTCGACCTGCAGATGCCAAAGCCGTTCAACGCCTACCTTGAGACGCAGGTCAAGGGGCTGCAGAGGGTGGTCTACGGCCAGTTCACCGACTATTACAGCGCCTTTAGCCACGACATCGAGGTGATAAGGCTAAAGCCGGGGCAGGTGGTGAGTTTGGGCAACGTGACTGCAGCGGCAGGCCCTGACGGGGTCGCGCACCTTGATGTCTCCAGCCTGCGGCAGCCCTACTCGGGCAGGCTCGTCGCGCACGGGGAAGCGGAGGACGCGGTGCTCGAGAAGAAGGACTTTGCAGGGGGCGACATCTACTCTTACGGCCAGATAGACTGGATAGAAAAGTCAAAGTATTACGCCACAAACGACAAGGGCGGCACGATCAAGTCCTGAAACTGTTTTAAGAATTGGATGGGTCGCGGCCGGCGACGGCGCCTTTGTGGACCGCGCAATCGGCCAGCTGGAGGGGCTGCAGTTCCCGGCGTTCAAGTTCATGATACTAGAGCACGTAAAATCCGAGCCTGAGATATCCGCGCTCTTTGAGGGCCTGGACGGCAACATGGAATACAAAGATGCGTACCACGTGAGAAAGGCGATAGAGGGAAACGCCCCCCAGAATAAAATGCGCAACCAGATGACCGACGCAACCGGCTGAACCCAAATCTCAAGACACGACAGGACACGGGCGGCGCGAGCACAAAGGAAAAAGAGGCCGTGAACAGGAACGAGGAAAGAGGCGACTACCCGGAGGTGACGCCGACTGCCATGTCCAACTTTGTCTGCAACAGGTGCGGCAAACCCTTCCAGAACCCGGACGACCTTGCACGGCACCAGAAATTTGAGAGCGGCGCCAGCAGGGATGTAAGAATACCGGGTAACAAAACAGCGTAAAAAAACTATAAAGCCGGCATCCTGAAGCTTTTTGTGGATGCTCAGATTTTGGGGACTCGGGGGAGTAGATGATCTTTATACCACTGGCAGTAGTAGCCATTCTAGCGTTGTCTGTCGTGCCCATGGCTTTTGGGGCTGCGGGGACCTTTGTTGACTCTAAAATTGCCGGCGGGCTAAATTTGCCTACTGCGATGGAATTTGCGCCGGACGGCCGGATCTTTGTCGCCGAGAAATCCGGCGCGCTAAAGGTGGTAAAGAACGGCGCGCTCCTCGCCACCCCCTTTGTGACAGTCTCTGAAGACTCGTTTGGTGAAAGGGGGCTCCTGGGGATAGCGTTTCATCCCAGTTTCAGCTCCAACAGGTACGTCTATGTTTACTATACCACAAGCGCGAGCCCCATCCACAACGTCGTGAGCCGGTTCATGGCAGACGCCGCAAACCCGGACAGGGCGCTTGCAGGCAGCGAGGTCAAAATACTCGAGCTTGAAGCCACCGGCAACGGCTTTCACAACGGAGGCGCCATCCACTTTGGCCCCGACGGCAAGCTGTACGTCGCGGTGGGGGACCACGGCAGCTCCTCCAATTCGCAGTCGCTGTCCACAAGGCAGGGCAAGATGCTCCGGATAAACCCGGACGGCAGCATACCTACTGACAACCCGTTTTACAACACCGCCGGCGCAAAGAAAGAGATATGGGCCCTTGGATTGAGAAACCCGTTCACGTTTGCTTTCTCTAGCTCCGGCGTTATGCACATCAACGACGTGGGCCAGGACTCGTGGGAGGAGGTCAACGTCGGCAAGGCCGGAGCCAACTATGGCTGGCCTGCGTGCGAGGGCACCTGCTCCAACTCGAATTTCGTCAACCCGATATACACTTATGCGCACCCGCCAGACGGCGGCATGTCGATAGCGGGAGGCGCGTTCTACGAGGCAGCCCAGTTCCCCTCCGAATACCGGGGCAGCTACTTTTTCGGCGACTATGTGGCAGGATTTGTAAAGAGGCTGACGCCGTCCAAGCAGGCCGTCGATTTTGTCACAAACGCTTCGTCGCCGGTGGACGTCAAGGTGGGCCCGGACGGCAGCCTGTACTACCTTTTGATAGGCACCGGCGAGGTGCGCAAAGTAACGTACTCTGC
>NZ_JBOGQF010000205.1:0-2113 GCF_050748925.1 Nitrososphaera sp.
TCACAAAGTCGACCGGCGCGTGCGTGGTGTCGACCACCTTGACTTCCATGTCGCCCTTGGCGCCACCGTTTTCGTCAAGGTATTCAGTCACCTTCTGGCACGAGGTGTGGAGCTTTACCTTCACGTCCTTGCGAGCAAGGTCTGTCAGGCTGTCTGTTATCTCTGCATGGTAGAGGTTGACAAGGTAGCGGTCGGAAAACAGCGCCGACACTTCGTTTGCTGCGCCTTCGAGCATCCTGACAAGTTTTGCGTGCACAGGCCCTTCGCCTACTATTACCTGATAACTTTCCTTGCCCTCCTGCGCCGGTATCACCATGCCATCGATGATGCTGTTTATCATGTTCTGGTTTTCGTCTTTGTTGTTTGAAACGGAACGCAGCGCGTTCTGCTTTGCCCGCACCAGGCAGTCGATGGCCTCCGTGTACGGCAGGGCATAATATTTCTGCGGCCTGTCAAACGTCGAAAGCACGACTCCTTTTGCGAGCAGGTTGGAAAGGTAGTGGTAGGTTTCAGTCCGGCCGATGCCGGTGTATTTTGAAGCGTCGGTAGCGGTAGAGTGCTTGCGTATCATCAGGTAGAGCAGCACCTTGGCCTCGTTGAGGCTCAGGTCGAGCTTTTGGAGATCCGGCAAGAGTTTCTTCTGGACTGTAAGAAAGTATTTTGCAAAAACGCGGTCGATCTTGTCGTCGGCGCCATAAATCGAATCTTCGACTTCGGTAAGGTCAAGGTCTGTGTCGTAGAGTTTTTTGACGCTTGTAGTAGTCATATAGAAGTAGACACTAGAAAAAAATTATTTAACGATTTGTTAGTAAGAAAGCTACATACAGAAAACACGGCATATGCCGTAAACATTACGGCGATTGCCTAGCTACTGCCGCCGTTAATGGCATTAAAGGGCATTTTCTACCATCTATGCGGCGAATAACGGCAAGCTTTGCTCCTGCAAAAGTTACTACAACAGATGCGCGCAAGTCGCCTTTGGCATGTAAAAAACTCTACATGCAGCTAGAGTTAAACTCGGTCCATGTCAGCAGGATCGTGGAAGCCAGAAAGAATCGTCGTGGTGTCGTAGGCATCGAATCGGCAATCGTGCTTATCGCATTTGTAATAGTTGCCGCCGCAATAGCATTCGTCGTACTGAACGCGGGGTTTGCGACCACTGACAAGGCCAAGAACGCAATCAGCACCAGCCTGTCAGAGGCTAGCTCTGCCCTTGAAGTCTCCGGCGTTTCGACCGGAAAAGGAAACGTGACGGCGTCCAAGATTTCAGCTTACACGGTCCCGATAAAGCTGGCCGGCGGAGGCTCGGCTGTGGACATTTCAAAGATTGTCATCAGATACACAAGCAAGACGGTCAGCTATGACAACATCTACAAGGGCGCGCTCAGCAATACCACCTTTGCATCCATAGACGACGCGATACAGCAGGTGCGCGACCAGAACATCATCACGATAATGCCGGGCGTGGGCGCGGGGCCGACAAACACTGTCGCAGTCCTGTACTTTGCGACCAACGGCAACAACAACGACGTGCTTGACCAGGCAGAGCAGGCAGTCGCGCTGGTGATATTCAAGGATGCCGACAGGCCGGGCGCGCTTGATGTTTCGAGGCTTGAAGTCATCCCGAGTTTCGGCGCTGCGCTGACGGTAGAGCGCGCAATCCCGCCTATATCGGACCAGGTCATAAACCTGAACTAGATTTATTCCTGCAGGCCCTGGCGCCCTGCCCGGGCAAAATATTTTTTCATTTTAGAAATAGTCCCGACCGAAAACGAAGGATACGAAAAGCTGGTCGGGACTTGGCGGATCTGTCTGCTTAGACAGCATGATAGATGTGGCTCAAAGCCTTCAAGGCGTGTCATGCCAGCAATCTACATGCGGCAGGCCTCGCAGCACGCGCGCATGCAGCGCGCAAGCGCAAATGAAGTATAATTGCGGACATACTCTAGGTTTTATCATTACCGGCATATACTGGAGGCATGGAAGTCAAGAGGACTCCTAACAACAAAAGCAAACGCACTAGGCGCGGCGTCGTGGGCATCGAGTCTGCAATCGTATTGATTGCATTCGTTATCGTTGCAGCGGCTCTGTCCTTCGTGGTCCTGAACATGGG
>NZ_JBOGQF010000206.1:0-2112 GCF_050748925.1 Nitrososphaera sp.
ACATAAGCCGGTAGGGAAAAGGGTTATTAGCGCAAGACGCAAAAATTCCCTTGCTTGAACAAGGCACTTTTTGCAGGCGCAGCGGCAGTGGCTGCACTTGCAATATTTTTCGCATACTCGCAGTTTAACACGCTGGATTTTTCAGCCCCGCAGCTCCCCGACCTGACAGGCATAACGACCCCGGTCTCAACCGACAACCGCGACGGCCTTGCCGACGACGCGTTCAAGATAGGCAAGGTCAGCACGGTCGAGGCGGCAGACCAGGAATTGACGCTGCCAGACCTTTATGAAAGGACCGAGAGATCGGTAGTCCAGGTCTCATCAAGCGATCCGGGCGAAGGCAGCCGGCTCGGCACGGGATTTGTGTATGACGACAACGGCCACATCGTCACCAATCACCACGTGGCAGAGGGCGCCGACGACCTCAATGTCACGTTTGTGGACGGCACCATCTATTCCGCCACGGTCATCGGCGACGACCCGTACACCGACCTTTCAGTGCTATATGTAAAGGACGTGCCCAAGGAAAAGCTCGCGCCGCTGCCCCTCGCCGACTCGACCAAAGTCCGGGTGGGCGAGTCTGTAGCGGCCATCGGCAACCCGTTTGGGCTTTCAAGTTCGATGACTTCCGGCATCATAAGCGGAGCCGGGCGCCTCATACCGTCGCAGGAGGGCGGCGCTCTCCAGTTCTTTATACCCGACATCATCCAGACCGACGCGCCAATCAACCCCGGCAACTCTGGCGGCCCGCTCCTCAACACCCGTGGGCAGGTGGTAGGCATCAACACGGCCATCCGCTCAAGCACCGGGGCGTTTGAAGGGATCGGCTTTGCAGTCCCGTCAAACACGATCGCCAAGATAGTGCCCACGCTCATCGAGAAGGGAGACTTCAAGCACCCGTGGGTAGGCATCTCTGGCACCGACATGACGCCTGCACTTGCCAGGGCGCTTGGCATAGAGGACGAGCCAAGGGGCGTGCTGGTGGTAGAGGTCGTGCAGGGAAGCCCCGCAGACAAGGCAGGCATCCGCGAAGGCAACAGGGACACGAGGGTGGACGGCAGGGACATCAACCTAGGCGGCGACATCATGCTCGAGGTAGACGGCAATCCTGTTAGAAAGCTGGACGACATACTCGTCTACCTGCAGCGGGAAAAGACCGTGGGCGACACGCTGGACGTGACGATATTGCGCGACGGCCAGCTGAAAAACGTAGAGATACTGCTTGAGGCAAGGCCGGCGCAGCAGCAACAGCAGGCCTCGCCTTAGTGTTTATTAGTAGAGCGGGCAATAGATCGCCAATGCTGGCTGAGACACTCACCCGGGCGCTAGAGAAGTCTGGCCTGCTGACTAGGCAGGACGCGGCCCAGCTCATGGTCCATTGCCCGACTGATCTGCTAGTAAAAGCGGCCGGCAGGGTGCGCGACGCAAGCAGGCCTGCCGTTGTAACATACTCGCGCAAGGTGTTCATCAACCTCGTCAACCTGTGCCGCGACACGTGCTCTTACTGCACGTACAAAAAAGAGCCGGGCGACCCGATGCTTTCGATGCTGAGTCATGAGCAGGTGCTTGCAATCGCAGAGGCCGGCAGAAAGACGCGGTGCACGGAGGCGCTCTTTGTGACCGGCGAGCGTCCAGAGCAGCGGTACCCGCAGGCACGCGACTGGCTCCAGTCGCTTGGCCATTCGTCAACAGTTGATTATATCGCCGAGATGAGCGAGCTTGTCCTTGAAAAGACCGGACTATTGCCGCATACAAACGCCGGCAGCCTGGCAAAAAAAGAGATGGAAAAGTTGCGCGGCACGAACCCGAGCATGGGCGTGATGCTAGAGACTTCCAGCGAGCGGCTGATGGGCAGGGGGATGGCGCACGAGGGCGCACCAAGCAAGAACCCGAAAGTAAGAATAAAGACGCTTGAAAGCGCCGGCGAGCTAAAGATCCCGATGACGACCGGCATACTGGCCGGCATCGGCGAAACGCCTGAGGAACTGGTAGATTCGCTGTTTGTGATAAAGGAACTGCACACAAAGTACGGCCACATACAGGAAGTGATACTGCAAAATTTCGAGCCCAAGCCGGAGACCAGCATGTCTGATTTCCCGTCGACGCCAAAAG
>NZ_JBOGQF010000207.1:0-2095 GCF_050748925.1 Nitrososphaera sp.
GCCGCATTTTTTGCAGATTACAGCCTTCGATCAAAACGATTTTCGGCTTTCCTATTATTAAGCCTTGCCTGTGGCGAGAGAAGAAGATATTTGCAGGTGGGCACGATACAGTGGCGTGTCTGCAGAAGACGGCTCCCGGATAAAAAGCGCCGCGTCGGCCCTGCTAAAGGGCGGGACGCTTGTGAGCGACCAGTGCGAAAAATGCGGCGGCGTGCAGGTAAAGTTTGGAGACAGGATAACGTGCATAAACTGCGGCAACGAGGTCCAGCCCGGCGCGCCTGCGCCAAAGGTCGAGCAGCGTGCAACCTCTGGATCTGCCGCGTCTGCCATGGAGGCCAAGGTTACAACCCTTGCGCAGGAACTCAGAGACGAGCGCGACACCGCTGTTCAGAGGCAAAAAGCCGAGCTCCTGGAGGCGTGCCTGCGGATACTGGAAAAGATGCGAGAGTTGAAACTCTGATAGCGCAATGTATTTAATAGAAGGAAACCTGACTCTATGCCATGAGCAGCAAGAAAAAGAATGCCCCGCTGCCGGCCTCCAGCGCTGGTCTTTTGCGCTTTTTTGAGGACGAGACAAAGGGCATCAAGGTAAAGCCAGAATACGTGCTGGCGGCAGCCGGCGCCATGATAGGCGTCTCTATCGCCATTAGGGTAATATTCCCGGCTGGATGAAGGCGCCAATGCTGGCGGAAAAAAAGCAGGACGACGTATCCAACATCCACCGGCGCTGGTCTTTTGCGCGGATAACCCCTGGCACCATGAGGTCTTCTTATGCCATGACGCTTGCGTGCGCCGCAGTCGTCATCGCGGTATCTCACATCTTTCACCTGCCTTCCGGCGTTGCCCTTGCGGTGAACCTGCCGGCAGGCCTGGCGGCCATCGCCGGCCTGACCCTTCTCGATTTTGTGATGCTGCGCGGGACGCCTGTCAACAGGCTGACCAAAGTCGTTCACGTGTCATCCTTTGCAAGCCTGCTGTGGGCCCTCACGGTCCTGGTGGGCGTTCTGGCAAACGCGCTGTTTGGCAAGACCAGCACTGATTACATCGTTGCAGGCATGCTGCTTGCCGCCGGCCTCCGGGTGGGCATATTTGTCTCTGTGTTTGGCGCCGGGTTGGCAAGGGCCGTCACAATCTGCCTGGTCCAGCCACTGCTGTTCTTTTTCGCCTTTGTCCCGCCACAGTCCTACGGCATGCTGGCAAACCCCGTGGGGCTATCGTTTGGCGCGCTCTTTGTCGCGCTTGCAGTAGCATGGGCCGTCATGGCCGACAGGGCAGGCAGGCCGCAGGTGGCAAGCACTTTTCGCCTGCTGCAGGCATTCCTCTCTGCGTGGACGGAGAACAAAACCGGCGGCATGGAGGCATATTTTGAGTCCAAGGCAAAGAGCGAACGGGTGTCTACAAAGGTTCTCCGGCTCTATGCAAAAAAAGAGATCGCAATCGTGCTGCCTGACGTTCACCCCGGGCCCTTTGGCATGGTGGGGGGAAGCAACCTGCCGTACGTGCTGTACGAGAAATTTGCGAAAAGGGTGCTGGTGATGCACAGCGTCTCTGACCACTCGCTCAACATCCCCTCAGGCAAAGAAGTGGAGCACTATGTCGCCGGCCTCGACCACCTGGCACCTGTAGATTCTGGCTGCGTGTGCAGCGAGCCGGTGCAGCGCAGGCAGGGCGACGCAACAGCCACTGCGGTGGCTTTTGGCAGGAGCGCGGTTTTGATGCTTTCCCTGGCGCCAAAGGGGATGGATGACGTCCCTCAAAATATCAAAGACGAGCTGGAGGCGCACGCACGGCGGCTCGGGTTTGAAAACTTGATGGTAATCGACTGCCACAACGCGATGGGCAGGCACATCGGCGATGCGGACAGGGCAGACCTGCTTTCCGCAGCCACCGGATGCCTTGACGGCCTGAAGGGCAAGGAGCAGCGCGAGTTTGCAGCGGGTTACGCCGGCATGTCGCTTGACTCGCCCGAGCTGGGACAGGCGGGGCTCGCAGCCGTCGTCATCAGCACGCAGGGCAAGAGCTATGCGATAGCGTGGGCAGACTCGAACAACATGGAAAACAGCCTGCGCGACAGGATAATTGCGGCCGTCAAGGA
>NZ_JBOGQF010000208.1:0-2034 GCF_050748925.1 Nitrososphaera sp.
ATAATCGCAAGGACGGCCACCGCGCAAAAGATCAAAAAAGACAGAAAGATATACCACGACGAAGGCCTTCGAAAAGAGCTGGTGTCGTCTCTGAATTTCGTCGACCTGGTGCTCATCGGCAGGGAAGGCACGCTCTATGACACGGTCGAGTATGTCAAGCCTGACGTGATAGCGCTTGGCTACGACCAGGCCCACAGCGAAAAGGACGTGGCAGAGAACTGCAAAAAGCGCGACCTCAACGTGCAGGTGGTAAGGCTTTCGACGCCGATACCGGGGTCAAAGAGCTCCAAGATAAAAGAAGAGCTTGGCGACGCCATCTATGGCATCTGAATGTGCACCTGCACCTTTACCCTGTCGCCGTTCTTTATCCCGGCCGCGTCCTTTATCGACATTGGCGCGATGACTTCAAGCATGCTATCGTCATAGTGCGTGCGCTCCAGCACCAGGACGGCGGCATTGTCCACGGTGCCGTTTATCGTGGCGCGGTAGCACTTTACCCACCCGTACGTGCGCGTGCCGTCGCCAAAGCCGTCAACGAATATCGACGGGTGGCTGCCGAGCTCGCGCCGGGCGTTCATGAACAGCTGATCAGTCAGCCGGATGTTGAGCGTCCCGGGGTACGGCTCGTAACCCAGTTTTTCCCTGAACTGTTTTTTGTAGCCCTCAAGGGACATGTAGTAGGCGCCCTCCCCCATGCCCGAGACGACGCTGCCCTCAAAGTCGATGACTGCAGGAGCCGACTCGATTGCCGACTTTAGCGACGCAAACAGGCTCTGTATCTCGGAATAGCCCTTGTCGGTGATGCGCACCGCGAATTTCTGGCCACGGCGCGCCCGCTCGATATAGCCCGAGGTTTCAAGGTCCAAAAGATGCTTGGAGGCGGCCTGCTGCGACCGGGCGATGTCCTTGCCAAGGTCCGAAGTGGTCACTTCGATAAAATTGTGGCGCGCTCCCTTTGACAGGAGCTGCAGCATAGTCAGTATGTGTTGGAGTTTTATTTCTGGCATTTAGTTCGAGATGCCCACGTCTCCAAAGGTTCTGACCTTGACTTCGGCTGACTTTTTCACGTCGGTCGTCCTGTGCCCGACGATGTACTCGATGCCTGCCTTGCCCGCCGCGTCGACGAGCCTCTGGGTGACGATGCCGTCGATGACGAGGTACTTGGCCCCTTCTGCAGAGTCAAGCCTCTTGATCACTTCTGACACCGGCACCTTGAGCAGGTGCTTCATAGAGCCGTCAAGTATCACCGCCTCCAGAGTCTCGTTTATCTGCGGATAGACGTCCCGGATTGCCGTCAGGACTTCTGGCGCGTCGTTTGCGGCCGCAGTAGACGGGACGCCAGGAGTCGGCGCCGGCTCTGCAGTCGCAGAAGCTGCTGGCGCAGGAGCGTAAGACTCTTGGTTCTGGTCCCGCTGCTGGTAGTCGTTGCGGTCACGGTCGCGGTAATCTCGATCTCCCCTGTCGCGTCCACGGTAGCCTCCGCGGTCCCTGTACCCGCCCCTGTCGCGTCCACGGTAGCCTCCGCGGTCGTTGTCGCGGTATCCGCCCCGGTCGCGGCCGTGGTTGCGCTCTTCCTGCATGGGCGCAGGCGGCCGTTCTTCAGGCTTGACTTCTGACGAGTATGCATCTTTCAATATCTCGGATATCTCTAGCGGCGTGCATTCTTCCACTTCCCTGCCTGTCGGCGCCCTCAACACCTTGTCGATCTTGACGACGCCTGCCAGCTCTTTCAGTATAAGGTCGCCTGCTCTGTCGCCGTCAAGGAAGGCTATCACCTTCTTGCCCTCCGACAGCTTCACGACAGTCTCGTCGATCTTGGCGCCCTCGATGGCTATTGCGTTGTCATAGCCCGCCCTCAGCAGGTTGATGACGTCTGCCCTGCCTTCGACGAGTATAATCCACTCTGAATCGAAAACGCCAGTCCCGCACGCCAGCTGGGCCTTGCCGTACGACGTCAGCTTGCCGGGCTTGCTTGCGTCATAGACGTCTTTGAGCATCTCTTCGCCCTCGCTGATCGTCTTTGTCGCCCAGTCC
>NZ_JBOGQF010000209.1:0-1928 GCF_050748925.1 Nitrososphaera sp.
AGCCAAGAGGTCGTACAGCTGCTCTATGCTGCAATCGTCTATCTTTAGCACCTGCCTGCTATTCATTCACTCGGGCATAGCGGAACTTGGATATTAAGACGATGATTATACTGTAATAAAGTGCAATTATCTATATATTCTCCACTTCATGACATAATTACGCGGTTTTCTGATATATTCTCGCAAAACCCTGGAAATATTCTGGCTTGGAGGCGGACATTTCACCAACAACTTTCTCTTTCGTGATGCTTGCCCTGTCTTCACTGCAAAGATTCTTGAAGTGCATGCGTGTGGACGATGCGCTGCCTGGGTTGAATCAGTGTCTTGTGGCAAACTCTGGACAATGTGGTAGCACATCATGACATGTTAACGCATACTCCCTCCCCCTAAAGTGCTGGCTCTATTAAATCTGCAGGGCAGGATTTGTAAGCCGTGGAACTGGAGGAGTATATCCGGGCCCGCCTTGACCATGAAAGGCACCATCTGGACGGCGACCCTGCCGTGAAGAAAAGGGCGCAAGTGTGGATATCTGCGATAGAAAACGCCCCGAGGTCGGCCGATGGCATCCAATCGCTCATGGACGCAAAAGAAGTCGCAATGAACAAAGCCAGCGAGGTTTCAGAGCTCCAGCAGCTTGACCGCGAACTGTCGGCCCTTGAATGGTTGAAAGGTGCGGTCACCGGGATTCGAATTCCCGCCCATCCCTTTTAGAAACGGGTCCCGGGTCGCGGGCTTGGAAGGCCAGCGTCCTAACCAAACTAGACGATGACCGCACTTGCAATAGCGCAAGCGCGGAGGGTATTAATTCTTATCAGTTGGGGAAGATTATGTTCAGTAGCGTATCCACGGCCACATTGGTGACCTTGCGCTTGTAGTACTCCTTGCCCTTCTTTGGCGCGTCCGTCGCTTTCTCTGCCTCGACTTCGTGCACCGGCCTGTGGTCGAGCGCGCCGTAAAACTGGACGCGGACGTTCTTCATGCTGGAGATGACAGACGCGTTAAAGGTCTCGTGGAGCCACACGGACCCGATAAAGTAGATCATCGGCGGGTTTGGCTTTTTGCTCACCATGTCATAGATGCTGTCCAGCGTCTGGGCAATGTTCTTTGAATCGGAATCTATCGCGATAATGTCGGGCTTTACTCCGCCCTTGACAAGCACCTCCTTGACCTTTTCTGACGGCCCCTGCTCGCCTACAATCATTACCATCGTCTTGTGATGATCGGGCCTCGACTTCATTATGATGCCGTATGTTTCAAGGCCGAGCTTTATGCGCTCGTGGACATAGTCAGGCAGACCGCCGTCGGGCGCCTTGCCCTTGTGGGCGGCGTACAGCACGAGCAGGTTGCCATCGGTAAAGCGGTATTCTGACATCGGGCAAAAAACTGCCCGTCTGTCGCCAATATAACTATTTCAGAAGAAAGACGCGACCACTTTTCTTGGCGCGCAAATCTGGCGCTCCAGTTCGTCGAGGCGTTGCAGGGCTTCGGGGTTCTTTTGCAGTTCCTTGAACTGCTTGTCGTGGCGGACCTTTTTGACCATGACCATGACTTCCTCGTGAGTCACGCCATGCTTGATGTCATATTCAATCTGCTTGGCGCAGCTTGAAACGGTGCTGTATTTCTTGTAGTTTCGTTTTTCAAAAGATGAAGCGTCAGGGGCCACGCCCTTTGCAAAGCGCACAATTACTTTTTCGACATGTTCAAGGTGCCAATCTTTCATCGCATAATTGTTAGCCTTCATGGCTCCATTCCTTAGGGGAGCAGGCTATTTAATCTCTTGTCCGGAAATAATCGCCGGCCTTGATCTTTTCTTCGCCCGGTATCCTGGCGATCTCGAATCTCTCCTTTGCCTTCAGCAAAGTCGCAGTCGCATCGATGCCGACCTTGGTCGTCAGCAGGTTGGTCTGATCGCTTGAAGGGTCTAAGCT
>NZ_JBOGQF010000210.1:0-1921 GCF_050748925.1 Nitrososphaera sp.
GGTTGAACGTCATCCCGAACTCTTTGACGAATCCCGATATGCGGTAGATGCCGTCTTTGATCTCTGAGATTTCTGCGCGCTCGGTCGTTGGAAAGAAAAAGTCCCTTCTTACTTCTGGCATGGTGTTTTATCGACCCTCGCCTTAGTCAAGCCTGGTGTCATGCGCTAGTCCAGCTTCAAAGTCATCGTGAGGTCGTTTGACAAAAAGTTTGACCACGACGTGGTATAGTGTGTGTGGTAGGTATTGGGGCCGTCGAACGGATCCGCCGGATCGGTGTCGCGCATGACAGAGATGTTGACCGTGCTGGTCCCCTCTGCATACTTGATGCCTATCCTGTCCCCGGCGGCTATCGTATACGGAGAAGACGATGCAAACTCGAATTCTTCATATGCCGTAGAAAGCGTGGACACGTCAAGCGTCGCAAAGACGTTCTTCATGGACAGGTTCTCATTGATGATGCCGACCTCGGCCGTCCCCGTGGGCAGGCCTGATTTCTTTAGCGTCATCGTTATAGAGTCTATCTGCTTTCCGACAAGGCTCGACGCCGGGGTCACGTATTCGGCGTGGGCGGGCCTGCCGGACCGTACGCTCTGGCCGGTCGAAACGGTCGTGTCATTCATGTGGATGGCCGGCCCGGCGGCATCGGCGCGGTAATATGCGGTGATTGTTTCATCGTCTGATATAGTAAGCGTCCTGATGCTGTCGGTGCTGCCGTCTTCCCATCTATCGAATACCTTGTCCTGGTAATTGCCTGCGTACACCTTGTACGTCGTCCCTGACGAGTTGCTGGACTGGGGATCGATTATGGCATACATGTGCAGCGTCTGGTTGCCGGTGGTGAGTGCGTGCACCGTCAGGTCCGGCTGCTCCTCAGTTCCGGTATAATTCAGCGGAGTGACGCCCCTCAGGGCGTCGCCGGTATTGTAAACTGCGGTAATAGTTGTGATGTTTTCCTCTGGCGAAGCCGAACTAAAGTGGATCGTGCGGGTCCTGTCTGTACTGTCGTTATCTTTCCAATGGTGGAATATCTTGCCGTCATAGTCTGCAACTGTCACTTTGTACGATTCATCAGCCTTGCCTGCAAATGGAAGTGGAGAATATCCCGACCCGACAAGCGTCCCATTACTTGAATGGATTGTAGTCCAGACCCCCTGGACGGGGTTTCCCGAGAGGTCTACTGCGTCTACCGTCAGGCCTGCTGCGGCTGCCGTCACCGCCGGGCCTGCAGCCGTAAAGGCGAGCTGCGAGACGACGCTGTCATAGCCGTTCCCGCCAGCTTTTTGAAACGGCACAAACAGAGTAGCAAGAATGGCCGCGGAAACAACAGCAGCCGTCAATGCCTTCTTTCTTGCAGGCTGCGACATGCCCGTATTGCCGGGCTTTTCTTATTATCCATTGCTTCATCGCATTATGGGTCATTGTGCCAAGAGCCTTGCCATGTAAGAATCCCACCTAACTTTTTGGGCAGAGGCCGTCTTTGCATCCGGTTGATTGCCCGAACTAGATCGAAAAAGAGAAAGGATAAGGCGGTATTCACGCTTTTTAATAAAATTTGGGAACCTATCTTGCAATATCACAATAAAATTAGACAATAATTTTGCAGAATCTTTGCAACTGTTTTATTTCCAATACAGATCTTGCCGAACGAGACTCCAATTGATTAAAATAATATGCTTCTTCATTTTTCTCATGGGACTCACTCGCCGATCTGTTTTATTGTTGGCTATTGCCATGGCAGCCACTCTTTTAGGCTCCATATTTGCATTCAGCGCAACATTTGCAGCCCAGCCACTCGTCACCATGGATGGGCTAAGGCCGAAGAACAGCTACCTGTCTGCCCAGGAATATGACAGGATGAAAAATTGCTCTACAGACAATGCAAAGCAGGCAAACTATACGGAATATCTGACGCATTTCAAC
>NZ_JBOGQF010000211.1:0-1909 GCF_050748925.1 Nitrososphaera sp.
AAGAGCAAAACGCGGCCTGCCATGATGGCACAGATATGCGCCGGACCATATTTGACTCTTGCTTGATTTGTAGTACAAAGGCCGAACAATTCCCAAAAGTTATAAAGATTATGCGATAATTTTCAATATACATGAAGACCGCCCTTGCGCTTGGACTCGCCCTTTTGCCGTTATTGTTCGCCGTACTGCCGGCGTACGCCCACAGCGAGATAGAGCAGGGCGACGTCACCATAGTCGCCGGCTGGGCTGTCGAGCCCCCGCTGCAGGGCCAGGCCAACGCCATCGTGCTAGAGGTGACACAGGGCGGAGATCCGGCCACCAACGCGTTTGAGAACGCAGAAGTCACGATAAGAAAGGGCGGCATCAGCAAGGTCCTGGACATAAAGCCGGGCGAAGAGGCCGGCGCCTACAGCGCTGACATCATCCCGACGCAGCTGGGCCAGTACTCCATCGAGATCAAGGGCGACGTCGCCGGCCAGGACTTTGACGGGGTGGTAGAGATAGAAGACGTCGGCGACGCGCGCAGCCTCAACTTTCCAGAGGCCGGCGATGGAGGCCAAGGCGTGCCTGAAGACTTTATCGAGCAGATGCGCGGCGTGATAACCGACCTGACGACCCAGGTGGAAGGAGCTAGGGGATCTTCGCAGGACGCAAGGGATGCTGCGCAGAGCGCTGCCGAGTCGGCAGCAGAGGTCAGGGCATCGGCAGACAGGGCCTACCTTGTTGGCATGGTCGGCATCGGCGCAGGGGTTGCAGGCATTGCGATTGCAGTAGTTGCGCTGCGCAGGGCCTAGAGTTTTCTGCGCGCCGCTATTACCCCTATCCCGACTGCGGCGACCGCGACAAGCGCGCCAGCCGGAAACTCGGGCGTCACGCTAACTGAGAATTCCACAGAGTCATCCCTCGGAATGGCGGGAAGCCCCAGCCCGTAAATCAATACCTGCACGAAATAGTCGCCGTTTTCCTGGAATTTGTAGGGCACGGTGATCGTCCCTTCGGCATTGTGTATCGCAGACTGGCCGATCTGCTTTGCGGCATTGAATACTTCTTTGCCGTCCTGCAGTATCACAAAGTTGTAATCCTGGTGCTGGTGCAGGGTGCCTGTACCCGGCTCCAGAAAACTGACCTTGAACTTTGTTGAATTTGCATCCCATGTGGGCTCGAGCAAGATATCAAGGTCATCAGTCGATTGCATCATGCCGTCTTGCGCATAGACAGGAACGTTGGCAAATCCAAATCCAGTCAACAGTATTGCAGCAAATGCAAAGAAGCCTAGTTTTGCCATCGTCTACGGTTGGCGGCCAGGATAAATAAATTATCGCTAAAAGAAAAAGAGAGGAGATGGAAGGCTAGAACCTTCCAAAGCCCAGCGAGCTGCCCTTGACGCGGGCAAAGCCGATAGCCGCCACGAGCGACCCTGCAAGCACGAGCGCTGCTATGACGCCAAACTCTGGTGCGACAGTCGCGCCGGTGATGTCGACATAGGTCTCGCCTTCAGGCAGCGTGAACGATATGGTCGCGTGTGTTGCATTCGAGGTGCCTGGCTGGAATGCGACATCGTCGCCGCCGCTTGTGGTCACCGCAGAGATGCCGCTTATCAGGTCTGTCGGCAGCGTCAGCTCGACGTCGCCCGAGTCTTCAAACTCTATGCCGACCATCTTTTGTTCCGGCATGATTGTGGCCTCAAGTAACGAAGGGCTCTCAGAAGTAGCCATTACAGTGTAGGTGCTACCTTCGATTTCAGCCTCTACTTCATTTCCCCCCGTTGCGCCGCCGTCGCTTTCGCCCTCGCCGGCTACCATTACGGTCCCGACCATCGCGGGGTGCAGGCTGCAGTAGTACGGGTACTCTCCCGCCTCGGTGAACATGAATTCATAGGTCCCGTTCGCGAGTATCAACTCTGATGCGG
>NZ_JBOGQF010000212.1:0-1906 GCF_050748925.1 Nitrososphaera sp.
CATATTCTAATAGCGAGCCGACTGTTCTTGCTTCCCTCGCGATATTTGAGCAGATATGGATGCAATCGGAGAAACACAAGGATGAAGAACGACGAGCAGTTAGCTAGAATAAAACCACTCTTTTCCCTTCGTCAATCAACGTAAAATCACAAATTTGCAGACCTTATCTATACCCCGTGAATAGAATGGGTCCGACCAAATTCGAACCATCGGCGTCCATCCTGAATGTTATTTTTGGCACCTTATCATTTTAATTTTGGGAGCCTGAGAAATTATGTCCTGCTACAATTAGCTCTTGAGTTGAACTACACCTCTAGCATTCGTTTTACGCATTTGAAAAAGGCAAAAATACGAAAACCCAAATGCATTTTCGTTAGTGCCTGTTAAGGCTTTTCTTGAGTATCTCAATATCTAAACAAGGTTTTTTAGTCCTGTGCATTCCAGTTCAGCCGTGCCCTCCGCGATAGCGAGCCTGCGGTTCCCCTTTGAGCTAAAGCGCGACCAGCTAGAGGCGGCAGAGGCGTGGGTCGCCAACGGCTGCAGGGGCTCTGTCATTTTCAGCACCGGCACCGGCAAGACCGAGATAGCATGGGAGTGCGCAAGGCGCGCCGCAGAATTATGCAAGTCAAAGACGTTTCGGATACTATTTCTAGTCCCGAGGATCGTGCTCATCGACCAGAACGTGAAACGCCTGCTGAGTTACGGCATTGACGAAAGCGCGATAGGCGTCTATTACGGCGAGCGCAAGGACGCCAAAGAGATAACGATAAGCACCTACCAGAGCGCCATCAACAACTTTGGCCTCGTCCGGCAGGCAGACATGGTGGTGCTCGACGAGGTCCACCTCGTGAGCGAGACCGCGTCGGAATACGACAAGGTGTTTGACATCATTGTCGAAGACTCTAAAAAGGCGATACTGGGACTGACTGCCACCATCGACGAAAAGGACCCGAAATACCAGACGATACTGACCGTGGCGCCTCCGGTGAAAAAATACATGATAAAGGAGGCAGTCAGCGACGGCAGGCTCGCCAAGCCAGTCATAAAGGAGGAGCAGGTGAAATTCACCGACGAGGAGCAAAAGATCTATGACGACACGAGCGCGTCGATAAAGGACATTTCAAGAAAATTGCAGGCATACGACCCGATAAAGATGACCAAGTTACTTGCGCGCGGGGGCGCAAGGGCGTCGATGGCCAAGACGTGGTTTGCCGCCGTGCGCAAGAGAAAAGAAGTATTGAGTTCCACGCGGCAAAAGCTGCTGCGCACGGTGGAAATCGTAAAGAGCCACCCCGGCGAGCGCATAATGATATTTTCAGAGACCATCGACTCGATACAGCAATTGCATGACATGCTTGAAGCCTCTGGCGTTTCGGCCCGCACAATCCACAACGGCGTCCGCAGGCAGGAAAGGGAGGAGATCCTGCAGAGCTGGGGCCGCGACTATTTTCCGCTACTGTCGGTGCACACGCTTGAAATCGGGTACGACGTGCCGCAGGTCGGCATCGCCATCATCATCGCCAGCACGTCTAACATGAACCAGGTCGCGCAGAGGATAGGGAGGGTCGTGAGAAAGGCCGAGGGCAAGGAGCACGCCTTTGTCTACATCGTCTACGTGACCGGCACCAAGGACGATAACATGCTAAAGGTAGTCAAGGCCGCCATCGAAAAGGGGAGCGACGCGGTAAAGGCGGCTTCGAGGGGCAAGCGGCCTTTGCGGGGGCAAAAGACCCTAGATCCCGGCCATCCCTTTTGACAGCATCTCGCCCACGCTCTCCAGGTACGAGTCGACGTCCATCTCTGCGACCCTGCCGGCGTCGATGTTGATGATGTATATCATGTGGAGCCGAGAGTTCAGTATGTCTTCTTCTTCCACCGGTGGGTTGGTATAGTACCTGTCGCAAAA
>NZ_JBOGQF010000213.1:0-1875 GCF_050748925.1 Nitrososphaera sp.
GTCCTTGCCAGCGCGACGGCCATCGTTTCTGCGCGCCTCGCCACGCCCCTGCAGATGTGGAGCATCGACGCCTGGGTGCTCCCGCCCGGCAGGATAAAGAACGTGATGGGGGGCAACTCTTTTTCAAATTTATCGATGGCCGGTTCCAGCTCTGACGCCATGCCTTCGGTGGCGCGGGGCGTGCTGTACTTGCTCTCCGGGTAGTCCGGGTCTGCCAGGTCAGAGCCGACGACAAAAAGGTCGTTCTGCACCTTTGTGAGGATGCCGACAAGGTCCGCAAAGACCTCTTCTGCCCCGAGCATGCATACGGCCATGCCGATGGAGGAGTTGAGCTCGTCGACTGAGCCGTAGGCTACTATCCTCTGGTCGGCCTTGCTCACGCGCCTGCCGCCGATGAGGCCGGTCTCGCCCTTGTCGCCCGTCCTCGTGTATATCTTCACAATCTCCAAAAGTGGCGCAGATGATTTAAGATTAGCTCCTTGCCTTGAAAAATTCCACGAGCTTTATCGCGTCCATCTCCTTCAGGCTTTTTCTGTTCGACTGGATGTAGCTGGCAAACGCCTCTACTTCGTGCAGCTGCGGATGAAGCCGCCTGGCCTCCTCGATGATGTCAGGATAGTTGCGGTGCGGAAAATAGATCGCCTTTGCTACCTTTGCCATTGTTTTCTTGGCCTCCCTGCTGATGACGCCCTTTTTGTGCGCGAGGTACAGGTTGTAGCGTATGTCTATCATCGCCTCTGACTGGAGCCGAAAGTCGCCGTCGCCAAACGTCACGGCGACTTCGTCGTCCGCGTCTATCCTGCCGGTCTTGTACAATTCAAACACGCGCCCGATGCCTATCATGCCGAATTTTTCCAGTTCCACCGCGCGCAGAGCGCCGAGGCTTGCGGCGCCTGCAAGCGTGACGCCTTGCTTCCTTGCCAGCTGGTAAACCTCGATGGGCGTGGGGGGATAGTCCTGCAAAAAGACGCCGTCCACGAGGCCGACCATCGTGGCGTCGCCGGCTGCCAGCCGCAAGAGGTCGCCTTTCTTTGCCGGCGGCCTGTAATCTGCGCCCGGGAATATCTGCCGAGCTCTCTCGTGGCTCAGCGACGGGCCGAGAAAGATCACCGGCTTTGCCATTGCTTGAAACACGCCTTTGCCCGCATGCCCATCACCGACTTTGTTATCTTGAAAGTTTCCAGCCCCGGCACTATGGCCCTCACCACCGGCACGCCGAGGTCCGGGTTTGTCAGGTCGACTATTACTACGCGACCCAGATCCACTGCCTTTAGCCTTGACAGTATGAACTTGACGTCGTCGAGAATGTCTTTGTGAAAATACGTCTTGACCTCCGAGAATTTTATCTTTCTTGTGGACGGCATGAACTGCCATGCCCGCTTGTCGTCGGTGTTGTTCTCGCCGTACCGTATCTTGCGCAGGTCGTCGCGGGCGCCCTGGATGTTGGCCGCGCGCGTCTGCGACACCTCTGTTATTGCGCGCAAAAGAGCAATCCTTGCGTCGGGGTGCGTGCCGTGGCCCTCTGCGAGGTAGCCATAGTCGTGCGTCACCCACTCGATGCTGCTGGCGTTAAAAGTCGGCACGCCGATGTCTGACGTGATGTCCTTTATGATGAGAGGTATGCCCGCCTTCTCGAAATGCTCAAGCAGGTCCTGCACCGGCGCAAACTCGACGCCAGAGATGTCTACGTCTGGAAACACGCCGGGGTCGTCTACAAACCTGTCTGACTGGACCGGCGGCGCCTGGATGCCGGCGGCGTTTAGCGAATGGACGATTGTGCGCAATACGTGGAATGGTATGGCGCTTGCGCGCAGTTCCGCGATGCTCATAGCGTCGCGCTCTATCACCTCGCACAGCGAGTGGCACACGGCCTCT
>NZ_JBOGQF010000214.1:0-1848 GCF_050748925.1 Nitrososphaera sp.
CAGCAGAGGCTACGACGCTTGCAAGAAACGAGCTGGGCAGCGCAGGCTTGTTCTCAAAGCAGTGCGAGTAGCGCACCGGCCCGTCCGTCTCTACCAGGAATCTGTCCTGCCTCGTGTTTTTCAGCATGACCTTTTTGTCGTCCGAGTAGACGAGCGCAGGCCCGTAAGAGACGTACAGCCCCATGTCCATCGACCTTGCCAGCTGCTTTTTGCTGCCTGCAAACCAGTGCAGGAGGGCGCTTTTGATCTTGTATGAAGGCAGTATCTCCAGTATGTCGTCAAGGGCGCGCCTTGAATGTATAGAGACTGGCTTGTTTGCAGACTCGGCAAGAGAAAGCATAGAGTGGAACACTTTCTTTTGCCTCCCATAGGGGATGCCCCTCTCGGCCTCGTAGGTGCCGTCGAGGCCAATCTCGCCCACGCCGTCTACCGCCCCGATGTTGCTTTTGAAGACTTCTGTGAATTTTTCGAGATCTTCGCTTGCGGCAAACTCGGGATGTATCCCCACAAACTGCCTTACTGCGTCGCGCGAGGAATTGAACAGGCCAAAGCTGTTCAGGGTTGTCGCGGTGTCGACGGTGACAGAGCACGCTACTATGCCCATGGCGCGCAGCGACGCTATCACGTGGCCAATGTAAGGCGAGTATTCGCTGTCCGTCAGGTGGACGTGCGCGTCGCAGAGCAACTGCCAGAAATGAGTGCAAAGCGAAAATAAACTTTTAATCGCCGGGCGCAGCCCTACAGGTGATGTCTTCAGGTCCAGAGTTTGGCCTCGCGGCCATGCACCGCATAATGAAAAAGTCCGGCGCAGAGAGGGTCAGCGACGACGCAGCAGATGAGCTCCGCAAGGTGCTCGAGGAGGCCGCAGAGAGGGTGTCAAGGCAGGCAGTCGAGCTTTCCATCCACGCAGGGAGAAAGACAATCAAGCCGGAAGACATCAGGCTTGCGTCCAAAAACGTGATCAAGGCCTAGGCGAGGCCCATTTCTTTGCGCACTCTGTCGATTACGAGCGACGCGCCGTCGTTGCCTATTATCGAAAGCGCCTTGCGGACCTGCTCTAGCGAGTAGCGCGAGTCCTTGTCAAACTTTATCCCGTGGCTGGCAAGGTCGTCCATAATGTACTGCTTGCCCGCGTCCACAAACATCCTGAGCGTCTTGTCAAGGACTACCCCTAGCCGGGCGCCATCAAGGGTAGTAGTCTCCGGTTCAGGCAAATAGTGACCCTCAAATTGCCTGTCATGCACTATAAAAGGCTTAGTAGGAAATTTGACAGAATAATCGTTCAATCGCCGGACGGCAGCGAACAATCTTTAAAGCCACACGCGTTTACTAAAACCGAGGCTTGGATCTAGAGAGTTTTACAGAAGACGTCACGGCCCTTGCCAGCAAAATGTCCAGAGGCGAGCCGGCGGAAAATGTCGAGCGGCTCGACTTTGTCAGAAACAGGCTCATAGACCTCTACAGCAAAAACCTTGTCAAGATAAACCACTCGGCGATGGAGCTTGTGTGCGCCAAGCACTTGATACGCGACGGCTATACCGTGGACGTCGAAAAGCAGCTGACCGACATACTGGTGTGCGACGTGCATGCGACAAAGGGCGACGGCGCGGCCATAGTCGAGATAGAGACGGGGTTCATACCGCCCGAGCACGCGCTTGACCCGCTCTCCTACTATGCCGCCAGGATTGCAAGCAAGGTGGCGAGGTACAGCAAGCACGCAAACAAGTTCATCCTTGCGACCCCGCCGGTGAGCGTGCTCCCGATCCCGTCGGTTTTCAGGCGGCCGCCCCGCGACAGGGAAGCAGGCGACATAAAGGAGCTGAAGGCGTTTTGCGACAGGTACTATAC
>NZ_JBOGQF010000215.1:0-1788 GCF_050748925.1 Nitrososphaera sp.
GCTGATAGAGGCTGAAAGTGTTAGACATAAAAAGACCTGTGATGGAGCTTGAAGCGTTGGACATCAAGCTCGTCAATGCCCACAAAAACCTTTCAGTGCCGACACTCGTCGAGATGATACTTGAAATAAAGGAAGGCGTGCTTTCATCGACGGGATCGCTCTCTGTCAAGACCGGCAAGTTCACCGGCAGGTCGCCGGACGACAAGTACATTGTCGACGACGAGATAACGCACGGCGCAGTCGACTGGGGCAAGGTCAACAAGCCGATATCTGAAGAAAATTTTGACAGGATATTCCGCAGGATGAAAAAGCACATCGAGGAAAAAGAGATGTTTGTCTTTGACGGCTACGTGGGGGCCGACCCTGACAACCGGCTGCCGGTACGGGTCATCAACAACCGCGCATGGCACAACCTGTTTGCGAAACAGATTTTCATCCGCCCGACGCCGGAAGAACTTGAAAGCCACAAGCCCGAGTTTACGCTCATCTCCTGCGACGACTTTGCCGCCAGCCCTGCTGCCGACGGCACGCGGACAGAGACTTTTATCATCATCAATTTCAAGCAGAGGATTGTGCTCATCGGCTCGACTTCGTACGCCGGCGAGATAAAAAAGGCAATGTTTTCGATAATGAACTTTCTCCTGCCGAGAAAGGACGTGTTCCCGATGCACTGCTCCGCAAACGTCGGCGGCGAGGGCGACGTCGCGCTCTTTTTCGGCCTGTCGGGGACCGGCAAGACGACGCTTTCGGCAGACCCCGCGCGCAGGCTGGTAGGGGACGACGAGCACGGCTGGTCAGACAGCGGCGTCTTTAACTTTGAGGGCGGCTGCTACGCCAAGTGCATCAACCTGAAACAGGAGCACGAGCCGCAGATATGGAACGCTATACGCTTTGGCTCGCTCATGGAAAACGTCGTGCTGGACGGCACGCGCGACCCCGACTTTTCCGACGGCAGCCTGACCGAGAACACGCGCGTCGTGTATCCCCTTGACTTTATCGAAGGCGCCATCATCCCAAGCACCGCCGGCCACCCCAAGGTCATCATCTTTTTGACGGCAGACGCGTTTGGCGTAATGCCGCCGATTGCAAAGCTGAGCAAGG
This sequence comes from Nitrososphaera sp., assembly GCF_050748925.1. Lineage (GTDB taxonomy): Archaea > Thermoproteota > Nitrososphaeria > Nitrososphaerales > Nitrososphaeraceae > Nitrososphaera. The sequence goes on from NZ_JBOGQF010000215.1 coordinate 1,102, forward strand.
AAGGCGCGATGTATCACTTTATGTCCGGCTACACCAGCAAGCTTGCAGGCACCGAGCGGGGGATAACGGAGCCAAAAGAGACCTTCTCGCAGTGCTTTGGCGGCCCCTTTATGCCGCTGCACGCGCAAAACTATGCGAAACTACTTGGCAAAAAGATGGACGAGCACGGCACCCGCGTCTACCTCATCAATACGGGGTGGACCGGCGGGCCCTACGGGATAGGCAAGCGCATGAACCTTCCACACACGAGGGCTATGGTCACGGCGGCGCTTGCGGGCGAAATCGACAAGGTGCCGGTCAAGCGCCACGCCGTCTTTAACATCGACATGCCGGTGTCGTGCCCCGGGGTTCCTGACGAGGTGCTCGACCCGCGGAACACCTGGAACGACAAGGACAGGTACGACGCGGCGGCCAAGAGGCTTGCGGCGCTGTTTGCCAAGAACTTTGAAAAGTTTGGCACGGTGTCAAAAGAGATAGCGAACGCGGGCCCGAGGCCGTAAGGAAAAGAATGGTAGCCCGGAGCAGATTCGAACTGCTGTCTCCAGGTTTCTTTTCTCTATGAGATCCAGAGCCTGAAATCCCTAGCCCTACTTGGAGATTGGCCACTAGACGACCGGGCTAACCACCAACACGACTGTATCTCCTCTATTTGACTGTAACTCTATCGCTTGGTGTTCACTTCGCGTA
>NZ_JBOGQF010000216.1:0-1785 GCF_050748925.1 Nitrososphaera sp.
ATCCTGCCGTGGAAGCGCCTGTGAGGCATGGTGTCGTGCTCTCGCGGGTCAATGTCAATGATAACTTTGTCTCCAACCTTGTGATCGTGAAGCAGGTAAGATATGCCCCTGACTACGTTGTCCTTTGTCAGTATAGAGCGGGCCTTTCTGCGTGTACCGTGCGAACGTGGCATATTGGATTTGAGCGCCCCTGCCTTAATTTAAGTCATCCTAGCCGTCCACGTCGGCTATGCCCCTGTCGGCAAGCGTAAACAAAACCTCCCGCTCGGCGTGGTACGGGCTGTCGACCATCCTCGCTATCCTGTTCTTGCCCGACGAGCGCTTCAGGTATATGCGGTAAGTCGAGGTGTGCGCCACGACGTTGCCCCCCGTCGGCCGGGCAGAGTCGCCAAAGTATGCGTCCGGCGAGGACTGTATCTGGTTCGTGACGACTACTGCGACTTCATAAGTCTCTGCCAGCCTCACCAGGATGTGCATGAACTTGTTCAGCCGCTGCTGCCGCTCTGACAAGGTCGCCCTGCCTAGGAACTCGGCGCGATAGTGCGCCACGGCAGAATCGACTACCACCAGCTTTATCCCGTTTTCCTCGATGACAGGACCCGTCTCTTCTATTATCAGCTCCTGGTGGGCGCTGTTGTACGCCTTGGCGACGATGATGCCGGCCAGCGCCTTGTCGGCGTCAAGCCCCCGCGCCTTTGCAATCGATACGATGCGCTCTGGCCGAAACGTGTTTTCAGTATCGACGTAGATCGCCCTGCCTGCAAGCCCGCCTGCCTTTTTTTCCTGCTGCACCAGCACGCAGAGCGTGTGGCACAGTTGCGTCTTGCCGGTGCCAAACTCGCCATACACCTCCGTCACTGCCTTGGTTTCCACGCCGCCTCCGAGCAGGTCGTCAAAGTTCCGCCCCCCTGCCGATATGCGCTCGCCTTCGCGCCTCTTTTCGTACAGGCTCGTGGCGCTCACGAAACTGCGGTCGATGACGCCCAGTTCCTGCAGCGCCAGCCTAGCTTTATTGCATATCTCGACACACTCGTCCATCTCCATCCCCGTGGCCTCCGCAACGTCGACGGGGCCGCGGACCAGCAGGTCCTTGATGGAGCGAAAGCCCGCCTCTTTCAGGCGCTTTTCCGTGGCCGGCCCGATGTCTTCGATGGCCGAGAGTGCAAGCTTGCTGTCGTCTGCCAAGTTTCATCTCCTTGTGCAAGCCGGCTACTAATTAGTATTGGGCGTGCTCGGCGGGGGCAAAAAAGTATATATCCATCTTCCTTCTGCTATGGCTAAGATAGAGGGATATGATGCAAAGCAAGACTTTGGTCGTAACGGCTCTTGCAACAGTCATGGTGCTGTCCGCCGTAGTAGCCTACCTGCCGAGCGCTGACGCGCACGGTGTGCAGGCACAGCTGCAGTCTAGATTCATCAGAATCGACAACGAGCAGTTCTCTGACAACACCTTAACTACTGGCGAAGAGCTTACCGTAACTGGCGAGATGAAAAGCTTGGTCAACAGGGAACTCAGGGGCTGGCTCTCTCTGTTCAGCGAATCTGAAAACGCTGGCAACAGATGGGAGTTCTTGGCCAGAGATCCACCAGGAAACATTTTCGACATCCCGGCAGGTGCAACAGTCCCGTACTCAATCACTGTAAAGGCACTTGAACCAGGAACATACCACGTACATACGCAGCTTAACGTCGAGCACGTGGGTCCAGGTCTCGGTAGGGGCCAGACTGTAAACGTCAGTGGCGATGCAATCCTGAAGCCAATCCCGATGAGCAGCATTGTATACC
>NZ_JBOGQF010000217.1:0-1764 GCF_050748925.1 Nitrososphaera sp.
GGCAAAGAACGCCATAAGAATAAACAAGTCGTCGATGTTGGTGGCTACAAATGCGCCAATGCCGAGCCCAAATAGGCTGAGAAAATCCAACAAACATAAGCCGACTAAAGAATGAAGTATTTTGGCTTATCTACTAGCTGCCGATATGCAACAAAAACGCCTGGCGTGCAATAGATTGAAAAGGCTCCCGTCTTTGCAACAGAACTTGTGCTTTTTCAGTATTAGTATCGCTAGCGATATCTTGATATATCGCAGGCGATATCACTAGAGATATGATAAGTGAATGGCTTGCAAGGGTAGGAAGCGCCATACCAAGGGGGTTTTCGCGCCACTACATACTGACGCTCTTGAAGGAAAAGCCGATGACAGGCAAGGAGATTATCGACAAGGCGACAGCGCAGACGGAGGGCAGGTGGAAGCCATCTCCGGGCCTCATCTACCCGCTGCTGGGAAGGCTGCTTGACGACGGCCTTGTGGTCGAGGACGACAATTCCAGGTACTCTATCACCAAAAAGGGCCTGTCCATCATAGGCGACCTTGAGACCCTCAACGGCGTGGTGCAAAAGCAGCTCGACGTCATGCTGCGCGTAGGGACCATCGGCAAGGCGCTGGCCACCGACCTCATAGACAGGGTGATCACCATCGGCACCGCCATAAGCTCGAATCCTGACGCAATAAGCAGGGAGGACCGCAGCAAGTACCGCCAGTTCCTGCAGTCAGAGCTGAAAAAGCTCGACGAGCAGGAGTCCAAGCACAAATCCCGCACGGAAAAGGTCGACGTAGAATAATCTAACAGAATTTTCTTCTGCATTTTTATTAGAACACACATTTAACTGATGATTGCCAGACAGACACCGTGAAGTATAGGAGCAGGATGGATATCGCGGCTGCCATCCTTGATATAGCCCAGGGAGGGGCGATAAAGACAAGGATAATGTACAGGGCGTTCCTGTCATTCCCCCAGCTCAAGGAATACCTCGAGCTCTTGCTGGATGGCGGCCTGCTGCAGTACGTGGAAGAGGAGAAGGAGTACTACACGACGGAAAAGGGCAGGCACTTTTTGAAAATGTACAAAGAAGTCGGGCAGATGATATTCCCGGCAGGCAACAAGAAAAAGAGGATAGCCGCCTAAAGCCACGGCCAGCAGGGCATGTCCCGGATCGCGCACTGCTTGCGCACCACTGCCTTTGCCTTGCCGGCAGCGTCTGCTTCCGTCGCCCCAGCCTTTAGGTACTGGAGCATGACTTGCTCGTACAGCTTTTTCGCCCGCTCTTCTGTAAACTCTTTGTACTTGCCTTGCTCGACGGCGGGCTCGTTTGCGCCCTTCATCTCCATGTACTCCTGCCTGCATTCGGGGCAATTGTCGTCAAAAAAGTCAGTGTGGACGGGGCAGGGCATGGTCACATCTCCGGGTCTTGCTCAACTGCAAGGGCGCCGTCCTGAAGGCTGACGCCGATCACCGCAAGTATTGGCCGGGCATTTTCAGGGCCTTCCCTGTCGATTATCTGCTGCGCGATTTTCAGCCGGTACGGCCTCGACCAGTGCTGGCCTGTCTTGTATTTTCCGCGCATGTCGTCCGGCACAACCTTGATGACTGCCACTTCGTGCACGGCCGGCATGTGCTCGTCCAGTTTTTCATACCTGCCCTCCTTTTGGTATTTTTCCATGAGCGCGTTGAGCGCCATCGCCTTTTCGCGGTTGTCCTGCACCAGCGTCGCGGCGCCCTTGATAACCACGCTGATGTAGAGGGTGTCTGCCTGGGAC
>NZ_JBOGQF010000218.1:0-1763 GCF_050748925.1 Nitrososphaera sp.
GGCGTACGAAGTCCTGTCAGACGAGCAGGCGCGCTTAAAGTACGAGGCAAGCCCTGCCGGCACGGCCGGCTCGCAGTGGACGCCTTCTGCCGACTTTACCCGCTTTTACAGCTATGAAGAGATAAAGCGCCAGTACCGGCCTGCTCCGGACATCCGCGGGGGCATGTGGGACATCAGCGACCAGGCCAGCAGGGGGATGTGGAAGGCGACCCTGCTTCTGTTTGCAGGGCTTGGGGCCATAGTCATATACATACTCGTGTCGGGCTAGTGCCTGTTTCTTTTCCGTTTGTGCTCTTCCTGTCTGGCCTTCTTCCTGTCATAGGTCGCGTACTTGAACGCAAAAAAGGCGCCGATGACAAACCCCGGTATTGAGTAGAGCAGGAACGTCCTCCCGCCTACAAATGCCAAAAGGATGGCAAGGGCGCCGGAGGCAAAGCACGCTATCATCATCATCAGAAACATCGGTTTTGAAGCTGCCAATTCAACTGTTTTGCAAGGTGGCGGTGTATAAGTCGTTTTCTATCTTAAGAATTATCCCCGTACTTCTATTTTCGGCCTGTTTGGAGCGCCCGCACCTTCCGGCGGCTCGTCAGGGCTTCCGCCACCACCGCGATATATTTTTGGCGTAGTTGCTGCCGGTGTGGGCGTGCCTTCAGTGTCTTTTAGCCGCGTAGCAAGTTTCCTCTCGTATTTCTCGCGCATCTGGCGTGCCATTTGGATTCTCCTGGCTTGTGGAGTTGGCGCTGTTTGGTAAATGTCTTCTGCATCCTTGAAAAACTGGATTGGTGACCAAGTCATGTTCTTTTCTATCTTGGTATGCGCAGGGTAGCATACTCCGCAGTACATCTGGCCGCAGTTTGGACAGGCCACTACTACCTCCTCTTGTGCGCCGCAGAACGTGCAGGAGAACATGTCTGTCTGTTAATATCGTGCCGCGTTAATTTACTTTGCAGTAGTGGCTTTAGCCGTGTCACTTTCTTTTGCGCCTCGCGTATATCTTCCACAAGGCTACGCCTACCGCAACTGCTGCAATAACCGCCACAGTGGTAAAGACGGTGGGCCAATCCCTGTTCCAACAAAAAATTTGGCCGGTTTTCACACACAACTCAGGGGTATGCTTTAGCAGCTCTTCAAACAGCATGTTATCAATATCTATGATATACGCGCAATCATGTTACTAGAGCCTTGCCGTAGCACTCTCCGCCCGCTGCTCTGAAATACAGAAAATACTGTCGCTCTGCATTGGCCGGTAAGTCATGCAAAAGCGCTGCAAGGATGTGCAGTCCAAGCCCCTCTATCTCAAAAGGATTAAAAAGGGACATGCGCTAATCGCCGCAGGAATGCGAATAATTGCCATCGGGAGCCGCGTCTTTGTCACCAGCTTCCAGCTTGCAGGTGTCAAGGGCGTCAAGGTCGAGTCTTCTGCCGAGGCGCTTACCGAGATAAACAGGATGGGCGACACAAGCGATGTTGGCCTCGTTCTCCTGAGCGACGACATTGGCAAGGACATCCGCACCCAGCTTACGAACCTGAGGGCAAAGAGGCCGATCCCGCTCATATTTGAGCTCCCGTCTCCGGGAAGCAAGAAAGAGAAGGTCGATTACCGCGCCCTCTTGAAACAGATCCTTGGCGTCTGAGCAATAGTGGAAATTTTCTTGCAATAAATGCGTAAACCGTGAGGTTAATGCATAATAACTGGACAGACTCGTAACTATAATAACCCGACCGTGCTTAGGGATAACTACATGCAAGCACTCTTACAA
>NZ_JBOGQF010000219.1:0-1722 GCF_050748925.1 Nitrososphaera sp.
CTCGACTTTGCTAACCATTACGGCTTCACGCCGAAAACGCATCAGCCTTATCGGCCCCGCACCAAAGGCAAAGTGGAACGCATTGTCGATTATGTGAAAGACAACTTTCTCAACGGCCGTTCTTTCGCCGGCTTCGACGACCTCAATGCGCAGGCTTTGCACTGGCTGAACCAGACTGCCAATGTGCGTCTCCAGGCCACTACTAAACGGCGACCTGTGGATCTATTTGCGCAGGAAGAGTTGACCAGCGTCAGGGCCATCGCGCCTTACTTAGTAGGCCAACAAGTACCGCGCCAGGCTGGTTGGGATGCCACTGTGCGCTTTGAGCGCAGCCGTTATTCCATCCCGCCCCAACATGCTGGTAAGCCCGTCTTCGTTGAAGCTGACCAGCAAAAGATTGTCATTCGTAGTGGTGACTTGATCATCGCCGAGCACCAGCGCGCCACCCAGCCTGACTCCTCCATCGTGCAACCAGAACACCTCGCAGCGCTCTGGCAACTCTCGTTACAAAAACCAGTTCCCGCCGCGCCTCATTGGCAACTTAGCTTCAGCGACGCGGTGGCTGTTACTCCTTTAGCTGCCTATGACCAAACTGCCGGCCTGGAGGTGACCCGATGAGCATCACTTACGAACAAAAAGCCCCGGCCGCCCTCGAACAATTGAAACTGACTACCGCTCTGGCCCAACTGGACTCCGCTTCCCAACAAGCGGCGGCCCAGAGCTGGTCCTATTCCCATTTCCTCGGCTACCTGCTCGAGGCGGAACTCCAGGAGCGTCATCGCCGCACCGTGCGCCTCAATCTGCAGTTCGCCCGCTTTCCTTATCGCAAACGGCTCGAGGACTTCGATTATGCGGCCCAGCCAGGAGTCGATCGCCGCCTCATCGATGAACTCGCTACCTGTCGTTTCCTGCACGATGGTCGCAGCCTGGTCTTTCTCGGCCCCCCAGGAGTAGGCAAAACGCATCTGGCCATCGCCCTCGGCTTGCTTACTGCCGAAGCCGGTCATCGCGTTTACTTCACTACCGCAATCGAAATGACGCGCCGTTTATCCAAAGCCCTGGCCGAGAACAAACTTCATCGCGAGCTGCATAACATGACGCGTCCTAAACTTTTGATCATCGATGAAGTGGGGTACTTGCAGTTAGACCAGACGCAGGCCAGTCTCTTCTTCCAGGTGATCTCCCAGCGCTACGACAACAACAGCGCCATCATCCTTACTTCCAACAAAGCTTTCAGTGACTGGGCTGAAGTCTTTGCCGGCGATGCCATCATGGCCTCTGCCGCCCTCGACCGTCTGCTCCATCGCTGCACCGTCATTAATATTCGCGGTGAGAGCTTCCGCTTGAAAGAAAAACGTCAGGCCGCTCGCTCCACGCTGGATGCTTTGCTCGATACTTCTGCACTAACAGCTCAACCCACTCCTGCTGCAAAGGAGGAGACTGCCATGACCTAACCCTGTCTCTTTTTTTGCCCCTGGGGGGTCAATTCTTGGTGAGTGAAAAGGGGTCAATTCTTCATGCGCGTTGACACCTCTATGACCTTCAGACGAGAAATGCTGGCTCCGTTTCTTGCCCAATATCTAAAGGACGGCGCGCCAAAGGCAGACGTCGCACCCGTCACGACATTTGAGACCGGCACGAACGTGTGGCGACGCCTGACCAGCTGGCCGTCAGGTTGCGCGACTGACTGCGCTATCAAAGCTACACCACTCTATTTCAACG
>NZ_JBOGQF010000220.1:0-1708 GCF_050748925.1 Nitrososphaera sp.
TTCTTGCCACGTAAATGAAAAACAGTTTTTCTGCTGCCAAGGCCGTCACTGAGGGTCGCCGTGCATGTGGCCGCCGCAGCTGCAGTTGTGCTCGCCTTCGCCCCCGACCCATCCCCCTTTTTCCTGTTCAGGGTGGCTCTTGCTCATGTGCTTCATCAGGCGATAATTGGAATCAAACGAGTCGCCGCAGACCGCGCATGTCAAAAGAAGGCGAAATTCCTTCAACACGACATGATTAATTAGTAAGGCATTAAAAGTTTTGTCTGTGTACGACCCGGTCAAGTACAAGCAGGGCGCGATTGACAACTGGAACAAAGTCGCCTCGGATTACCACAACGAGTGGGCCGGCGCCGAGCGCGGGCCTTTCCAGTCTACCAGAGAGCTCGTGGCGGCAGCAGGCGTAAAAGAAGGCCACAGCGTGCTTGACCTGGCCTGCGGCACTGGCGCAGTTTCAGCGCAGGTCGCGGCGCGCCTCGGGCCTTCTGGCGCGCTCGTCGGCATCGATTTTTCAAGAGGGGCGCTAGACATAGCAAAGGCAGGCGTCCCGGCCGGCCATTTCGCAGAGATGGACGCAGAAAGCATCGGCCTCGCCACGAAATTTGACAGGGTGCTGTGCCAGTACGCGCTCATGTTTTTCCCCGAGCCTGCAAGGGTGATTGGGCAGGTCGCCTCGCTCTTGAAAAATGGCGGCAGGCTTGCCGTCGCCGTGCACGGGACTGCCAGGGGCGTACCGTATTTCAGCACAATAATGGGGCCGGTGCTGAGGCACATCCCAGACATCAGGCCCGACGGGACGCCGACCGTGCACCGCTTCGGCGAGCCTGCAGACCTTGAGCGGCTGCTGGCGTCTGCAGGCTTTGTCGACGTCGCAGTCAAAAAATTCGTCTTTAGCTATAACGCGGGCACTTTTGACGACTATTGGTCTGACTACATGTCCACCACTGCAGCCTCGATGCGCTCCAGGATAGAGGCGAAAGGAGACGAGGTTGTTGCAGCGATAAGAAAAGAGGCAAAAGAAAGGGCAGAGCCTTTTACCCGCAATGGCACGGTAGACTTTCCCTGGGACGTTCTGGTAGCAACAGGCACCAGGCTATAGACGGTCACGGCATTAGAAAATAAAGATGTACAGTATACCATGATTATAGAAGGTAATTCCTGAACCGATAAATAGAAAACGCCACACTCTACCTGAGACATGGGACCATTAACATCCGAGTTTTTACTTTCACAGGATGAAAACATCCTGGCAGTCAGCCTGATGGATGCTGACTTTAACCTAGTAGAGGCTTCTTCAACCAGCGCTTTCAACGAGCGGTTTGTAGTGCCTGACAAGATGCAGAGGGGCGCAAGCGTGTGGGCCGCGATAATGTTTGGCATCGCCGAGCTTGTAGACGACTCATTCGGAAAGACAAGGTGCATGACTGTGGATCACGACTTTGCCAAGTTGATAATTGTGCAGGTTCCGTCAAAGGGGTTCGTCGGCCTTGTCCTCACCCGCTCTGCCAACGCGGATTACATCATGCTCAAGGTCACGTCTGCCCTCGATATCCACCGCGGCATTGAAAGGTACGCATGACTACATGTCGTGCTCTACTTTCTGGTGTTCGCCCAGCTTGTCAAGGCTGTCAAAATCCTTCTTGCAAATGTCGCAGGTCAACGGGTTCAGGTTGGGCTCGTTATAATCCACGCCGGGTTCTCCCTGGTCCAT
>NZ_JBOGQF010000221.1:0-1677 GCF_050748925.1 Nitrososphaera sp.
GATCAGAGCTCGTCCATCCCAAAAACGTGGTAGCACTGGTTGCACTTGAACTTCTCGCGCCCCGGGTCGCCGGACATGACGACAAGGTCGCTCTTTGCCTTGCATTTGGGGCACCGGCCGTAAACTGTCTTCTTAACCAAGACACTTTGGACACAGACATTGTGTGCAATAAAGGTATTCACGACAAAGTAACCCGTGCATCAGACGGTCTTCTTTACCACGTGTGCATGCTGGTACGGCGCCCAATAAAAGCAGAGCGGGGAAACACCAAATACCGCCTTGAACCTAGAAATGCGGCGATGAGGAGTCTAGACGGAACTGATACCCAATGATGTGTTTTGCACTCTGAGCCATTTTTCCGGAAAAATCTGATGTTTGACTAGTTCGAGCTCTGGATCAACTATTTCCAGCTTTATCTCCCTTAAGGGCCAATGAAGACAGTCGGCAGGGGAAAAGGAGATGTTCAAAGTAACGGCACTTATCGTCGGAGGAGTCTTTCTCATGGCAGCGGGCTTTTACGCCCTGAGTGTATCTAACATACAGTTCCCTGTCATTGCATGGCCAGAGATCGACTGGCCCGTCATCAACTGGGCAGTCGTCGGGTTTGTGATACTGGTCGGAGGGCTGGTGTCGGCAGGCGCAGGCGTCATTGTCTCGCGCATGACCTGACGCCGCATTTCTGATGTCGCGTCAAGATTATAGAACTAGGCGCATAGAAGATCAGCTAATAAGCCTTAATAGTAAAAAATCACAACTTGGCTTTGATGCGCGTCAAAGGATTAACAATACTGCTAGGACTTGTCCTCCTGGTTGGAATAATCTCGACTAAAGCGACACCGGCATATGCGGAAACTTTTACATGCGAAACGCCTATTGATGGGTCGCAAGAAGTGCCCCCGGTCACCACACAAGGGACCGGGACGGCGGATGTGACATTTGATTCAACGAGCAACGAGCTGTCGTGGAACATTGAATTCTCCGGCCTGACCGGAAACGCCACGGCGGCACACTTTCACGGGCCAGCGGCTGCTGGAAACAACACCGGAGTGCAGATAAACATCGGGGAAATCTCTGGGCTGGCCTCTCCGATGAACGGCACGGCAACGCTGTCTGCAGACCAGGCATCGCAGCTGCTTGACGGTATGATGTACATCAACATCCACACCGAGGCAAACCCTGACGGCGAAATCCGCGGCCAGGTGGTCTGCGTTCAGGACGAGGCCCCGCCGACTACGCCGCCGACAACACCTCCTGCCGGCGAGTGGGAGACAGCCACACTGACGGTGGGCGACGAGGAGTTTGACATCCAGTACATGATAACCAATGCTACCTTGGACGAGCTGACCGCGGACGTGGAAACGGCGACGCTCACGGCAATGATTACGGCTGACGAAGACGGAGAGCTGACTATACAGCTGCCAAGGGAAATCATTGACTCGGTCGAGAACGGCGAGGATGCCGACTACCTTGTATTTGTCGACGAGGTGGAGGATTTCGCAGATGACGACTTTGGCGAGGAGATCCGGACGCTGACTATACCCTTCCCGGCGCAGTCGGAGCAGATAGACTTTGTAGGCACCACCGTGATCCCCGAGTTTGGCGCAGTCGCTGCAATAGTGCTCGCAGTCGCAATCGTGGGCATAATCGTAGCCACCACAAGGTCCGGCAGGTTCAGCT
>NZ_JBOGQF010000222.1:0-1669 GCF_050748925.1 Nitrososphaera sp.
CTACCAACGCGACCCTGATAGGCAAGGACGTGTTTGGGGACGAGTTCCAGGCCATTCTGCCGGATGACCTGAAATCCGAGTTTAACGGCTTTTTGCGCCGGTCGCTCACCGGCGGCGCAGGCGCCGAGGACATCACCTACCGCGGGGCGACCGCGACGCTTGCCTACCAGACAGTAGCCATTGACGACCAGGACTTTTCGGTCGTATGCGTGGTGGCGCAGCACAACTTTGCAAGCGACGTCCTGTCGCTCATCGACCAGCAGAGGAACTTTAGCACCGCGATCGTGATCTCTATCGGCGCGATAGCTACGGGCATCGCAGTCGTCGTGCTTTTGTGGAACCGCAGGCTCGAAAGGACGGTCAGGTCAAAGACGGCCGAGCTGGAAGAAGCCGTGGTGTCGCTAAAGTCGGCAAACGAGCAGCTCAAAGACCACGACAGGATGCAGCAAGAGTTCATCAACATCGCCGCGCACGAGCTGCGCACTCCCATACAGCCAATAATAGGCATGATAGAGCTTTTGGGCGCCGACCGGCCAGAGCAGGGGCGCGACGAAGAGGAGGTGGCGGTGAAGCGGCGCGACCTCAGGCTCATCGGCCGCAACGCCGAGAGGCTGAATCGCCTCTCTTCAGACATACTGGACGCCACCAGGATCGAGGGCAGGGCGCTAAAGCTGCAGAGCGAGCAGGTCGACCTTGCAGGGCTTGCGGCAGAGGCGATAAAGGACGCAAAAAAGAGGGCCAACGGCAGCGGCAACGGCAAGGTAGACATCGAACTCGTGCGGCCGGCAGAAGGCGTGGTAGTGGTGGAATGCGACAGGGGCCGCATCGAGCAGGTGGTCTCCAACCTGATAAACAACGCAATAAGGTTCACAAAGGCCGGAACGGTCACGGTGACAGTCGGCAGGAAGGACGGCCACGCGGAAGTGGCAGTCAGCGACACCGGCAGGGGCATAGACCCGGAGATATTGCCGAGGCTTTTCACGAAATTCGCGTCCAACGCAGAGATGGGAGGGACGGGCCTTGGGCTCTACCTTTGCAAGGCCATAGTAGAGTCGCACGGCGGCAGGATTTGGGCAGAGAACAACGCGCAAGGCGGCGCCACGTTCACGTTTTCCCTGCCGGCCAACGGCAAGGCGCAGGACTTGCCGTGACTGGACAGGACCAAAGAGGCCGGAGCTAAGGCTCCTCGCAGTTGACAAAAGTGTTGGCGCCGGCGCTGTCGAGGCAGCTGTCAACATCTGGCCCGCCGTCGTGGTGGTCGTCGCCTTCCGCGTCAAACAGCCTGTCATCTCCTCCTTCGCCATGCAGCTTGTCGTTTCCCTCGTCGCCAATGACCATGTCGTGGCCTGCGCCGGCAAACAGCACATCATCGTCTGCGCCTCCCCACATCCTGTCGTCGCCGGCGTCGCCAATGACCATGTCCATGCCCGCGCTCCCCACGAGCGTGTCCACCCCGTCGCCGCCCCAGATGTGGTCGTCGCCCTTCATCCCAAACATCTTGTCGTTGCCAAGGTCGCCGTACATCTTGTCATCACCTTCTCCTCCCAGCATTTTGTCGTCATCGTCGCCGCCCCACATCGTGTCGTTGCCGGTGTCGCCGATAAGTCGGTCCGCGCCCTTTTCTCCCAGCACCACGTCGTCGCCGTCGCCGCCCCACGCAGTGTCGTTG
>NZ_JBOGQF010000223.1:0-1668 GCF_050748925.1 Nitrososphaera sp.
AGGCTCGCAGCAGGCAGGCAACAGCGTGTCAAAGTGGAAGATGAGGGGGCCGGCCTGATGGAATTCAAGGTAGGCGACGTCGCCCAGATGCTCAGCGGCGAGGTCGTGCGCACGGCCGACAACAGCTCCGTCATTGTCAGCATCGGCGGCAAGCAGCAGACGCTCCGGCTGCTAAAGAGCGGCAGCAGCGAGTTTGAGTTCATGCTGGACAACACATTCCACCATGCCAAGATACTCTCGTCGGCAAGTGCAGAGGTCAGGATAATGCTGGACGGCCAGCCCATAACGCTGAAAAAGCATTCCAAGCTGACAGAGGTGCTTGAGAAGGCGTCCGCGCTCGGGGGCTCAGGAGGCGGCGACCGCAACCTCGCAAGCCAGATCCCCGGCAGGGTCGTCAACATATCGGCCAAGCCCGGCACAGCGGTCAAGAAGGGCGACGTGATTGTGGTGCTGGAATCGATGAAGATGCAGGTGGCAGTCAAGGCCCACAAGGACGGCAACCTGAAAGAGATAAAGGTAAAGCATGGGGCCAGCGTCGCGAGAAACGACGTGCTGGCTGTTATAGAGTGACTACTGCGTTATCTCGTTAGGGTCCTGCGAGTCTGCCTCTTCCTTTATTTCGTCCCTGTTTTCGCAGTTATTGACAGAATTGCTGCCGCTCCTGTCAAAGCACGCATCGCCGTGGGCGCCGCCGTCAATCGCGTCGTCTCCGGGGCCGCCGTGGATCCTGTCCCTCCCCGCGTTGCCTGCAAGCCTGTCGTTTCCTTCCCTGCCGGCTATTTTGTCGCTGCCGTCGTTGCCGCCTATTGTGTCCGAGCCTGCGCCGCCCACCAGCATGTCGTTTCCTTTGCCGCCTGCAATGAAGTCATTGCCGGCCCTGCCATAGATCCTGTCGCTTCCGATGTCGCCGTCAAGGTTGTCGTCGCCGACGCCGCCCCAGATCCAGTCGTTGCCCGCCTCGCCGTGTATGCGGTCGCTGCCGTCCCTGCCGGACAGCCGGTCGTTGCCACTGCCGCCGTAAATGATGTCATCGCCGGTCTGGCCAAAGACAAAGTCGTTGCCGTCGCCGCCCATGAGGCAGTCGTTCCCTGCGCCGCCCCGGATCCTGTCCACGCCTTCGTAGCCGCGTATAAGGTCGTCCTTGTCGGTGCCGGCCAGCGTGTCGTCGCCTGCGTTGCCGTTGATGACGTTGTAATCGCCCATGGGCCGGCCGCAAAACAGCTCGGCGCCCCTTGAAACCTGGACTGAGACGTTGTCCCCGAGCCCAAGCGAGTCCTGCCCCATAGCCGGCGCAGGCAGCATCATAATAGTTGCGATGATTATCCCCCAGAGGATTGGCCTTTGCACGCCCCTTACTGGGGATTTTTGTATATAATTATTATGTGTACAAAATAAGGAAAAGAGAGTTACTGGTTTTTCTTCAGGAACTCTTTGATTTCCGCATAGTTGGGCTCGACCAGCGGGTTGTCAGACACCCACCTGTAGCGCACCTTGCCTGCCTCGTCCACGACAAAGACAGACCTCTTGGCCGCGTTATAGTCGCCCATGCTTGCCAGCTTTTTCATGACGATGCCGTACTTTTTGATAACCTTGCGGTTATAGTCGGAAAGCACAGGGAAATTCAGGTGCCTGTTTGTCGCAAAGGCCTTGTTGACGAACGGGCCGTCG
>NZ_JBOGQF010000224.1:0-1656 GCF_050748925.1 Nitrososphaera sp.
GGTCGACGACAAGGAGATGATAATACTCCTTGACAACCGCACGACGCCGGCAAGAAAGCAGGACCTGTGCGGCTTTTGCACAAACAACCAGTCGCTGATAGCCGCATTCAAGTTCATGTTCAGCAAGACTTGCAACTGACTCTGTTGCTGGTTTTACATACTAGCGGTTTTAACCGCTAGGGGCGCTCTTTTTATCATCATGCAAGTTTCAGCCCCCGGCTCTGGCAGTTCAGTCATCGACAAACGGTTGCTCGAGGCGGCAAAAAAGACGCCCCACCTGTCAGACTATATCCAGAAACTTGCGAGGTCCAACATCCCGATGCCGGCGTTCTATGAAAAGCTCGACAACAGCGTCAAGGGCCTCAAGGTGCTCAACCTCATCTATCCCGTGACTGAGCAGATCTACATCCACATCAACAGCGTGGGGGTGACTGACGGCTATACGGAATACATCATCATCGACCCGCCAGAGCCAAACGTGACCCTGGCATCGACCCTTGACAGGCTGTTTGCGATAGAGTCCGCGTCTTCGAGCACGGTGAGCGAGCTCCAGCAAAAGATGACGTACCTGGAGGAGTTTTTAAAGAAAAAGTGCGCCCTTTCAAAGACAGAAGTGGACTATGGCAAGGTTGACCAAAAGGCCAAGGTGTTTTCAGTCTTTGAAAAAGACTTTTCCAACCTGATGTACCATTTCATACGCAAGCGCGCCGGCCTTGGCCTGCTCGAGCCGTTTTTGACCGACCCGTACCTCGAGGACATTTCCATCGTGGGGCAGGGAAACGTGTTCATCGTCCACAAGGTCTTTGGATCGCTAAAGTCGCCGGTCTGGCTCACAAATGACGACATCGACAACCTGGTGATAGGCATGTCCGAGCAGTTTGGCAAGACGGTGTCGCACGCCCGGCCGGTCATCGACGCGACCTTGCCGGAAGGCTCCAGAATCAACATCGTGTTTGGCAAGGACGTCAGCAGAAAGGGCACCAACGCCACCATCAGGCGCTTTGCAAGTGTGCCGCTTTCAATCACGCAGATCATCTCTTCAAGGACGCTTGACCGGCTCGAAGCGGCCTACATGTGGATGATGGTCAGCGAGGGCATGAGCTGCTTTATCAACGGCGAGACCGCGTCAGGCAAGACCACCACCATGATGGGAGTCACGCTCTTTATCCCGCCGACCTGGAAGATAGTCACAATCGAAGACACGCCTGAAATCACGCTTCCGCACAACAACTGGATCAGCGAAGTGACCCGCGACACCGGCAGCGCGTCTTCAAGCGTGACCATGTTTGACCTGCTAAAGGCGGCTCTCCGGCAGAGGCCAAACTACATCCTTGTGGGCGAGATCAGGGGCGTCGAGGCCAACATCGCGTTCCAGGCCATGCAGACCGGCCACCCTGTCATCAGCACTTTCCACGCCGCGCAGATGTCCAGCCTAATCCAGAGGCTGACCGGCGAGCCTATGAAGATACCCAAGCCAAACGTGGAGAACCTGAACATCGCCCTTTTCCAGGCCGCGGTGCAGGGCAAGGACGGCCGGCCGATAAGGCGCGTGCTTTCGATAAACGAGATCGTCGGCTACAACGCACCTGCCGACTCTGTCATGTTCATCCCCATATTCACCTGGGACCCGGCAAGCGACACGGTGTCGTTCAGGGG
>NZ_JBOGQF010000225.1:0-1626 GCF_050748925.1 Nitrososphaera sp.
ATCTAGCTATGACTGCATGTACCTTATCCTTCTCTTTTGCGCCAATTACGCCTAACAAACAGGCATTATTTCGGACGCTTTTGCCAGATTCGCCGCTTGCCATGGAATCGACCCACATATAGAATGCCGTACGTACATGGGTGATGATCCAAATCCTTGAAATTTGGAGTAACGATGCCCGGACTGAATATGCAGCAAAAATTTCCGGCCATCGGTTCTTTCTTAAAACTACCAGCCCTGATGCCGACTATACCCACATTATCTACGCGGCGCCTTACATCGAAGGATACATGGAGGCCCTGAAGGAGCAGCTGGACCAGATTATCGCGGCCGCTGAAGCCAAGCCGTTTGTTGAAACGGAAAATTGGGACGCAGCATTGAAAAGGCCCGGCGACTAGCATCTTCCGGTATCCTGACGCGGAAGCAATGTTCACAACTGGTAAAAGCATGCAGCCGTTGAGATTCACTGGTAGGCCACCGCGGAGCATCCCTTCATTACCCCACACGGCTTCGCAATAATCTGGCTCCTCATGGCGGCCATCGGTGGCCTACCTATTATTTTATGAAAAGTGCTCCGGCCGGGATTCGAACCCGGGATCTCCGCCTTGAGAGGGCGAAATGCTTAACCGGACTACACCACCGGAGCTTGCACGTCATTCTTTATACTCTTCATAAAAACCTAACTTTGCCGAAAAGGAAATAATCTTGTGTTCCTGTAATGCGGCGGGACTCATGGTAACAAGAGGCACGATTTCGATAAACGCGCCAAAGCAAGCGGCGTACGACGCGCTGCTGGCGGCATGCAAGGACATGGACGCCAAGATAAAGTACGCCAATGCAGAGTCCTTTACCGTCGACGGCGAATCCGGCACGATGTGGCTGCAGAACCGGTTCTCGTTTCGGTTCTACGCGAGGCTGCGCGATCAGCACGACGGTGCCATGCTCGAGGTCCATGACTTTTCCCCGTTCAGGATGGACAAAAAGTTGCTCCGCAAGCTCTTTGAAAAAATAGAGAAAAAAGTGAGCGTCACAGAGCCGGCGTACGACGACGTGCAGCGCATCGATCCGGTGCCGGAGCAAAAGGCGCCCCCGCCTTCCTGGCTGCCTACCGCGCCAGTCAAAGCGGCCGAGCCGGCCAAGGCGGCCGCGCCTCGGCTGCTGGTGGAGGGGGGCCGGATAAAGGGGCGCGAGTACACCGTCAGGGTCGAGGGCGGGGAGGAGGCGCTCGCAGACAGGATGACCATAGTGCCCATAGAGGCCGGCAACCTTGTCCGCCTGACAAAGGGTGATTTTCTGGTGCGCGAGATACCGATAAGCTCGATAGAGCGTCGAGCCGTTTTCAGAGGCCGAGAAGGGCCTGCTTGGCAGCAAGGACAACCGCAAGATCGTCCTTTCCTACACAGATGGCATGTCGCACTCTCTGACGATCGACGTAGACGACGGCAAGGACGGAGAGATTGTGCGAGAGTTGAACACGCTCAAGGATCTTGAAGCGAGGTATTTTGAGGCCTCTGAGTTTGAATACCTGCAGGGCAGCGAGTGGGTCCGTTCGCGTTTCTATTTCTAGACGCCGTTCCTCGCGCAGGGGGAAAAAGTCCTCTGGAAGGAAGAGGACATGGCCGGCTT
>NZ_JBOGQF010000226.1:0-1565 GCF_050748925.1 Nitrososphaera sp.
ATTGTCAGCAGCGTGACGCCGGTCATGGAGGCGTTGAAAAAGCTCGAGATGAGTGCCGAGAACCAGCTAAAGATAATCGCCGCCCAGGCGTGGGCGGAAGAGGGCAACATACTTGTCGACAGGGCCAGAAGCGGCGTTGACGTCCAGGTCGTTGTCGGAAGGAACACCATATTTCCAAAAGACGTTGCAGAGTTTGGGCGCAGCTTGCGAGGCCAGCTCGACGGGCGGATGAAGAGCAGGATGGCAAACAGCGTCGGCTTTGCCCTCTACATAGCAGACGGCCAGTCCGCGGTGATGCTGCCAAACCTGAAAGGAGAGGTCGCGATGGACGCGCTGCTGGTCGGGAACGACCCGCCGTTTTGCGAATGGTGCGCCGACCTTTTCGACCACGTTTGGGAGCGCGCAGGGCCCCTTGACATGACCAAGGTAACCGTCATGTAATTACGTTTTTAACCTCTACCGCTTGCCCTACACCTGTTGAAGGCCAGGCCAACTGCCATCGCCACCCTCGGCTCGCACTGCGCGCTGCAGGTGCTAAAGGGCGCCAAGGACGAAGGGTTCAAGACTTTGCTGGTGTGCGAGAAAAAGCGCGTCAGCCTTTACAAGAGGTTTTCGTTCATCGACGACATGGTAATAGTCGACAGCTTTCGCGAGATTCTTGAAAAGGGCGTGCAGAAAAAGCTTGCAGGCGCTGTCGTCATACCGCACGGCACGCTCATCTCCCAGATGTCAAGTGACGAGATAGAAAGCATCAATGCTCCCATCTTTGGCAACAAGTGGATACTGCGCTGGGAGGCCGACAGGGAGATGAAGCAGAGGCTCATGGAAGAGGCGGGGCTAAAGACGCCAAGGCCGGTCAAGTCCAAGGCCGACATCGGCGGCCTGTGCATAGTAAAATTGCACGGCGCGGCTGGCGGCCGGGGTTACTACCTTGCATGGGACCGCGAGAGCTTTGAAGAAGGCGCAAAAAGGCTGGTTGAGCAAAAGATGATCAAAGGCGAGCAGGACCTTTACATCCAGGAATTCATCAGGGGCGTGCCGGCTTATCTGCAGTATTTCTATTCGCCGGTCACAAAGGCGCTGGAGCTTTTGGGCGTCGACAGGCGCTACGAGTCGGACATTGACGGCATCGGGCGCATACCGGCAAGGCAGCAGATGGGCGCAGGCGGCGAACCGTCCTACACCGTAGTCGGCAACATTCCGCTCGTCCTGAGGGAGTCGCTGCTTGACGACGTATACAAGATGGGCGAGAGCTTTTGCAGGGCTGCTGAAAGACTGGTAAAGCCGGGGATGCCCGGCCCGTTCTGCCTCGAAGGCGTGTACGACAGCGAGGGCAGGTTCACGACGTTCGAGTTCTCGGCAAGGATTGTGGCAGGCACGAACCTCTACATCGACGGCTCGCCATACTCGGGACTGCTGTACGACGAGCCGATGAGCATGGGTCGCAGGATCGCCAGGGAAGTCAAGATGGCGAGCAAAAAGGGCCGCCTCGCCGACATCGTCACCTGAGTTTTGCCGCCGCCCAGGCAACAGCAAGGGCCGCAGTGGCGGCAGACGCAATGACA
>NZ_JBOGQF010000227.1:0-1545 GCF_050748925.1 Nitrososphaera sp.
CGTCGTAAGAGCGATAGACCTCAATAATTTTCATCGTTTAAAAAGTCTGCTAAAGATGGTTCCGTAGCAATTCGACATATCAAAGCGTTAAGAGATTTCTAATATCTATGCAGCGTATCGCGCGCTATATGCAGTATGCCGGCCGTCGTAGAATAATGACCCTCAGGCAGAAGTTTGGAACAGAAAAGGGGGCAGGATGTGGGCAGATATGGGCCGTTCTTTTCACTTGCCGAAAATGAAATAATTGCCTATTTAACTAAGCATTTGTGTGCGTCAGGGCCTGCCAGCAGTCGATGCAGTAGTCGCCGTTGACCTGGAATATCTCGGCCGGCTTTTTCTGGCACTGGTTGCAGGCTATCTCATTGCCTGCAATTTCCTCCTTCTTTTGCGTCTCGTTCTCTAAAATTTGCATGTTGGTAGTATAGGAATTGTACTGTTGATCAGATATTTATAGTAACATGGTGCATAGAAATTATAACAATTCAGTAAATTCTTTTAACTAACTGGCAAAGTTGGTGTCCCGTATCTCGATGAGGTCGCGCAGGACCGCGCTCGCAGTCTCCATGCCGCCTGCGCCCCGGCCTATTATGGTCTGCTGGCCCGAGTGCTCGGACGAGAAAGTCACCGCGTTCAGCGTGCCGTTGACGCATATCGGGTCTTTCTTTGATACTTCAGTCGGCCGGACCTCAAGGCGCCTGCTGTCGCATGCCGCTATCAGCTTGATCGCGTTAGAGCGCTCCCTTGCCCTGCCCACGTCTGACACCTTGACGCCAGAGATGCCCGTCCTTGCCACGTCCTTCATCGTGACTTTCATCCCCATCACCCAGTTGGACATGATGACAAGTTTTGCGGCTGCGTCATAGCCGTCAGTGTCAAGCGCGGAATTTGCTTCCGCATAGCCTTTTTCCTTGGCGTCTGCAAGGGCGCTTTCGTACGTCAGACCCTCTTCCATCTTGCTGAGGATATAGTTTGTCGTGCCGTTGAGTATGCCCTGGAAAGAGATTATCCTGTCGCCTTTCAGGCACCTCTTTGCAAACTCTAGTATGGGCGTGCCGCCGCCGACCGTTCCGGAGAACCGCAACATCACGCCATTGTAATTGGCAAGCTCGATTAGCGACGGAAAGGCAAGCGCCAGCGGGCCCTTGTTGACGCTGATGACGTGTTTGCCGGTGCGCATGGCAGATATGATATGCGACGTGCCGGGCTCGCCCGTCGTCAGGTTGGTCGGCGAGCACTCTATCACCACTTCTGCGTCGACGTTTTCAATGACGTGGATGGGGTCAAACGACTCTTTTTTTTCGTACATGCCCACCGTCCCCTTTTTCTTTGCCGCCAGCAGGCGCTCGAGATCCAGCCCCGCGGGCGACACGGCCGAGCCCTTGTTGTCGACGCAGGCCACTATCCTTGGCTTTATTCCGTGCTGACTGTAGAGGTCGGCAGAGCGAGAAAGTAAGAGCTTGGCAAAACTCTGGCCCACGACCCCAAAGCCCACTAGGATTACCCGCAATTTTCAACTTCTTTGCTTAAAGGCGCGGGGTTAATATG
>NZ_JBOGQF010000228.1:0-1545 GCF_050748925.1 Nitrososphaera sp.
GCTCAAACGACATTCGGCATTTTCCTTGACCATACCTGTACGATTGTACCGGGCAGAGCAAGGAGGGCCTTGTCATGGTTGCGACTCCGATGACCCACAACATATCGCGTGCGCTGCAGACAGTATTCACCAACACAGCCGATGTGGCGGCACGCCAGACCGGCTTTGTGCAGCGCGAATCCAAACTCGACGGCGGCACTTTTGTGCAAACGTTGACGTTCGGCTGGCTCCATAACCCTCACGCTACTTTGGAAGAACTGGCGCAGACTGCTGGCAACTTGGGTGTGCCAATCTCGCCGCAAGGGCTGGACCAACGTTTTGGCCCGCGTGCAGCAGCCCTGCTCGAGCGCGTGTTGCACGATGCGGTGGTACAGGTCATTAGTGCCGACCCTGTGGCCGTGCCTTTGTTGCAGCGGTTTCCCGGTGGTGTCTGTCTGCTCGACAGCACCACGTTGACGCTGCCTGAAGCTTTTGCAGGGGCTTGGCCTGGCTCCGGTTCGCACGAAGCGCCGGCAGGCATCAAGGCCCAAGTGCGTTTGAATCTGTTGGACGGAACACTGCATGGCCCGTTTCTGTTCCCTGCACGCGATCACGATCAGACAGGGGTGTTGCATCACGCACCGTTGCCTCCAGGCACGTTGCACTTGGCAGATTTGGGCTTTTTCAGCTTGCAGCGCTTGCAGACGTTGCACCAGCAAGGGGTCTCGTGGCTGACCCGCGTGCAGGTGCGGACGGCCTTGTTCGACGCCAGCGGTCAAGAATGGACGCTCGCTGCTTTTTTGAGTCGGCAAGCAAGCGACACGGTCGATGTGCCAGTGACCTTGGGGGCGGAGCTTCGCCTGCCGTGTCGTTTGCTGGCTGCGCGAGTGCCCGAGGCGGTGGCGGAAAAGCGTCGCCAACGTATACGTCGCCGCGTCCGCAAAGGCGGCAAGATTCATCCGGACAGCTTGGCTTTGGCGGCCTGGACCATCTACGCCACCAACATTCCGGCCGAGAACTTGTCGCTGCAAGAGGCGTGGGTGCTGGCCCGCTGCCGTTGGCAAATCGAACTGTTGTTCAAACTCTGGAAAAGCGAAGGCCACATCGACGAGTCGCGCAGCGGCAAACCGTGGCGGATTCTGTGCGAGGTGTACGCCAAACTCTTGGCCATGGTCGTGCAGCACTGGGTGTTGCTGGGGAGCTGCTGGTCCCACGCCAATCGCAGTTTGGTCAAGGCGTCGCGAACGGTACGGATGCATGCCTTGTCCCTCGCCGTGGTCTTGCATCAAAGACACTTGGTCAACGCGGTTTTGGCCAACGTGAAACGTTGCCTGGCGGTCGGTTGCCGCGTGAACCGCCGCCGCCGAGATCCGCCCAGTCACCTGCTTTTGCTTGGCTTAGCAGAAATTAGGTGAACAGGGCGAGTGACAATTGATGAGGAAACCTATGAGCCAGATTCTTTCACGATTCCTTAGCTTGATGCGTATGGTGCTCATCTACAGATGAGGTGCTCATCTACAGATGAGCACGTGGGTGTTCGCATAACCTGTTCGGGAAGATATAGTT
>NZ_JBOGQF010000229.1:0-1503 GCF_050748925.1 Nitrososphaera sp.
AGCGCGTTGAGCGCCATCGCCTTTTCGCGGTTGTCCTGCACCAGCGTCGCGGCGCCCTTGATAACCACGCTGATGTAGAGGGTGTCTGCCTGGGACGCGTCGGAAGGGTGAAAATAGTAGGATGGCAGAAAGCAGACGTGCTGGTCGACTTCAAACCCCACCTTGGGGTTTCGCGCAATGTTGTCAAGTTTCTCTCCAAACGGGTGAGAGTGCATGTATACCGCGCCGTTTGTGTAGACAAAGTTCATCGGGATGACCTGCGGGTAGCCCCTGGCGTCGATTGAGGCGACCCTGCCGGCAGGCTGACTGTTGAGAAAGTCTATTATCTTTTGCCTTGACTTGATCTCGAATTTCTTGACCAGCTGCATCTGCTTCCGTATCCACCCTAGCCGTTAAAAGTCATGTGCATGGTTAACTGATGCGACTGTCCAGAGTCGCAATGAATTTTTCCAGCATGTCTTTTGGGACCACGGCGCCGCAGGCCCTGTCGTGGCCGCCTCCGCTGCCGCCAAGGTCCGACGCGACTTCGTTGACGAGCCTGCCCAGGTGCACCTTGCATTCCTTGGACCCGCGTATAGAAACTACGTACGAGCCAATGTCCTCTTTCAGCTTGTAGACCATCGCCGCGGGCTTGCCAGTCGACCCGAGCACAAAGTTGACGACCATGCTTGAAGAGAGGTCGACGGTGCTTGGTGCGTGCGCCAGGTTGTCAAGTTTCACTATTCCTTCCTGTATGGTCTGGACCGCGTTGGCCACTTTTTTGGCGTACTTTTCGGCCAGCTCAAACCCGCCCTTGATGTCGTGAGGGTACTTCATCTTGGCAAGCGTGTCGACGATTTTTTCAAGAAACTCCTCGTTTTTCTGGCTCGAAGATATCATGTACGACATTGAAGTCGCTTCGAGCATCAGAAACTGCCTGTCGTACCTGCTCACCAGGCCCGACGCTATCGGCTTGGTCTCCATATAGTCGGTGAGCGCGCCCATCGCCGCAAAGAACACGGCGTGCGCGGGCAGTTTTTTCTTGTACTTGTTGTAGACCTGGACGCTCGTGCACTCGTCTATCGTGTGGACAAGCGCCACGCCTGCCTTTTTGAGCGCCTTTACGGTTTCCGCGCTGATGTCATGGTGATCGATATAGGTGACGTCAGTGCCGGCGCCGACCAGCTTTGCCAGCAGCTCGACAAACCTTGCCTCGTTCTTTTTCGACAGCCCGAGGTCGCAGATGAACAGCTTGTCGGGCTTTTTCTCAGAGCCGGCCAGCTTTTCAAGGCGCGGGATAAGCGAAGGGTAATCGCAAAGTACCGTAGACGTGGTGTCAAAGGCGGCCTTTACCAGCGCCGCGGAGGCGAGGCCGTCCACGTCTTCTTTGTGCGACATGCAAACTATGGTCAATAAGGCATAGCCATCGCTGACCTAGATTTAATGGTAGTGAAAAATGAAAACGCGACCGCCGTGTACAGGGAAACAGAAACTACGCCATCAGCCAACTACAGGGCTTTACAC
>NZ_JBOGQF010000230.1:0-1495 GCF_050748925.1 Nitrososphaera sp.
TTAGTTCAGAAACAGAGTTCGGGAAGGATGACCAGCAAAAAAGTTCTAGTTATCGGGCTGGGGCAGATTGGCTACAGCAACGCGGAATACATGACGATAAAAGGGTTGACAGTGGACGGCTATGACATCAGCGAAAAGGCGGTCCAGCGCGCGCTAGAGGACCAGGTGATAAGGAAGAGGGCGCACAATTTCGCCGGCTATGACTATTACATCATTTGCATCTCTACCCACAGGCCTGACGACATGTTTTCGCCGCACCTTGATGGCCTCTACGACATTGCAAAAAAGCTGTCATACGAGGGCAAGGCCGGCGCGCTGGTCGGAATTGACAGCACCATCACGCGCGGCACGTCTGAAAAAATCATAGAGATCCTGGGCCACCGCCTGCACGTCGTCCACGTCCCGCACCGCTTTTACATCAACGAAAAGAGCGAGCACGGCGTGCGCCAGACGCGCGTCGTCGGGGGCTGCGGGCAGTGCTGCATAGAAAAGGCCAAGGAATTTTACGGCGAGATGCTCGACATCCCGCTCCACCCCGTCAGGTCAGTCGACGTCGCGGAGCTGTGCAAGATAGTGGAAAACAGCTACAGGTTCATGGAGATCGCCTTTGCAGAAGAGCTGCGCATGTTTTGCGAGCGCTCTGGTATCGATTTCCAGGAGCTGCGCAACGCGATCAATACAAAGTGGAACATCAAGGTGCTGGAGGCAAAAGAGGGGATCGGCGGCCACTGCCTGCCAAAGGACAGCCAGATGTTCCTGTCGCTGTCCAAGAACGTGCTTGACACGTCGATCGTAGAGGCCGCAAAAAGGGTCGACAACGAATACCGGTCGCACATTGCATTTGGAGTGCCCAAGGTCCCGCCATTCCAGCAAGTCCGCTAGCAGGAGTCGGCAGCGGCATGAAGCTTTCCCATCTTGGAGCGATAGCCACGAGCGCCCTAGTCGTGATTGGCGTCGTGATGGCAATAGGCCCAGCGTACATACACGTTCTCGAGAAGAACAGGTCGCCACCTGTCATGCTTTCATTTAGCATAGTCGACAACAGAAACATACCCGAATGGTGCCGGGGCCTCTCTTCCATCCTTGAGAGCCAGCAGATCAAGGCCACAATATTTGTCACGGGCCGCGTAGCCGACAGATATCCTGACTGCGTGGCGTCCCTCGTTTCCGTCAACGGCGTCGACATGGGGAGCCAGACGTACAGTTATGTCGATCTTGCTGATGAGGAAGACTATCTCCGGGCGCAGGCAGAAGTCAAAAAGGGCAAGCTGGCGGTAGACCGGGCCGGCAACGTCGATTCGCGCCTCTTCCGCGCACCGTTCGGGTCAACAGACCAGAACATCTACTCGCTTCTTTCAAACTCCAACATTACGGCCGACTTTTCATACAAGAGCCAGTACAACAAGTATGAGGACGGCCAGTTTGTCAAGTATGACCTTGTGACATGCGAGTGCAACAACCTGTCGCTAAACGAAGTCAAGAAGCTGCTCGAGCT
>NZ_JBOGQF010000231.1:0-1438 GCF_050748925.1 Nitrososphaera sp.
GACGATTCCTATGTGGGGCAGAAGGCTGATGCCGAGCACCAGAGCGCAAAAGAGGATCACAAGGGATTTCTTGATTCCGTGGATCGACTTGGCTACGGCAATTCCCTGCTGCACTGTCGCGTACTCGGAAAGGCTAAGATATTTGCGCGCCGCGAGGAGGGATAGGAGAGAGAGAACCACCAGGACGACGCAAATGACATAGCCGTCCACGTCGTCGATGCCGATCGTCGTGATGCGCAGGTAAGCCTGAGGGGCGAGCAGGTTTTTATAGTTGAGCATCAGCGGTGTGCCGAGGTCGTCGATCGCGCGAATAAAAGTCAGCAGGCAACCGGCGATGAAACCCGGCAGCATAAGAGGCAGCGTGACGCGCCGAAAGAGCCTGAGCCCGTGACATCCCATGCTCTGAGCCATCTCCTCCATAGAGGGATCTATGTTGGAAAGGGAGACCGCCGTATTGAGCATGATGAAGGGAAAAAAGTGCAGCGTCTGCACAATCACGACGCCGGTCAGCCCTTCCATAAACGGCACATTGAGATCGAACCAGCGCATGAGAAGCAGGTTGACCATGCCGCTCCTTCCCAGAATCATCTGCAAGGCGACCGCCCCGACGAACGGCGGGACGACGAGCGGAAGAGTGGCGAGGGTGTTCAACAGCAGTTTGCCTCTGAAATGATAGCGGGTGCTGAAGTAGGCGAGCGGAACCGCCATCAGGCTGCCAAAAAAGACGACCAACAGCCCGCTCAGCAGGCTGTTCCATAGGGCCTCGCGGAAGAGAGGGCGGCGAAAAAAATTGGCGAAGTGAACAAGCGTCAACCCGCCTTCACCGTCAGAGAGCGAGACCCACAGCACGCGCGCGATCGGCAGGACAATGAAGAGACAAAGAAGGCACAGGAGCAGCAGCAGGATCGCACCCTGCCGCCAATCGACTTGCCCTCTGAGAGAGAGTGCCGGTGTGGACGCGCTTGTCGCCATGACCGACGGAAGAAAAGAAACCCAACCCGACTATTTACCGTGCCAGGCTTGTGGCTTTATTGGCTAACTCTGTGGCCTTTGCGTAGTTGCCCCTGGCGAAATTTTCCCACTCTGTTTCGAGCTGGGCTTTGAGTCCGGACTTGGACTTGAAGGCGCCGACGACCTCCTTGTCGCTCGCCTTTTTATCATTGACGGGGACAAGAGACGCAAGCTTTCTGGCCTCGCCCACCAGGCTGCGCGCCTGATCAACGCTCTTTCCTTTGCCCTTGGCCACGGCTTCTTCGGCTTTGTAGATCGCTTCCCATGCCTCCTTTAGCTCTTTGTGCCGGAAAGTAATGATATGGTCGTAAAGAGAGTTCACCACGTCGCGGCGACCGGAGGAGAGCGTATCGTTGAACTCGACTCCGCCCAACTTCATCGTAAAGGGGTTCGGGTAGTTCTTCGGCGACTTAGCATAAAGTTCAGG
>NZ_JBOGQF010000232.1:0-1419 GCF_050748925.1 Nitrososphaera sp.
GATAATAACGAAAAAAGCGCATCACGACATTCTTGGCTATACCATTAGCATGGCATCTAAAATTACAGGTCTTGCAGAACCGAATCAAATCGTAATCGGTCAGCATGTGTACGATGTACTTGACAATAAACAAAGGAGGGCTTTCAAACTGTTATCCGTTCCTTCAGGCATATGGGACTATGTGAGTAGCAAGACAGGAAATTTGTATAACTTGTATGC
Source organism: Nitrososphaera sp. (assembly GCF_050748925.1). Classification (GTDB taxonomy): domain Archaea; phylum Thermoproteota; class Nitrososphaeria; order Nitrososphaerales; family Nitrososphaeraceae; genus Nitrososphaera. Next base: position 220 of record NZ_JBOGQF010000232.1, read on the forward strand.
CCGTTCATCGAGCTGATGAACGTATGGTGTTTGCCAGCCGTGTTCATCACTCATGGCGTACGGAATCAGAGCACGCTGGGCAGCTCTGACATATCTCCCACTATAGATCCGTCGAGCCGGACAACCATGCACTTTTCGACGGCGTTGCTTTCAATTATCCTCGACATGATTGGCGATGTCGACTTTTTGTACCTGCGCTCCTCGGCGTACAGGTACCTGTTAAAGCTGGGCACGACCACGACATCCAGCGGGCCAGATTCTGCAAACAACGCCTCCTTTCTCACCTGCAAATAGACCCAGACCCGCTCGCCGTTCAGCACGCTCCCCTTTTTCAAGAATACTGGATGCAGGTGGCCCATCACTATTCGCCGGACGTGCGACCTCGTGTCTGACGGCATGCTGTGCCCGTGCAAGAATAGAGTATCTCCGATGACCATCCCCTTGCTGCTTATCACGTTGACGCTGTCCGGGACAAGGTGGACGATGTTGCCGTCGTGGTTGCCCGGCACCAGGTAGATGTCCATGCCGGCAGACAGCTTTTTGAAAAACGCGGGCACGTCGTCCCACTCTTGCTTGCTTATCGAGCCTATCGTGTTCTTGATATCGCCAAGCAGTATCAGGCCCCCGGCGTCCTGCGACCGGACAAGCGACGACAGCTCGTCAAGCATGTCCCCCATCAGGCTCGACCGGACCGTTATCCCCTTGGCGCCAAGCTCGGATTCCAGGCCGATGTGCAGGTCAGAGACGGCGACGTACTTTTTGTCGCCTTCTTCCAGCAGGAGCGCCGCGTGGGGATGCAGCGGGCGGATCTTCATCAGTTTTATATCTCGTTTCAGAGATAATAAAGTTGAACTTGGCAACAGAGAGCGAGCGGATAGAGGGGGCGGTTGCTTCGGGCAGTGTCAAAGTGCTGTTGTTTCAGCCAAGCTGCAAAAAGCTGTGGGTCGTGATCGGCAAGGACAGCGAGTACTGGACCGACCCGGACCTCGGGTTCTGCTCCTGCAAGGACTATTACTTTAACACGCTTTCAAAGGGCGACCCCTGTTATCACTTGAAGAGCGTGGCAAGGGCGATGGAAGAAGGGAGGGCAGAGGCAGTCGAGTTTTCAGACGACGAATACGCGCAGGTGCTGCAGGCCATTGCAGACGACAGCGAAGGCACGCTCTTGCGCTAGGACTTGCCAAGGCCGGATACTATGAG
>NZ_JBOGQF010000233.1:0-1411 GCF_050748925.1 Nitrososphaera sp.
GCCCTGTGGAGCGAGACTGCGCCCGCGCCTGCGAGTGCGGCCATGGTGACGGGATAGTTGCCCACCGGCTCGGGGTGCAGGAAATGGAGGTACGCGTTGTAGACGATTAGCCCGCCAAGGAACAGGATGACGACTGCAGCGATGAACGCTGCCAGGCTCTCTATCTTGGCATAGCCAAAGTGAAAGAACTTGCTCTTTGGCCGGTGGATCATCCTGATGCCAAACCACACGACAAACGACACCAGCGCGTCGGCAAGCGAGTCGAGGCCGTCTGCAAAGAGCGTAAGGCTGCCGGCAACAACGACGGAGATCAGGATCTCGGCAACGCCTATGCCAAACAGCGTCCATATCGAGACCCACGCTGCCTTCCGGGCCTCTTCGAAAACCATAGACTTGTCCAAAAACTGGCTAGGATTAAGGGGTCGGCATACCTATTATACTTATCACCCGGCCTTTTGGCCAATGTCTCATGCCAGCGGCAGAATCAGTTAGGCTTATACTTTTGCCACGGCAAAACATCCCGGTTGGAAGTCACAATAGAGCCGTGGAAAAAGCTGGTCGTGCACGAAGTCATCGAGTACAACTTTGAAAACCTCGTGAAAATAGTGCTTTCGCAGGCCCGCGCGGCAGGCGGCGGGATATCGTCGATGAACTGGTGCAACGGCATGGTCTTCCAGCACACCGTCTTTCCCGACACGGACAGCACCGTGCAGGAAAAGCTGAAAGGCACGATACACTATTCGTCAGTCGTCTTTGCAATAAAGGAAAACTTTGAGCGGCAGGTGGTCAAGGACACGGGCACGCTTAACCTCGTCGACGTGAGCGCCAACTCGATCTTTCGCGAGCTGGCCGAGGTGCTCAAAAAGCGCGGGTAGGGCTATTCCGGCAGCGGCGCGTCCCGGTCCACCCTGTACTTGAACGCGTCCTTGTAGTCAAGGCCGATGATGACGTTTCTTCCAGCCGCTATCACTTTGGACTTGGGCACGTCAAAGCGCCAGCCCCGGTGCCCCCATACTACGACGACATCGCTTGTCTCTTTCATCACGTGGCCGAGGTGCTCTTCGTCCTGCGTCCTCACGCCCTTGTTGAAAAGCGACTTGGGATATCTTTTCTCGTATGCCGCCATGTCTATGCCGGACATTTTCAGGTCCCGGCCTCCGGCGCGTTCCGGTTCGCAATCTTGCATGCTGCCAGCCTCGGTGCAAAGCCGAGCACCACAAAGAGGATTTGTTCCATTACATCCACCTATACGACGGGTTTTGCCATAAACGATGCTCAAGCATTCTTTTGATAGATTCGCCCTGGCACATAAAACGCCAGAGCCGTTGCAAGTAGTAACAAGCTCTTTTGACTAGTCAGAACCGTTTTTCCGTGAAAAAGGGGCGGAACTTTCTCGTGGGAAATCCCTTGC
>NZ_JBOGQF010000234.1:0-1408 GCF_050748925.1 Nitrososphaera sp.
GACAAGGCGAGCCAGCGCGACGGCGACGTGCAGGCAATGGTGTTCGCCCAGATGGTGAGCCAGGCCCTGCAGGCCTACGAGCATGCAAGCGGCGCCATGACCGAGGAAAGCGGCCACGGCAATGCCAAGGCAAGCAGCGGGCACGCACACTCGTCTCCCGGCCACGATAAAGCTGGCGCCAAAGGCAAGCAGGCGCATGAAACCTCAAAGGCGTTCGTGTCCAAGGCCTCGACCATGTACAGCAAGGTGAGCAGGCTGGCGCCAAAATCCTCGGTAGACGAGATGGCCCTGGTAAAAGCAGGCTTCGCAGAACTACGCAACGCCGTCAACCACCACGAGTCTGTAGACAAGGTGGCGGTAATCGTGCACGGCAAGATCCACGACAACCTCATCAAGGCGTTCGACCTAAAACTGCCTGAAGAGGAAGAAGAGCAAGGCCACGAAGAAGAAGGCGACCACATGGCAGGCTAGTCCGCTTTTTTGGACAAATCTTTATGTTGCGTTCCTGCCGCCTTACCGGCGTGCTCCGCTACCTTGCAATAGCCCTAATAGTCGTTTTATCTGCTTCATTTTCCTCCGCCTACGGGCACGGTCTCGGCTATGACCTTGCGCCTTCAGTCCTGATTGACGGCCGGCAGGTCGCCGTGGACGCGACCCTCTCTCCAAGCTACATAGAGGGAGTTGCAGGTAGCCAGCCGGTCTTTACCGTAAGGACTATCGAGCCTGCCACCAACTCTACCATCCCAGACATCGACTACCGGATAGTGGTGGAGAACGGGGGCGAGGTGTTGCTCGACCGGCAGTTCAGCTCGCCAGACGGGTACGTCCGGGCGCTCCTGGTGCCGGACAAAGACGCCACGCAAGCAATCGTGAACGGTCAGGCTGGCGGCAGCGTGCAGGTAAGCCTGGAAAGCCCTGCCCAGATCAGGAGCAGGATGATGTCAGATGGTGGCCTGTACCACATCGCGGTGATCCTGGAAAAGACGAGCGGGGGCCTGCAGTTGCCCGCCGACAGGACGTTTGACCTCTACGTCAGCGTCTCAAAGACCCAGGAATTCAGCGTGGACACGCCGCAGGGTCCGCAGGAGATGTCTGTCAAGACCTATTACGCCGACGTGGATAATTTCGCCTATGACAACGGGACTATTGCATTTGCGATGCCCTTTGACTGGAGGCAGGAATACGTCTCGCAGGTCCCGCTGGTGCACATGGAAGTCCAGTTCCCAAAGGCAGTCGAGGGCCTGCAGGTCAACGGGTACCGGGGGACGATAAACGGCATAGAGCTTGGCGCCGAGTCGATCCTCATTGACGACTACTCTTACGAGGACAAACGCCTGGTGCATTTTGTCCTCAGCGGCGACAGGCTGTCAAGCCTCGCCCGCACGGTAAGGGGGGGCAGCATGGACTT
>NZ_JBOGQF010000235.1:0-1397 GCF_050748925.1 Nitrososphaera sp.
GGATAATTGCGGCCGTCAAGGAAGTCGAGGTGCTCGAAGTGTGCACGTCAGACACCCACGCCACGTCCGGCAAGAGGACGAAGGAGGGCTACTTTTCCCTCGGCAGCATGGGCGGCCAGGATGAAATCGCAGGCGCGTATGCGGCGATATGCAAGGCCGCTCTGCAGGACGCCGGCGCCTGCAGGTTTGACCTTGCGTCGGCGACGTCAGAGGTCAAGGTGATGGGCGCCCAGTTTGGCGACTACTCGTCCGCGCTTGACAGGTCGATGAAGATAACCAAGGTCTTTGTCGGGATCACTTTTGCCGCCTTTGTCGCGGTGCAGGTCCTTGCCTGACCACGCGCATTTCACCTAAAAATCCCTTTACGTCCATCGCAAACGACCGAAACTGCATGACGGGGATGACCGGGATCCCTGCCACGAACCTTACGCGCTCGGCGTGCAGGGTCAGTATCGCCGGGACGGCTGCAGATATTTTCCTGTCCCTCCTTACAATCTCCTCCGCCCTTGCCGCCTGCTTTTCGCAAAACTGCGCTATCGCAGATAGGTTGCCCCTCTTCCAGTGCTTGCAGTCGACGGCGAGGCAAAAACCCGCGTCGACGCCTACCACGTCGATCTCCATCCTCGGCTTTGTGAAACGCACGTTCGTCCTTGTAGAATAGCCAAGCGACGACAGCACTTCCGACGCGAGACACTCAAAGTCCTTCCAGGAAAGGTGTTCCGACACCTGCTCGACGTCGCACCTTGATTGCAGGGCGATGACAGCGGCCTGCAGCCTGTCGCGGCCAGAGAATGCAAGCGCCCTGCCGGACGACGTGCCGATGCCCATATCGCGCATAAAGCCGATGACTTCGTTGGCGATTGACCTGCTCGCGATGCCTGAATCCATGTGGAATTTTTCATGCGTCGTCTGGCCTTCCATTGCCGCAAGGGCCCTGACCAGCAGCTCCGGGTGCACCTCTGCGCATTGGCGGCCGTGATATTTAATTAAGCCGGGCTTTGCAAGCATGCCGTTGGCTGACTGGAAGGATTTGACCGTTTTGCTCTGCATGGCCCTCGTCGTGCTCGGCGCTGTCGCTCTTGCCGTTTCCGCGCAATCATTTTCCATAGTGCGGGGCAAGGTGGTGGAAAAGGGCGTCGGCGTGCTGCAGCATGAAGGCCGGCCCCGGCTGACAAACACGGTATCTGTGCTGATAGAAAACGACGACAGGGTCTTTGACATCCGCCGTGGGACGGTGGTGCAGTACCCCGTGGCAGAGCGCGACTCTGAAGCGATCGTCGTGGGGTCAGAGATCGAGCTCCTGGTGTCGTCCCATCGGGCGAACGTCCGGATACTGGATGGGCCTTCAGGAAGCCCTGTGTGACTTTAGAAAAGACGCGGTCGCCTTTGCAGTGACG
>NZ_JBOGQF010000236.1:0-1379 GCF_050748925.1 Nitrososphaera sp.
GGCAGTGACCTCGTATACGCGGTAGCCGTTGCTCGCAAAAAGCGGGGCGTCAACCTCTGCAAACCCATACTCTGCAAAGCCCCTGGCCTTTTCGTAAAGGCCCTCGCCTATCACCACGCCGCCGGGCCGGGCAAGCACGTTCATCTTGGAGCAGAGGTTGACAGGCGCGCCAAACACGTCGTTTACCGATGACGTCGACATCTTTGCGACAATGACCGCCCCATAGTCGCAGCTTATCCTGTATTTCACCGCCGGCAGGCCCTCTCCAAGCAGCTGCGCGTCGAGTTCTGCGTTCTTGGCCACAATCGCAAAGCAGCACTCTAGCACGTTCCTGAACTCTTCCGGCCCGCCCTGCTCTGTAGCTGGAAAGTAGTACAGGAGGCTGTCGCCAATGTTCTTGACAACGATTGCGCCAAAGCCGGCAATGACGCCGGCAAGGCCGTTTAGGAATATGCTGTAATAGCGGCTGACCTTGTCCGCCGGCATCCTCATTGTGGCGCTTGTCGAGCCGACGATGTCGACGACCCCGACGCAATAGTTTCTCGTCGACGTAAAGAACTGCAGCAGGAGGTCTATCTGCTGCTTTTCCCTCGCGCCGTGCTCTGCCGCCGTGTGCGTCATTCTGCGGTCGTCTGACAACCAAAAACACCCTCGCGCTAGTTGCCGGCGGCTACCCTTGCGCGGCCGGCCTCTTCCACCTTTTCAAAGAGCGCCTCTATCCTCACCGGCTTTCTGAGGCACGAGTGGACGCCCTTCTTTACAAGCTCGGCCACCTCCGCGTCCGTGATGGACGACGCGGTGAAAAGCACCACCGTGTTCTGTTTCATCCTTCCTGACCTTATCAGCTGGTCGATGACGTCAAGGCCGGAAAAGTCCGGCATCGCAATGTCGAGAAAGACAAGGTCAAACTTGCCGTTTATTATCATGTCGAGGCCCTCCCTGCCGGCTTCGGCAGACACAACATCGTGCCCGACCGTGGTCAGCACCTTGACCAGCAGGTCGGTGATCTCGTGGCTGTCGTCGACTATGAGGATCCTCACTTTTGTACCCCTCTCGGCAGGCTGAAATAAAAACTAGACCCCCTTCCCTCTTCGGTGTCGACCCATATCTGGCCGCCAAGGCCGGTCACTATCCCCTTGCTTATCGCAAGGCCAAGGCCCGTCCCGCCGTGCTTGCGCTTTAGCGACGTGTCGACCTGGTAGAATTTCTTGAACAGGAATTGCTTCTTGTCCTTTGGTATGCCGGGGCCGTTGTCCCTGACCCCGAATACGACGCTGTCGCCCCTTGCCTCCGCCGTCAGCCCTATCCTGCCGCCTGCCTTTGGCACGAAATCGACAGAGTTGTAAAGGAGCGCGTTGAGCACCTGCACTATCCTAGCC
>NZ_JBOGQF010000237.1:0-1359 GCF_050748925.1 Nitrososphaera sp.
CGGCTGGTAGTCGCGTGCCGGGAGAATTGGACGGCCTGTTGAAGCAGATCCTCGCTGTGGACGGCACGTTCTTGCCGGCTGCGGCTGATGTTGCCTGGGCGGTAACCTCGCGAAATCAACGGGAGGGGGAGCGCCATCGCGCGAGACTTGATGTACATATCGATGTACAGACATGGCTGCCGGAAGTCATTGCAGTTCCTGACCCTGGCGAGAGTGAGGGGGATTGTGCCGCACGCACGCTGAAGCCGAACGCAATTCATGTATACGATCGTGGGTTTTGCAACTTCGACCTGATTGCTGCACACAGGTCGGCAGACAGAGACGATGTATCCTGGCGGGCCGACTTTGTACTGCGTCTGCGTGAGCCCGGTCCGAATGCACCGACGATCGAAACAATCGAAGATCGTCCGCTTGAGCAAGCGAGCATTGCTGCAGGCGTTGTTTCCGATCACATCGTCCGACTGCCTGGTCTGGAGAAAAAACACCAGACCATGCCCCAGCTTCGGCTCGTCGTAATACGATTGCCAGACCAGACGGAGATTCGGCTGCTGACAACTCTCGACATTCAGCCGGAGTTGATTGCCCTGCTCTACAGATTTCGCTGGCAAATTGAATTGTTTTTCCGTTGGCTCAAGTGCTATGCCCATTTTGATCATATGATTAGCCACAGCGCACGAGGTGTGCTGTTGAATTTTTATGTCGTTATCGTTGGTGTACTGCTGATGTATTTGCACACGGGTTACCGTCCCAGCAAATACCTCCTGGTGCTGCTGGGAACAGTCGCCCAGGGAGGCACGCTCGAAGATATCCTGCCGATTCTGCGGGAACGGGAACGGCAGTGCGAGCGCGACCGTCAAAGCGCCGCACGGCGTCGTGCGAAAAAGCAAGGCTAAATGCTGCGCCTGTCTGCGCCCTGCAGCCACGGCGTGGCCGCTGCTTGCGCGATGAAATTCTAAAATAATCCGCTGCGCGACGGACCGGTTATCAGAGTGTGTAACTTGAACCAATCGACAGTACCATGAGAACGTACCGACATCTAAAATTCCGGACAATACTGGGCAGAGCCAGTGGCACACGATCGGTCGCCGAAGTAGGAAGACACTGGCAGAGCCAGTGGCACACTTTGGCAGCACTTGCAAAGCCAATGGCACGTAGCAGCAACACTGGCAGAGCCTGTGGCACGCGAATCAGTGATGAATCAGCACTGGCAGAGCCAGTGGCACACACTACGCAAGCAACAGCCATGCGACGGAATTGTCGTGGCGGTATGACGCTGGTCGAGCTGCTGGTGGTCGTGGCGATCGTCGGCGCGCTGGTGGCGCTCGTGCTGCCGGCGGTGCAGTCGGCGCGGGAAACTGC
>NZ_JBOGQF010000238.1:0-1353 GCF_050748925.1 Nitrososphaera sp.
CGTGATACTTGCGGCCCTGATAGCGTTCCTGCTGTGGCCCGGCAACAGCATCCTGAACATGGGAGTACCGCTCCCTGATGTGACAATAGAGCGGATCGAGTTTGGCGACAAATTGATAACTGCTTATGTGCGCAACACGGGCCCTCAGGCAGTCGAGATATCCATGGCGGACGTGAACGACCGGATAGTGCCCGCGGCAGTCGAACCGTCAAGGTCGCTGGAGAGGTTTGCAGAAGCCCGGGTAATAATCCCGTTTGACTGGGTGGAGGCGCAGCCCTACGAGATTGGGGTGACGACGTCAGACGGCACCCGGTTTGCGACCGCTGTGGCTGCTGCGGCGCCCACGCCAAAGCCCAGCGCGGATCAGGTGTCGTTCTTTGCGCTCATCGGCACATACGTCGGCATAATCCCTGTGCTCATCGGGCTCCTCTGGCTCCCGTTCCTGCGCCGACTGTCAAGTGCCAAGTACATGTTCTTTTTGAGCCTCACGGCCGGCCTGCTCCTGTTCCTGGGCATAGACGCGCTCGTCGAGGCAAACGAGATATCTGCAGAAAGAGTGCCAGGCGCGTTTGGAGGCCAGGTGCTCATCGCGACCGTGACCGTGATATCATTCGTGGCGCTCCTCTACGTTTCTGAAAAGCTGGCTGGGGGCAAGCGGCAGCAGGTTGCAGGCGCGTTTGCGGTTTCATTGATGATTGCAGTGGGCATCGGCCTGCACAACCTCGGCGAGGGGCTGGCCATAGGCGCCGCGATGGTTGCCGGCCAAGTGGCGCTCAGCACGTTTCTGATAATCGGGTTTGCCGTACACAACACCACGGAGGGGCTCGCAATCGTCGCTCCACTTGCCCGCGAAAGGCCCAAGATCCTGAGACTTGTGCTGCTCGGGCTCATCGCAGGGGCGCCTGCAATAGCCGGCACGTGGATAGGCGGCTTTGTGGCGTCGCCGGTTGCGTCCATAGTCTTTCTGTCCGTGGGCGCAGGCGCGGTCTTCCAGGTCGTGGTCGCGATATTCAAGTTCGCCGGCAAGAGCGGCAAATTCCTGAGCGGGCCCGTGGTGGGAGGTATAGCGGCCGGCATGCTGGTCATGTACCTTACGTCTGTCCTGATCTGAAACTAGATATTCTTCCAGCGCGCACGATGAATCATGAAGACGCTGACTCTGGACGACCATACGTACAGGAGGCTCGAGTCCATAATGAAGGACATGATGCACGACAAAAAGCGAGACATCGACCACAGCTATGTCATAAACGAGCTGATAAACACCTACCAGGACAGCCTCGCGTTCAGCGGCGAAAATGCCGGCGGCTAGTCGGGAGGCTTAAATTGCCGTCAGCCATACCTACCGCCATG
>NZ_JBOGQF010000239.1:0-1351 GCF_050748925.1 Nitrososphaera sp.
GGTCAAGCCGGTATGCGGCGTTGTCGGGATTTGAAACCTGTATCACGACCGGCAGGCCGGGCGAAATATCTCCCACTTTTCCAGTGGCTTTGATGGTTTCGTCTCTCTCGTAAAAGCCCTTGTCGGTGGCTACAGAGACGTTCAGCTTGGGCGACCTCTCGTCTCCCACCATAACTGTGCCGGTCTTGAACGGGTGGAGCGCGCAATAGTAATTGAGAGCGCCCGCGCTGTCAAAAGTGTGGCTGAACGTTTTTCCCGGCGCTATCAGGTTGAAATCAAGGATCGGAACACCGCCAGTGGGATCGCCAAACGTTACAGTGTGCAGGGCAACGTCGTGATTCGTCCAGATTACGGCATCGCCAGGCTTTACATGCGCAGGGTTTGGCGCCATGCCCCTGTCGCCAAGGTCTGCCGCGCCAGGGAGGATGCTGACCAGGATAGTTACAGGTTCGTCGGCACTTGCCGCTGGCAAGACAGGAGTCGCAAAACCCAGCAGGATCAAGGCAAGCGTAAAAGCAGCAAGCTTTGGCACGCCCATCAGGGCGCAAAAATTTCATAAAAGCGCGCAGCCCATTTTTTGGATTTTGCATACAAAAACACTGTTCACTTTTCTGCAGTAATTGACCAGAGGCTGGCAAGAGTTCTTATACTCTTTTTAGCGAGTAACGGTGTGGAGCTAACCCGGGAAGAAGAGAAGGCGCTCCGTGGCGAAAAGGGCGAGGCGCTTGCTTCTGCCTACCGCATACTCGTCGCAATAGGCGAGGCCACCGGCGCAAAAAAGCTCGTCCCGGTAAAGTGGGCCCACGTCTCTGGCGTCAATTACAAGACCATCGGCGACGCGGGACTGGAATTTCTCGACAAATTCATCAGGGAGGCGAGGGTCGCGGTAAAGACGACGGTGAACCCGATGGGCTATGACCGCTCAAGGCCGGAAGGGCTGTCGGACAAGTTTATTGAAAAGCAGGGCACCATCGTCAGCGCATACGAGCGCATGGGCGTCACGCCGTCTTTCACCTGCACGCCATACGAGGTTTTCAACCTTCCAAAAAACGCGACCGTCAGCTTTGCAGAAAGCAATGCGGCAGTGTTCTCTAATTCTCTGATGGGCTTGCGCACAAACAAAGAGAGCGCGCTGTCGGCGCTTGCGAGCTCGGTCACCGGCAAGGCACCCCTCTCTGACCTGCGCATGGACGAGCACAGAAAACCCAAGATTGCAATAAAGCCCGAAATAAGCATGAAAAGCGAGCTTGACTATGGACTGCTCGGATACTTTGCAGGCAAGACGGTCAAGGAGAGCAGCGTAGCGCTGCCCGGCATAGACCCGGACAGGCAGCAGGCAAAGGCGCTTGCC
>NZ_JBOGQF010000240.1:0-1326 GCF_050748925.1 Nitrososphaera sp.
AGATATTTGCAGCAGGTTCAATTCTACGCCCGGCCTTCTGACCAGTCTTATGTCGAGTGCAGCGGGCGCCATATGCTGCCGATAGCACATTAACATGGTCATGATCTAGAATATCCCTTGCACGCCCTGCACGACGAACTGCACCGCGATGGCGGCCACAAACACCGCAAACACCCTTGTCACTATCAGCGACCCCCGCCGGCCAAGCACCCTGTATATGCCGTCCGAGTACCTGAGGGCGAGGTAGGTGGCGCCGGTGGTTATGAGGATGGAAACCGCAGTCGCCACCAGGCCAGAGGTCTCTAGCGAGATGATGACTGCCGTGATTGCGCCCGGGCCGGCAAGCAGGGGAAAGGTGAGAGGGACGATGCCGGCGTCATCTATGGCGGACGCGTCGCCAAACCTCCAGCCTCCATGCGTCAAGAGCTCTACGGCCACTATGAAGAGGAGCACGCCGCCTGCTATCATAAAGCTGGCGATGGTTATCCCAAAGACTGCAAAGATCTGGTTGCCTGCCAGGGCAAATGCAAACAGCAGCGACGTGGCCGTGATGATTATTGTCTTTGACACCTCCCTCTTTTGTACCCGCTCCATCTTTTGCGTGAGCGCTATGTAGAGCGGGATAGCGCCGAGCGGGTCGACCACCACAAGGAGCGCCACGGTCGACCTGGCAAGGTCAGCCGGAAAATTGTCAGACAGCAGGTCGACCATGGAAAAAAAGCGCAAAAATCGTATTTAACAAATGCGGAAGAAAAAGAGGGATTTGCGGGCAGAGTTCCCACAATCTCCTTGAGCCGCATTATTCACGACAAGTCAATAAGGAGACATGCCGTACCTCCATTCTGCCCAAAAGCTTTTGGGTGAGTGGGGCTAAAATATTCCACATTCTTTTAGGGATGGAAGCAGCGGCCTTGACTTGCGTTGAACGGAACGCTCCTATTGCATCCGCGTGCCTCTACCGCTGTCAGGGTTTCCACAACCACGATGCCCAAGAGTCCTAGAGCAGCTACTATCGTTATTACGACAATTGCCGTTTGATTCACGTGAGCCGTAACGCAGGCCTCTCTATAAAAAGGGAGTAATTGATCGACAGAACAAGTCCAGCCCCTCCCTCTACATGTAATCTAACGCCATAAGATATTTCTATTACTCAGCTTTGTGTCAGGTATTGAATAACCTTCAAAAAAGCATTTCATTCACGCTAGCTGCCATGCTGTTGACGGGAGCCATTTTCATGGTTTCTTCGTCAGCAGTCGCTTTTGCTGCCAAAGAAGATGGAAAGAAAGGAAAAAGCAATGACTACTCTATGATTAAGGAAAACAAAGG
>NZ_JBOGQF010000241.1:0-1320 GCF_050748925.1 Nitrososphaera sp.
TAAGGTACATGCAGTCATAGCTAGATTGAATCGACTGTATCCTTTTTCCATATTTTCGACGATCTTGCCATGGCAGAGACCTTGTCGGCTATTTTCTTCTGGTCGTAGGGCCTCACCAGCCCGACAAGCAGTGTGGTAGAACTATCTACAGGAAAGAACATGCCGTCTATTGATTCGTGGCTGACAAGCACAAAGGCGACCCTGCCGAACAGCTGCTCGTTGGTGCGGGTTATGTTCATGATCACCTCCGTCTGGTCAGACAGCCGGCGGGCGTCTTCTTCCTTTAGCTCTGGCACGTTCAGCTTCAGGTGCGAGCCCTGGATTCCGTCAGAGATAAGAAATGCCGCCACTATGGCCTCGTCAGCCTCCGCAAGTTCCTTGCAGAACCCGTCAGCGCCTTTCATTTGAAGGCTATAGCGATGCGCGGATTAAAAACATTAACAGGTACCTTAAAATGCGCTCCAGCGAGCCACGTGCATATGTCAAGCAAACAAGCATGGAAGAAATGCACGTTCTGCAACAGCGGCAGGAAGCCGTGCCTTACGTGCGGCGGCTCTGGCAAGACCATGCCGGGCTGGCAGAAATGTAACAATTGCAACGGGTTTGGAAGCACCATCTGCACAGGCTGCGGAGGAAGCGGCGGCAAGTGGGAAACTATCTGGGTCCCGGAATAGTGCTGCAGGACTCGGCAGTCCGGTAAATTTTCTTCATTTTTCCGCCTACGCAGGCGTATAATAGGGGGACTGTTACTTCGTCATCATCCTGCAACACCAAAGGCAGCATTGCAAGGGGTAAAAATTCTTTGGTGCCGGTATTGCTGCCGCCTGCCAGATGCCCAGATCACTCGATTACGTGGACGCTATGAAAACTCTGCTTGCATTTTGGGCAGTGGGCGTGGACGCTCATGCACTCGATGCAAAAGTCTGCGGCCCCCAGAAATTCAGATTCGTCGCCACGGTAAAAGCAATGCTCGCAAAACCGCTTGGCCAACCTTACCTCACCGGTGGTTTTCATGGATTTAACCTTTTAGAATGTGCAATATTAAGCCTTCTTGCTGCTTTTCGGTCGCTTTTCCTTGAGGAGCGCCATCACCTTGTCGCGTATCTTTTCAGTGGGCGCTTTTGGGGTCGTTGACAGGCAGAGTATGTTGTCCTTGAGCGGAAACGTCATCAGCTTTACCTTGTCGTGCTCCGTCACGCTGTAGCGAAACTCGCCCAGCTTTTCCTTGAACTGCCGGAGGGTGATGACGTTTGAGAGGGACTGGACGTACATCTGCTGCTCGGCGGTGCCGTTGAGCAGTGGCTGTATGCCCTTCTGGAA
>NZ_JBOGQF010000242.1:0-1294 GCF_050748925.1 Nitrososphaera sp.
CTGTGCACGACCTGCTGTTGACGCGAGGATCGCAACCAATATTGCACCGCTGCGAAGAGCGGCGCCGCCGAGAGCCCGCAACCCGTGCTTCCCATCAGCTGTCGCCTCCGGGTTTTTTAGAAAACCGTTCCGGACGGCGATACTGCCTGTGAGACTTCGCCTGTCAGATTCGGCGCGCATCCATGCTTAAGCGACCGGCTCCGTGCACGTAAAGAAGTAGCAGCCCACCCGTCATGGCAAGATTTTTCATAAAGTTGATAGCCTGCATCTGGTCTGCAAAGTTCCAGTGAAATAGGACTGCCGCCGCAATGCAGAAACCAGCCAGCGCTAAGGCCGACCAGCGTGCAAGCCAGCCAACGACAAGCGACAGACCGCCACCGATTTCCAGTGCGATGACCAGCGGCAACAGCAGAGATGGCACGCCCATGGATTCCATATACCCCTGCGTGGCAGCGTAGCTACCCAGCTTTGTCAGTCCCGACAGAATAAAAATTTGCGCAAGCAGAAGGCGCGTGACCAACACGATGTAGTCGTTCATGTCTTACTCCAAAGTTTGGCAGACCTGCGGCACAAATCACGCCTGTTCAGAATTCGAATCGCGACCGCTCCTACCTTATTGGGCGCCTCCGTGCGCCCTGTTCTGCTGGCGACTACTCTGCGCGCGCCCTGTCGAACGCCGGCGGTGCCGCCGATTTCGATGAAGAGGTCCATGAATGCAGGCACAGTCTCCTTTCGCGCCCAATCGCGCGGTAGCTCGCACAGCAGGCAATTCCCATGTCTTCGCGGAGTCAGTGAGGATGTCAATGGCCCGCTGCATATTCGGGCCAGGTGCCCTGGCTCATTGGCCAGGGCCGATCTGCAGCCGTTTTTTCCACTAGTTGGCGTGTCCCACTTCCTTGAGAAGCGCCTGGGCGGCTGCCTTGCCGACATTGTTGGAGGCGAGAGGGCTATCGCCGGTAATCAGCTTCCTGTCCTGATGGGTCCTTCCAGTGATATCGCTGTTCAATACCTCAATACCAAGATCCCTCAGCTTTTCACCAATGAACCAGGGCATCGGGCCAGGCATATATCCAATATCGGGATTCTTCTTGTCCAGTGAGTCTGGGAAGACGCATATCTTGTAGCCCTTGTAGATATAGTCATCCTTGGACTCTCCCAGTGCTGCGGCCAGTAGCGATGCCGGTCCATGGCAGAGGGAGACAACGTATTTGTCGTTCTTCATGGCCCACTTGAGAACATGCTTGACATCTTCACTGTGTGGAATGCCAATGATGGCGCCATGGCCGCCTGGAAT
>NZ_JBOGQF010000243.1:0-1284 GCF_050748925.1 Nitrososphaera sp.
CCCCCTGATAGGCGTACGGCCGCCGCTAAAGGAGGCGTCCCGGCTCACAAAGAAAAGGCACATCGGGATAATGGCGACTGAAAGCACGCTCAGGAGCAAGGAGCTGGAGAACCAGATACGCAGGGAAGTGCCGCAGCACATACTACTCACAAAGTTCAACGCGTCGCCTATAATCGAGCTGGTCGAAAGGGGCGTGCACCTTGAAGACGAGCGCAGGACGTTTGACGTCGTTTCGCGCGTCATTGGCGACGGCGTGGACGAGAAGATAGACGTAATAACGTTATCGAGCACGCACCTGCCGTTTGTCAAGAAATATCTCAACGCGCTGCTGCCGACAGTAAGATTCGTCGACCCGGCTCAGATGGTCGCAAAAGACGTGAGAAAGTTCCTGTCGATGAACCGCATGACCAAAAAAAGTGGCACCGGGAAACTGCAGATACTCGTGTCAGATGGCAAGCGCGAGTTTGAAAGATCGATACGCGCCATGGGCATCCGCGAGACCGTGGAAGAAGTGTTCCTTACCTTTTAACAAGGGTCTGCCTTTTGTAAAAGCGCCGGATTTACGGTATCGGTAAACGGACAGCAGTATCAGAAATATCCCTAATAGACAATAAGCGAACCAGAACTGCCTGTTTGACGCACGCATTCCACATATAGCGGGCGGTCCCTATCCTTGATCCCAATGCGCCTTTCCAAGAGGAAGGTCCCAGCACTGAACTTGCGCCTAGAGGAGTTTGGGGTGAATGTTGAGGCATTGAAGAGAGTTGGACTTTCTGCAGACGCACTGGACGTGCTTTACTGCGCGGTCAGGATTGTAGACTCGCACAGGAGGAGTGAGAGGCAGGTGCCGAAATTTGACGGCCTTTGCCGCAATCCGTTACCCTGACGTTTCGAAACTGTTCTGTTGTAATCAACATCCGATTCAACATAACCATAAAAGTGGTAAGCTAACCAAGCGTCATGCCGTGCGTGCTAAATGTTGACTATCTCTTTCATTAGACTTTCTTTACATGAAAAGGTGCGGAAAGGGAGCCAAAAGCCCCGTCAGAACGCAGAAAATAGATGGAAAAGGCGCAGAACGACGCAGGAAATGAGGCAAATGCTGAAAGTGAACTCGTCTGACCGGTGAGGGAGGCATGTGCCTGGCAGCCGAAGGCGGGTGCCGGGTCAGTTGCAACCGTGCGTCCTGCATTGAAGAGGGAAATGGCTCCAGTCGTACAGCAACGAAAGAAAAAATTGACAATAAAGGCGCGCTTGGTTCGCAGACCGTGCATTGGGCGGGCC
>NZ_JBOGQF010000244.1:0-1281 GCF_050748925.1 Nitrososphaera sp.
TGCCCGGCGATTTGGCTCCAAGCGCTGGATGAGCCGGCAAAATGGGCGAAAACCATGGGCCGCTTGTTATGGCCCATGGCTGGAGTCCGCTTAGTGCGCCGCCCGGCGGCTAGCCGGGAAGCCCCGGTCGTTAGGCCACGACCATACACCGTGATTCTTTGCGACCTTTGGCAAAGTGCTCCGTCTATACCTGTGCGTCCCATGTGGGCGCTCATTACTCACCGGAGCAAGAAGATGAAACGCTTTCATGTTCACGTCGCCGTAAAATACCTCAGACAGAGCATCGTGTTTTACAGCAAGCTCTTTGGGCAAACTCCATCCGCGGAACGACAGGACTACGCAAAGTGGATGCTGGAAGAGCCACGTTTGAACTTCGCCATTTCCTCACGGTGCCACGCCGCCGGCGTCAACCACTTCGGGTTTCAAGCCGACTCAGAGGAGGAGCTTAAGTCTTTGAAGATATTGGCCGAGGCTGCATCTGAAGGCCAAGTCTTGGATCAGGGCGAGGTTTCTTGCTGCTACGCGAAAAGCGAAAAGCACTGGACGGTTGACCCTCAGGGCTTGGCCTGGGAGCATTTTCATACCATGGCTGAAGCAAAAGAGTTCGGTCAAGACACTGCCAATCAAACCGGAGCTTGTTGTATCCCAGTCAAGGCTTCGGTGCAGGACGGCGCACAGGCAAAAGCCGCTTGCTGCGTTCCCAATAGCGAAACGCAGGCAGCAGGTGCCTGTTGTGGTTGAGCGGCAGGAGACACTGGAGCCAGCGTCCCGTGACGAAATCGCAACCTCGTATAGGCGTCTGCGAACCGGTTTGCTGAGTTATTTCCGGGGGCGCGTCGAAGACGCTGCAACCGCAGAAGACTTGTTGCAGACCGTAATTCTCAAGGTGCTGGCTTCCGGCCAATCCGCAAGGTCTTCAGAGACGATGGCGTCATGGCTCTACAAGATTGCCCGCAATGCACTGATTGACCATTACCGGGCAAGGCGTCCGGTAAGTGAACTCACAGACGACTTGGAGTTAGAGGCAACAGAAGACACTTCGTCCATACAAGGACTATCAGCTTGTCTACTACCATTCGTGCAGCAGCTACCAAGCATCTATCGAGATGTTCTGTTGAGCACGGAGTTTCAAGGCAAGCCCATGCAGGCAGTTGCCTCCGATCTGAGTCTATCCCTATCTGCCGTAAAAAGCAGAGCGAGCCGAGGACGCAGAATGCTCAAAGACAAACTGCTTGCCTGCTGCGATGTTGAGCTATCGTCGTCAGGTGAAATCACAGACCA
>NZ_JBOGQF010000245.1:0-1216 GCF_050748925.1 Nitrososphaera sp.
CCCCTATCTTGTCCACCACGTCCATGCCCTCTATCACCCTGCCAAACACCGTGTACTGCCCATCAAGGAAGCTGACGTCGTCCAGCATGACAAAGAACTGTGAACTGGCGCTGTTCGGATCGCTGGTCCTGGCCATAGACAGTACGCCCCGTTTGTGCGGTATGTCGTTGAACTCGGCGGGGATAGTTTCGTCGGATCCGCCGGTTCCCCACGACGCCCTGTCGGCAGTCGCGTTGCGCGTCTGTGGGTCGCCTCCCTGTATCACCGGGACGTTCTGGGGGTTCAGCCTGTGGAACACGATGTTGTCGTAGAACCCTTCGTCTGCGAGCTTCATGAAGTTGTTGACGGTGCGCGGAGCCGCCTTTGAAAAGAACTCGACTTTGAAGGTGCCCTGCGCGGTCTCGATTTCCGCGATCTCGCTTGCAGTCGTCATGTCGGCAAGCGGGCCGGTCGTCGGCGCGTACGGGTCGCCCTCTGGAGTCGGGACATAGTCATGGTTCACCTTGTAGATGAGCACGCCGGTCACAATGTCCTTGTTCTCCTCAAAGCTTGGAGACGCGTAGACTAGGTGGAAAGGCGCGTCGGCGGGGCCGTTTTCAGAATACTTTACGTTCTTTGTGACCAGCTGCACCAGGCCCGGCTGGTACGACGTCTCTGGCCGGAACTGGCCGCCTTCAAACGACGCATAGTGGGCAGGCTCAAACGGTATGAGCTTGCCAAGGAGCGTCGACTGCCAGAACGGCGCCTTGGGCGTGAAGGAATCGCGCTCCAGGTACCGAGTCTCGTCAAACCCTGCAATCCTGATTATCCACTGCTTTTTGCTCTCCTCTCCGCCTTGGCCGAGAGTGAACACCGGCACCTTCTGGGTGGTGTTGCCCAGGTTGCCGTCAAACTGCTTCTGCCCGACGACGTAGACCAGGACATAATCGGCCTGCAGGTCCTGCGCTATTTTTATTCCAGACTGCTCTTCTGCGATAAACATCTTGGCTACCGACTCGATGCGGGTCTGGTTCAAAGTCGCGTTATCCGCGACTGTGGTGCGCTGGCCGAGCGTGGTTATCCAGTAGCCATAGTCCCACCACGCCGCAATCACCGCGTCTTCCTCCGTGTTTTCAGATATCCATTGCGTCGCGTCTATCCAGTCTGTCGTCTGGAACCTGAACGCTGTGCCGCCGTTTGCAATCGCGGTCGGCACGTCCACCGACGCCGCCCAGTT
>NZ_JBOGQF010000246.1:0-1201 GCF_050748925.1 Nitrososphaera sp.
TTAAGGGTGCCTAGCCATAGTCGCTTTCTGTCCGCGTTCAGGTTGACCAACCTTCTTACAGGCTTTATCTTGCCAATGTCCTGTATACGACCTTGAATGATGCATTCGCGCAGTGACGCGCTCCTCGTAGGCGTCAGTACAAGGTACAGCCGACCGTCCTTTTCAATATTATCGATATGTTCTACAGTCTTGCCGCCAATGCTGCCGATACCGCGCAGCTTCCATTTTTCGTTAAACCGGTATATGCCATTTTGCAAGTAATACACGTCATCGCCGGACTTGTCAAAGGAAAAGTCGCCTAGCCTGCTTGACTTTATGTCAAGGTCGCGGGCGGTGCATATCGCGTCCGTTGCAAACGCAACTACGTCGCCCTCTAGGCCGTTGTCAACGACAAATCGGTACATCTGCGCCCGGGTACTGCCCGTGATGTTAGCAAATATGACAGGGTTAAACAGGTTGCCGATTACGCGGTTTACCTTCTGGCCGGTCTTGCCATAGATGGAATTCATGACCACTTTTATTGGCAATTGCAAGGGGTTGCCGGCCTGCTTTAACGCCAGCCTTTTGTCGTAAAGAGACTCTATAAAGCCCTTGTACGGCTTGCGGTCGGTGTTTGGGATGTACTGCCAAGAGCGCAGTATGCGATAGTAGTCCTCATTTTCACACACGCGCAGCTCGTCAATCGTTACGTATGTTTTAAACCGGCCTGTTGGAAACAGCACGGAACCCGGGACGTGGAACGGAAAAGGTGCAACGCGCTTTGTGTCTGGTATGTTGGCTACGATCTCGAAAAAGCCAATCCGCGCGTCAGGATGTATAGCCTTAGCTTGTATCCATCGGCCATCAGTAAGGTCTGGGAGGTTGGCTATTTTGTGCGGGTACGCCGAATTGATGTCATACTGATTGGCATGGCCGATAAAGCCTCGTCTCAGTACTTCGATTCGGCCGCCGACATATGACCGCCAAGCCAGTTCTTGCACAGGGTATGGTATGGAGTCAAAACTTGGAAACGCAATGCCGTTGTTTATCAGGAATTTCTCGGCAAGGTAGCCGGCCGAGTACCACCGCGCCACGTAAAAGCCGGCAAAATCATGGTACAGGTTTATCCATTTCTCGGACAGCCGTTTGGTCATCGTGCAATCGTTGATACAATACCGTCTAACGGCTGACGTGTTGCGCCTGTAAAAGCGCGGAGAGAATT
>NZ_JBOGQF010000247.1:0-1199 GCF_050748925.1 Nitrososphaera sp.
GGCAAATGATGCCCGCCGGTGTGGCGCGAGAAGGACTCAAGTGACATTTAACTAGTTGGCAGTGCACTGATTTGTAGTGAAAGCGGGGAGCGAGGAAGGCCCTGTACACCAGCTGGGTGAAAGGATAGATGGCCTGAACAGGATTCCGCTCAAGCCAAGCGTCATAGTTGCAATAAGCCTTGCAAGCTTTTTCACGTATTACGACGTGTCAAACTATGCCTACATTTCTCCCGTGCTGAAAAGCACGTGGGGGGTCACCGACGCAGAGATTGCCGGCGGCGCATCGCTCACAATCCTGGGGTACGTCATCGGCGCCTTTTGCATAACTCTTCTTGCCGATTCCAGGGGGAGGCGGCTGGCGTTTGCGGTCTCTATCCTGCTGCTGGGTGCCGGCTCGATAATGGCGGCGCTGTCCCAGAACATGTCGCAGCTGATGTTTTTCCGGCTCATCACGGGGGCCGGCATCGGCGCCGAGCTTGCGATTGCAAGCGTATACATCAGCGAGATGTCGCCCAGATCAAAGAGAGGGAAATACACCTCCCTCCTGTCTGTCCTCGGATGGCTCGGCCTGACGGCCTCCGGCCCAATTTCCCTCTCCCTGGTACAGGGCCAGTTTGCAGGGATTGAGGGTTGGCGGCTGGTGCTTGGGCTGGCAGGCGCGGTAGCGCTGGTCTCGCTTCCGTTTCGGATGCAGATGCCCGAGTCGCCCCGATGGCTCTTGTCAAAAGACCAGCTGCAGGAAGCGAACTTGGCTTTGCAAAAGATAGGGCTCCAGCCGCTGCAATCGGCTCCCTCGGAACAGAGGGCAGAGCGCGGCATCCGGCTTTTAAGAAGCCGGACTGCCCTGCGGCGCATCATTTTCCTGTCTGCAATCTGGTTCCTGCTGCTCATCCCGATCTATTCGGCCCTGCTGCTGGTAGTCGCTTATGTCGAGCAGGGGTACACCATATCGCAATCCATAACCATAAACCTCCTCAGCGGCATCGGCTTTGTGGCAGGAGGGGCTGCGGCCATCCTGCTGGCAGACAGGAAGGAGAGGAAATACCAGGTTGCCATAGCCGGCTTTATGCTCGGCGTAGGCTTTGTCCTGCGGGGCCTGCTCGTCGGCGACTATGGCGGCCTGGTGATTGCCGGCTTTATCGCGTTTTTCGCAAACGCCTGGATAGTCACCGCCCTCCTGACATATACCGCCGAGAGCT
>NZ_JBOGQF010000248.1:0-1167 GCF_050748925.1 Nitrososphaera sp.
CTTCAGAGAAGTGTGGCTCAGGTACTGTCTGCCATGTATGAGCAGGACTTTCTACCGTGCTCATTTGGAGGACGGCCTGGGTGCAGTGCCCATCAGGCGTTAGCGACGCTCAACGAGCTGATTGCTGGACGCAAGGTGGGTTGGGTGCTCGAGGCGGATTTGAAGAACTTCTTCGGCAGTTTAGATCACGGATGGTGACTCGCGTTTTGTGGAACATCGAGTCGGAGACCCGCGCATCATCAGCCTGATTCGACGGTGGCTTAAAGCCGGCGTCCTGGAAGACGGTGAGGTGCGACCGAACGACGAGGGTGCCCCGCAAGGTGGGTCAATCAGTGTGCTACTGAGTAATGTGTACCTTCACTATGTGCTGGACCTGTGGTTTGACCGGGTGGTCAAGGCGCGTATGAAAGGCGAGGCCTACTTGGTGAGGTACATTGACGACTTTGTGGTGTGTTTCCAATATCGCTCGGATGCGTTGCGCCTGCAGGATGCTCTTTGCAAGCGCCTGGCAAGGTTTGGGCTTGTGCTGGAACCAAGCAAGACGCGGCTCGTTGAATTTGGTCGGTTTGCCGAGCGGCATGCGCCGAAGCGTGGGCGAAAGCGGCCCGAGACGATTTATTTCTTGGGCTTCACCCATTACTGCACGCGCAACCAGCAAGGCAATTTCAAGGTGGGACGGCGGACAGAGAAGTCTCGACTTCGGCGCAGCCTCTCTCATCTCACTGACCTGATGCGACGCATGCGGCACTTGCCGGTTCGTGAACAGGCTATCAACCTTAACCGGGTGTTGCGAGGACATTACGGCTATTATGGGCTTGCCGGTAACTTCTCGGCCTTGTGTAAGGTCTACCGGGCTGTGGAACGCTATTGGCACAAGATGCTTAGTAGCCGCAGTCGGAAAGGCGTTCTCCGATGGCCGGTATTTCACCGGTTAAAACAGCGGTATCCGTTGCAGCGTCCGAAGCTGGTACTCCCCTCAGAGATCCCCTCATTTTTTACTGTAGGTATGAGTTATTAGCGATTGATTATCATGGATAATGAGATCATACTTTGCCAGAAGCTTTGGAGGCAGGGGAGAGCAAGATGGCGAAATGGTGTGGTTTCCAGTTCAAGGATATTCATAGTTTTTTGAGTTCCCTTTTTGGCGAGGACGTGCATGCCAAGCGC
>NZ_JBOGQF010000249.1:0-1149 GCF_050748925.1 Nitrososphaera sp.
GGCGTATTCCGCATGTGCCTTTGGCGCGAGACGAGATGAGATGTCGGGCAGCAGCCAAAAGGTCAACACTGCTCCGAACCAGGTCAATAGGCAAGCTGTTGCGACCATCTGCCCGCTGTCACCGCGCGGCGTCAGGGCGAGCCTTATCGCCTCGAGTGCGACGACGAAGTAGACCAGACCGGTGAAGACGATGAAGTAGCGCCCAAACGTATGTTCAATCAGCCAAATCGGCATGGTCAGGAAAAAGATGACGTACGGGACCACCGAAAAGAGCGTGGCCCCGAGGAGGTACGCTGACGCCAACCGTCCGACGTACTGTCGCATGTTCAACCCGACCACCAGGGCCGCACACGGGAACAAGAACACGTAGGCGCCCATGTACTCCATCGTTGACAGCCAGCTTATGAAAACCGTGGCAACCTTTGGTAAATAGGCTACCTGCTCCAGGACATCCCGAACTGCAATCTGCGAGACCCCGCCCTGCACGCCAAGCACGAATCTTTGAGCGATCCACCAGGGTGCGAAGATAACTCCGACAACGACGACGTAAACCGCAGCACGCCTGACAAGCTGAAAGTTACGGTTTCGGACGCACCCGGCCGCCAGCGCAAAAGCTGCGGGGATGACAAAAAAGACGCCCTCGACCTTGGTCTGGGTCAAAAACCCACCGGCAAGGGCCGACACGTAGAGCCATTTCACTTCTTGCTCCCGGAGATAGAGAAACATGTAGCCGGTTGTCGCTACGGCGTAATACAGCATCGCTGTTTCGGCGTAGTAATACTGACTCCAATGCAACACGTTCGGCAGGAAAGCAAAACCTGCTGTGAGAAGAAGCGCGAGATGGCGACTGGCGCCACTTCGTGCGAGGAGATGGCAAAAAATGACGACGACGCACGCGTAGAACAACACGGCAGAATTTGCACCGCATCATGGGACCGTCCAAGCGTCAAGTACAGCAGGGTTCCTGCGAGCGGATGGAGCAGGGGGTAATCATCATGAGCGAGCGGAAAGTCCTCGTCGAGGATGAAAGGGATGATGCTTCGGTGATGGTAAAAAGCACGAGCCTTGAGATCCCAGAACGCCCAAGCGTCGTACTCCCACAGGGGATGGAACGTGGCCCGAAACAGCAGCAGCAAGACGGTCGACGTC
>NZ_JBOGQF010000250.1:0-1148 GCF_050748925.1 Nitrososphaera sp.
GAGTAGAGGGGAGCGTAAACCGTAACATGAGAGAATCAAGCCCTAGGTGGGATTCGGACCCACGGCCTAGGGTTTACGAAACCCTCGCTCTGCCAGGCTGAGCTACTAGGGCGAAAACGTACTGTCCACGTTGGATGCTCATTATAATCTTTAGGAAAGGCATCTGGCGCCTAAAATTGACGTAAAAAAAAAGAAAAAAAGAGAGGAGCAGCGCCTGCTACTCTACCGCCTTCTTGTACTTTGCCGTCAGCTCCAGGTCCGCGTTCAGCGTCACCAAGCGGTGCCTGTCAGTGCTTCCGTCGTCCGCCCAGCTGTCAAAGACAAGGTCATCAAAGTTCGTCGCCCTCACCTGGTAGGTGTTTCCCTGCACTCCAATGAACTCGAATGGGGCAAACCCTTCAGAGATGATCTTGCCGTCCTCTCCAATCCTGATGAACATGCGGCGGTCTTCTCCGTCCGGACCGACTGCCTTGACTGTCAGCTTGACGTCGCCGCATGCAAGGCTCGGTGACGAAGAGTTGTCTCCGCAGCTTGTCGCCCACTCTTTGTGGAGGTTGTCGTTCAGGTCCTGTCCCAGCGCGAACGGGCTGTCAACTAGGAAGGCGTATGGCGGGTAGCTTGGAAGCCCATCGGCAGGGTCCCAGATAGTGATCACCTTGCCGTATGTCGTTTTCAGGACACCGACAAGGGCGCCGCATTCAAGGCCCTCTGGCAGTTCCACACAGCTTGGGTTGCCCCTCTCCGGGGTCAGCTCGACTGCGTGGTTGTGCCAGTTTGGCCTTTCCCTTTCTGGAAGCTGCTTGTACTGGTCCTCGGTAATAATGAACTCGATCTGGGAGAGCTGCGGGCCGGTGCCTGGCTTGGCGTTGTTGTCATGCGCATAAAGCTGGCATACCGCAACTATCCTTGAATCAAGTTTACAATAGTGGTCCATCTGCGCGTCGAGGTGCGCGCTGTCGTGCCTTCCCACCGTAACGTGGATGTCATAGCCTTCGGTCGGGCTCATTTTCGTGTCGGTTGCGCCTGCCAGCGCGAGCCCCGGCAGGGCTGTTGCAAGAACAAGGGCAATGGCCGCCGAAAGCGTCGCGCCCATGAGTATCTTTCTTTTGTTGTTGTTGGTACGTAGATTTTCATGATCAGTCGGGTCT
>NZ_JBOGQF010000251.1:0-1143 GCF_050748925.1 Nitrososphaera sp.
TACCCGTGCTGGGATCGAAGAGCTACGCTTTCATGACCTACGCCACGAAGCAACGAGCAGGTTGTTTGAAAAGGCCTTAAACGTCATGGAAGTTGCGTCGATTACTGGGCACAGGGACCTGCGGATGTTGCAACGTTATACGCACCTTAGAGTCACCTGATCCTGAGGTGGCTTTTGGTGCGCTCACCCGTGCGGCATGTTGTTTGCCTAACTCTCAGATTAGCGACACTTTTCCGTCGCTCAGTCTATGGGAGAGCCGACGAACATGACCGTCCACAACTTTAACGACTCGCTGAAACGCGCCCTTATCTGCCAAGAAAGCTGGTTGACCGCACTTTCCCTCTTGCTGAGCACGACTTGCGGGACGGTGGCCGTAAAAGAGTCGTGAGAACCGTGGTTAACATGTATAGAACATTCCCATTAGCCACAAACTCCAAGGTGCCCTTAGCTGGAAGCAAGGGCTTAAAGGACGCCGCCTATGAACCTATAGACGGCAACTACGGCATAGCGACCGGTGAGTACAAAGACGGCTACTTTGCCGTTGTGGACATTGACGTCAAGAACGGCAAGAACGGCTTCGAGAGCTTACAGGCAGCAGGGATCGAGCTGCCTGCGACTTACACCGTGGCTACTGCAAACGGTGGTCAGCACCACTACTACTGCACAAGCACGCTGCTTGGGTCCAGAAACAACCTCCTGGAAGGCGTCGACCTCAAGGGCGACGGTGGATATGTTGTCGGACCGGGGTCGATGATCGACGGGCGTTCATACACAGTCATAGACGACCGGCCCCTCGCAGTTTTGCCAGAGTGGTCCCCGGCCGGGCTGCAGGACACACGGGGGCAGCGCTGCCGTAGCACTATGCGGCAACCACGCACTGTCGCCACGCGGGAACCCACGTACACGGTCCCGAAAATCAGCGCTGAGCTGGAGGTGATTGATCCCAACAGCGGTTATGACGACTGGCGAGACATAATCTGGTGTGTCAGGGCGATCTGGGGTAACACGCAAAATGTTCTGGACGCCTGCAATGACTGGTCTCAGCAGAGTCATAAGTACAAGGCGGGCGACGTAGAGAAAGTCTGGGAGAGCTTCGACTCAGAAGCTTTCACCGCAGATCCCCACAAAAGGCTAGGTGAGTTG
>NZ_JBOGQF010000252.1:0-1127 GCF_050748925.1 Nitrososphaera sp.
ACATATGCCACGCTTTCTACAGGAGTCATAACATGACATCGTGACCGGGATTGATTAGCGGTTCTACAACGCAAGTATGCACCCTAAGCAGCCCCTCTGAAACATAAGCGCCGGATGATACTAGTCGGCACACGGTTTTGCAACGGGCGATATGTAATTTGGAAGATGCGATCAAGATAGCACGCATTTGGCGCGACGACACTGAAAATTTTTGGCCTGAAAGGATTCCAGCCGCCTTGGCGCAGGCACGGTTAAAAGCTGCGCAAAAGCTCCTCCGCCGCATTTTTTGCATAGCCAGTGGAGGTTCTATAAAAGAACGATTATTTCCGGCATTTTCCACTGGAAACGCACACTACCACTAGAACCCGGCCTTTTTCAGCTTTGACCCGCAGTTGGGGCACGCCGCCTTGTTGTGCTTGGCGCCGCAGTTCATGCAGAAATAGTCGATGCCCTTTGAGGCAAACGGGTTCCCGCCCCCTCCAAAGAACGAGCCTCCGCTCTGGCCCATCCGCCTCATCATAGTCCGCCTGCGCCAGTATGCAATCCCCACGATGACGGCTATAAGGACGACAAGCGATATCGGGAACGGCAGCACGAGAGATATTGCAATGCTGATGGCAAAGTAGATCCCTATCCACATCAGCTGGTTCATCATGAACTTTTTCGTGCTATCGTCCATCGGCAATGTTCTTTGGGCAACCCCTTATATGAATACGCCTGCCAGCATGAGGCGGAAACTATCTTTCCGCGGGCGCCAGCTTGTGCATAGAGTGGCCGGATATTGCCCCGTGGGCGTCTGCGTCCCGCCCGTCAAGGAAAACGGTGCTGCACTGCTCGCAGTAATACAGTACTTCAACTTCCGGAACGGTGCCGGCCTTTGCTCCCACAGGACGGGGTTGCCCCGCTGTAGCTATAAGCGCTGCGGGTTGACATTGTAGACGCGCCGCGGAAAGAACGTTCACCTGCCCGGCAAGTCACTTCCGTACTCCATGCACGTCGCCCTCAATATTGAATATCAAAAGGCAGGTCAGGCGGCATGAGCTGGCGCCCTCTCGACTATTGGGTGGCACGAATAGCAATACCCGCATCTCGTGCAGGCATGGGCGGTCCTCTTGCCGCACCACAGG
>NZ_JBOGQF010000253.1:0-1124 GCF_050748925.1 Nitrososphaera sp.
TCCCAATTCCTTTCTGATTCGATGGCTCAAAATATTGCCTGGACAAAAAACGCAAGCCCGCGATTCGTATAAAAGAACTATGACATTTACCCTCGTTTTTGCCGATACGCTGGAAACATAGATGGCGCTGCTTTTCCCGCCGCACTTTTTGCGCAGCGAGCTGAATGTAGTATAAAAGAACAATTATTTTGCCACTTTTCCACTGGAAACGCACACTATCACTTCTACCTGCCCATGCCTTCAGTCGGGGATCCTGTACCGTATGCACTCGGCTATCATACAGAGGATGTGACTACCCGCGCCTGATAAAATGGACCCAGCGCGACATGTATGCAAAAATAAATACCACACTGCTCATTTGAGAGCATGGGCAGAACCGAGAAAAAGCTACTGGGCAAGAACGCGCAGGTAATCATCGATATTATGAAAAAGGCATACTCTGACGAGATGCGCATATTCCACTATTTCTGGTACGTAGGCATCAACATGGAAGGCATCGGCCTGGTGACGTACGCGGCGGCGCTAAAGACGCAGGCGACCGGCGAGCTGCTGCACGCAGAACTGCTGGCCAACAGGATTTCAGAGCTGGGGGGCAAGGCGCCAAGCAACCCGACAGAATGGGAGAAGCTGAGCACCATCGGGCCCCTTGACCCTGTCAAGCACCTGACTCTGCGCTCGGCGCTAGAGCGCGCCCTGAAATTCGAGGGCAAGGCCGTGGAAAACTATAACGGCCTTGCGAAAAAGGCACTGGACCTGGGCGACTATGTCACGTACAACCTTGCCACGACTATACTGGCAGACGAGGTCAAGGACGAGCAGCACACCGAAGACATCCTGATGTCGCTGGAAGTAAAGTAATGGCCGTCAACCTTTCAAACGTCGAGCAGGCGATAATCGAGGAGCTGCGGATAGGCGAGGACGAGGCGCGCGCCTACGTCGCCATCGTCAAAAAAGGCAAGATGGACGCGCAAAAAATAGCCGACGCGCTGTCGTGGGACGCGCAGCGCGCCCAGACAGCCGCGATGCTGCTGGTGGGCAGGGGCATGGTCATCGAGATAACAAAGACCGAGTTTGAGTCGTTGCACCCCCGGTTTGCATGCACCAACCGCTACAGGCGCCGGTGC
>NZ_JBOGQF010000254.1:0-1123 GCF_050748925.1 Nitrososphaera sp.
GCAGGTTGTCGTCGCGGTTCCAATAGGCGATTGCAAGGCGATAAAGCGCGCTGGAGGCTTCCGGACTGTCAGGATACCGGCTGACGATTTCACTAAGAAGAGGGATCGCCTCGTCTCTCTTCCTTTGTGCTCGGTACACATTGGCCAGACCTATGAGAAAGCGCGGGCGCTGCTTGTCCTCGTCCGCCTGGTCGAGGAGCTTTCGGTAAGTTTTTTCAGCTTCGTCGTATTCCTGCTCGCGTAGCAGCAAGTCTGCCTCGGCGGCCAGGGCGTCGCGAGTGCCTAACGCAAACCATTCAGGCTGCTGTTGTCTTATTCTCCTTATCTCTCTTCGCGCCTGCGCCGCCCATCTTGAAAGTGGGGAAGTCTGCCTGAGCTCCTGGTAGGCGGCATGGGCTCTCTTTAAGTCGCCCTGCTGCTCGTGCGCCTGCCCGAGAAGATAGGATGCCTGTTCGGCGATCTCTCTTTTGACTGGCGCAGCCTGCAGCGCACGCAGCTCTTCTATGGACTTTACGTGGTTTTTCTCTTCCAAGGAGATCTTTGCCAGCTGGAGCTCGGCCTGGGAAGACCAGATGCTCTGGGGAAATTTTTGCTTGAGTTGCGAAAGGTAGCTTCGCCCGTTAGCCCAGTCCCCGCGGGAAACTTGGATCAAGGCAAGAAAGTGGAGACTGTAATCTTCCAGGGGAAAACCACGATCCAAGGTTTGAGCGAATAATGACTCGGCCTGAGAGAAGCTCCCCTGGGAAAAGAGGGCATGGCCCTGGGAAAAGAGCACGCGCGGCTCGCCGCCCTGGGAGTAGAGCTGGGAAGGCAGCAAGAGGCAGGTGACAAGGACAAGAAGGATCTGAAACTTTGCCATAGTAGAAAAAGTTTAACGGAGGAGGAGGAAGGATTCAACCATCATGCAGGCCCTTGAAAAAGCCCATCTACCGCCCGCCGGCCCGAGAGTCTCTCTCAGGTCCGATGCGATACGCCTGTGCTACGCTCGACGGCGATACGCTTGATACTTCTCGCTCGACGCATCGGCCCTTCGAGATACCCCCAGGCCGGCGGTTACAATGGTTGCGCTCGGACCTTTCTGACCGGCCTGAGGAGACAGTTTTTTCACCGCTCTGTCGCAGGA
>NZ_JBOGQF010000255.1:0-1115 GCF_050748925.1 Nitrososphaera sp.
GCTCTGTAGTAAGGTCTGGTCTTTCGCCGCTTACCTTTGTGGGGACCACTGGCGCGACGTATAGTGTGGCAGTCTCCGACTATGGCAGTATATTTTTTGACCACTGGGAGAATGGGAGCACGGCAAGGACGAGGACGCTGACGCTTAATGCTGATACGGCAATAACGGCGCACTACAGGGACACTGCGCCTCTGCCGCCACCCATGCCGGACCCCGACCCCAGCTCGATAGCCGACCTGATACCAAAGACGGGCGTCTTTGTCGCGCTGTACATGTATCCTGGCGGCACGCAGGCCGCGCACTGGCAGAAGGTGATCGACGAAAAGACCAAGCACCCCTCGGTGCCCATCGTGGCCGCGTTCAACCCCTCAAGCGGGCCCGGCAACTTTAAGGATAACAACATCGCCAGCTGGGTCAACAAGCTAAAGCAGGCTGGCGTTATAGCCATCGGCTATACCTATGACGACTATGGGACAAGGTCTCTTGCCGCGCTAAAGGCTGACGCCGACAAGTACAAGAACTGGTACAACGCCGACGGCCTGTTCATCGACGAGTTCACCAACAAGGTGGGCTACGAGAGCCACTACCGCGACGTGACCAACTATGCCAAGTCGGTAGGCATGAAAATGACCCTCGGCAACCCAGGGACCGATGTTCCCAAGAGCTACATCGGGACAGTCGACGTCATCAACATCACAGAAGGGAGGGGCTACATGCCGATCTCGTGGCTGCAGTACTGCGTCCAATGCTCTGCAAGCAGCGGCTGGCATTACCAGTACGACAAGCGCAACTTTGCCTACATCCGGTACGACATCAGTTCCCTTGACACGACGTTTGAGACCGAGTCAGCCAAGTGGGTCGGCCTGCTGTACATCCACACCGGCAACGACTCTAACGGCAGGTGGTTCACGGTGCCCTCGTACTTTGGCACGCTGATAGAGACGCTGGACAGGTGACCGGGACTGGATCCCACGAAGGGTCCAGCCATCTCTTATTTTTCAAAAACCTTTGGGACGTTTTTCAGCAGCCACCTTGCGCCTTCCAGCTGAAGCCTTGCGCCGTCTAGGTGCCCGCCGCCCAGCTCTAGCGTCCCCCTCACCGTGCGCCCTGCAGAG
>NZ_JBOGQF010000256.1:0-1114 GCF_050748925.1 Nitrososphaera sp.
GTACAGGTCTGCAAACGACTCTGACTCTAGGAGCGTCAGGCTTGCATCGTACAGATCTAGCTTGCAGCCTGCAGGCGACTTTGTTATCTTGGCGCAGTGCACGACTTTTTTAAAAAGTTCACGAGATTTTAAATGCTGCCTTTCTCGCCGCCACTACCATCGCGGATATGGCCGCTGCGAGCCCGAGGACGGCAAACGGGAATTCAGGCATCACCCTGACGCCCTGCACCTTTACTTCGTGGTCGCCGGGCGGGACAAACATGTCGATGTGCACTGTCTTGCCGTCCATCATGATCGACGCCCCGTCGTACGGCTCGGCGTCCATTATTACCGCCACCGTCTGGTTCTGGTACAGCTGCGGGAATTTCAGCACGGCCTGCCCGCCGGCGGGGTTGTAGTGCTTTATCCCAAATGCAATGCTGTCAGTCGAGTTGTCGTAGCGCATGCTGCTTATCTTTGCCAGCGCCTCCAGATCGTACGCGATGAACTTGCCGTCGCCGGTCGGGAGGGTGGTTATAGGCGCTTCAAGGTCAAAGCCGGCGCAGCTGTAGTAATAGACGCCTGTCCTGACTGCAGGATCGGGTGCCGCGGTAAAGGCCGCCTCCTGTCCCGGCGCAAGGGAAGGTATCACGTTGCTTATTGCAGAGTCGAGGTTTACCATGCCTTCGTTGTGGACTGAAGCGTATATCGCTACGTTGCGCACTTCAAAAGAGCCGGTGTTCTTTACGGTCCCGGTGAGCACTTTTCCTTCGCCTACTGCCATGTTGGTATAGTTTAGCACGAGCGCGTCATAAAAGGGCAGGTTGATCTGCTCGACTTTTAGGACATAAGGCTTGCCTTTAAATGTCAGGTCGTCTTGCACCCTGAACTTGAACGGCGCGCCTTTTCCGGGAAATATCACGCTGCCATAGGGCTCCGCCAGGAGGGCCGAATTTGCGCCGGCGCTGTCGACGACGTCAAGGGCCATCGTCACCCCTATGGGCTCGTGCCCGCGGTTGTTGACGACACCCACTATGTTTGTAAATCCTTCCGAATCGACAAAAGTGTAATTGGAGTTCTCTAGCTCGATAGGTTCCTCGGCAGAGGCGCTCAGGGGAACAAAGAGCAATAGCAA
>NZ_JBOGQF010000257.1:0-1100 GCF_050748925.1 Nitrososphaera sp.
GTCTATGGGGCTGAGAGCGCGCTAGCAAGCACGGGCCGGCCGCGTTGAGCCGTCGGCTTAGGTTACGGTGGGCAGGAAACGATTGTCAGTTGGCTTGCACCGGCCCGCCCCGATAAGACCCTGACAGGAGATAAGTCTCGAGCACCTCCATAAAACGGGACTTTTGAGAAAAAAACAAAGATAACCTAGGCTTTAGGTAAACGAGCGCTTGCGCGGGAAAGCTGAGTCTGAGTGAACAAGTTCCTACTTTGCTGTTTCATGTTTGGCACTGCCCTGGTTGCGCAGGCGGTGGAGAAGATCAGCATCCTCGGCCTGTTCAAAGACAAAGCGATTATCAACATCGACGGCAAACGTCGGGTGCTCGCCTCGGGGCAAACCAGCCCGGAAGGGATAAAGTTGATCGCCGCCGACAGCCGCCAAGCAGTCCTCGAAATCGACGGAAGGCAGGCCCCCTATGCGCTGGGAACCCAAATAAGCACCGACTACGCCGCCATTATCCCGCAAGCGACAGTGCAGATCTGGCCGGATGCGTTAGGTATGTACCTCACCGACGGCAGTATTAACAATTTTCCGGTGGAATTTCTGGTCGACACCGGGGCAACCCTGGTGGCGATGAACAAGGTCCAAGCCAAGCGTCTAGGCCTAGACTACAAACTCGCTGGGGAACAAGGCTTGACCACGACCGCCTCCGGCACGGCGAGGGCCTATTACCTGAGCCTTGACAAGGTTAAAGTCGGTGCCATCTTGTTGCGCGGCGTGCCGGCGGCGGTCATCGACGGAGAGTTTCCGATCAAGGTGCTGCTCGGCAACTCGTTTTTGAACCGCCTGCAGATGACGCGCAACGGGCAAGTGCTGGAATTACGGCAGAAGTAATCGCGCCGTCACGCCATTGAACAGATCTCCCGCGTTCTTGCCCCACAAGGGGAACGTTCAATGCCATTGTTCCCGTTTGTTTAGACCAGCACACAAACGGGACAGGCGGGGTCTCGGCGCAGAAGGGTGCTGCGCCACTGCATCTTCAAGCCATCGAGCCTCAGCACACGCCCGTGCAGTCCTTCCCCTCTGCCTACCAGCAGTTTAATGGCCTCCAGGGCTTGGGT
>NZ_JBOGQF010000258.1:0-1091 GCF_050748925.1 Nitrososphaera sp.
AGCCTTACCAGTGCCTGCATTATCTCTTTTTGCAGCTGCTCGATGTTCTTTTCCTCTGCGCGGATCTGCTTGGCGTCAGAGTCGTCTTTCACCTTCTCCGGTATCGGCATCACCTGCACCTTCTCGACGACGATGGGCCGGGCGCCTGCCTTTGACATCTCGGCCATCTTGGAGTCTATGGTGGAAATCTTTGTTTCCAGGAGCGAGACTAGGCTGCTGCGCGCCTCTGCCAGGTCGGCATAGTCTGCCACCGGCTGCAGGTGCGCTATCCTTTCGTTCAGAGAGTCGAGGTCCTGTTTGTATTTTATCAATAGCCGGTCGCGCTCTAGCCGGTCTATCTTGCCGTCCTGCGCCGCCTCGTAGACTCTGGTTATCGCCTCTGCCGCAAGCGTCTTTTCAAATAAGAGAGATGCCAGCTCTGCCCTCGCAGCAGTCAGAGGCTTGTCCTGCTTTGCCGCTTTAGCTTTTACGCGCGACAGCCGCTCAAGAATTGCAGCAGAGACTGCACCGGCTACCGATGAGCCGGCGATGACCGCGATCTCGGACATGGCAGATTAAAAGAAAAGGATACAGAAAAAGGTTTGCTAGAGGACCTGGCGCTTTATCCAGCGGTATGTCCTCATCTTGGCTTCGGGATACCCGCACTTGGCGCACTGCTTGTGGCGCTTGTGGTACGAGTTCTGGCCGCACCTTCTGCAGCGTATGTGTGTTTTCTTGCGGGTAAAATTACCCATCGAGGTTGTGCCTTTCGTCATCTCAATTCAACCCCTTACTTTGGCGGCGGGGAGATTATCACCACGTTGTCGCCCCTCACGACAATCGTGCCGAGGTCGTTTGACTTGCCCTCGTCCAGTATCTCCACCGACTCTTCCAGCAACAGGTTCATGTGCTGGTCAAAGCCATGAAGGCTTCCCCTGATGACCTTGCCACCCTTCAACTTGATAAGCACGACTTTTCCAAGGCTCTCATCCAGAACCTTTACTGCCATATCTACAGACAATCGATATTACCTGTAGGTAAAGCGTATTAGAGGCATATATTAAAATTTCATTGCGTACCATTCGGAATTCATGTCTGAAGCTCGCCAATTG
>NZ_JBOGQF010000259.1:0-1058 GCF_050748925.1 Nitrososphaera sp.
CGCCTTATAGCCACCCATTCCGTCGGCGACCACCGCTAGCCCAATCCGAGCATTGGCCGCGCAGCAATCCTCGTTATGCGGCCGGCGCCGTCCGACATCGGAGACGTTCACTAACTCGATCTTTCCAGATAAGTCCATGATCTTACAAAGGAAGTATGGCAAGCTCCCGTAGCGACGTTATGGTCCTTGGGGACGGGGGCGTGCTTTCGACACCCGGATACCCCCTCTGCGCTAGCGTCCCTTTGTGGCGGCTCGATCTCGTACTACCAGAGATGGTTGCCGCTGAGCCAATTTATATAGTAGCTTGTATTTCATTAAAATAAAGCGTTAGTGGGGGCGGCTGAGGGTTTGCAATCACGTTTTTCCGCACCACTGCTTGACGGCATCCCGGGCTTGTTGGACCGCAGCGGCTTGCTTTTCCTCATCGTAGATAACCCGGTTGCCCTTTTTGTCTATGTCGTAGATATATCCTGCCTGCTCATAGTTTCGCAGTTGATCCTTGGCCAGGTTGCAATTGCGTTCCCGCTCCTCTTTCTGCTTTTTTTGCGCCTCGGCTTGTTCTCGTTTTTCTTGACGTTGCTCTTTGAATACTTGCAGCAGCCGCTCGCGTTTTTCTTCCCGTTCACCGGCTATGGGGGTCACTTCGGGGACATCCTTGAGGCGCACCGATTGGGCGCCCGGCAAGGGGCGGTCGCCGTAATGAACTTTGCCTTGTTCATCCACCCACTTATAAACCTCCGCCGCCACGGCGAGATCGGCGATCCAC
Source organism: Nitrososphaera sp. (assembly GCF_050748925.1). Taxonomy (GTDB): domain Archaea; phylum Thermoproteota; class Nitrososphaeria; order Nitrososphaerales; family Nitrososphaeraceae; genus Nitrososphaera. Next base: position 767 of record NZ_JBOGQF010000259.1, read on the forward strand.
AGAGCCGAAACAAGCGCCACCCAGGATGCTAATACTTGGATTGCAAGAGCTTGCATGATTTTTCCCACCCGCTGCTATGGACGCCCCAGAGGGCGGCAAAATTTGCCCTGCAGCAAAGCCGCGAAAGCTAGAGCATTCTTAAAATATAGCTTGAGTGTGGTAAAAATGCCCGCACAAAAAAGCGGCGGGGCGTCGCGCCTTAGCGCTCAAGCAGGTGCAACTTGTCTTTCACGTCTTTCCACTGATCCGCATCGGGAGGAGCCTCTTTGAGGTGGCTGATGACGGGCCATTC
>NZ_JBOGQF010000260.1:0-1034 GCF_050748925.1 Nitrososphaera sp.
GAGCTGAAACGCGGCGCAAATTCCGACAGAAAGCTATAGCAGGCCAAGTTAGCCTGTCCTACAATAAAAGAACTATTACCCGCGTTTTTGTCGTTCCACTGGAAACACACACTAGGCCCTGTCGTCGTCGCGCACGGCCCACGGGAACCACCTGCCAAGCAGCCTGCCCCAGTCCAGCTTCAGCGTAAAGTAGAGTATCACGCCCATCACGGCCACGCTTGCGACCCCTATGATTATGAGGGTCGTATAGTCAGTGGCGCTTGAAATCACGTCCTCGGCTATCGGCCTGCCAAGGAATATGGTGCCCCACACTATTGCCTCAGTCATTACCAGCTTGCCGGCAAAGGTCGCCAGCGCGAACTTCCAGGGGCTGTAACGCGCAAGCCCGAGGGGGATGTAGACAATGTCGTCTGGTATAGGCGTCGCCGAGGCAAGAAACGCGCCGGGCCAGCCGTACCTGCTCACGAGCCTCTGCAGGGGCAGCATACGCTTTTTGGTGGTGGTGCTGAGCGCCTTGCGGCCGTAGTAGCTTGCGAAAAATATTATCGTCTTGGCGATAACGGAGCCAAGGGCGCTCGCAAGCGCGATAAGGTGCGGGTCGAACTTGTCAGAAAGCGCGGCCGCCAGGATGACGGGGAAATACGGGACGGGCACAAAGACGACGAGGCTCCCGACGAAACTGACGAGGAAAATACTCAGGTACCCGAGCTCGTCACTGAACGGGAACAGGTCTTCAAGGCCGACCAAGTGTGACTAGCTCGCTTTTAATCCCATATTAGTATGCCCTTCCAAACATGGCGACCTTTTTCGCCGGCTGGCCGCAGTAGACGCATTTTTCAGCCATGCCGGCCTGGTCAAACGGGATGACGCGGATGTCGGCGCCAGTCTCCTCCTTGATTTTGAGCTCGCATTCCAGGGCGCCGCACCAGCCAGAGCGGGCAAAGCCTCCCTTTTCAACCGCGGCCTTGAATTCGTCATAGCTTGCCGGCGCTGCGACATAGCCGTCGAGGAGTTGTTTAGCCCTTGCAAACAGG
>NZ_JBOGQF010000261.1:0-1032 GCF_050748925.1 Nitrososphaera sp.
TGTGCATCCACGGCCCCAGCTCCTGCGCGCTGGCCGGTGCCGGGCGGTGCTTGAAACGGACATAAAGCAGGATCCCGAGAACAATAACGAGTGTAATACCAATATTCTTATGCAACTGGAACGGGAATTCACGGAAAGTCAGTTCCTTTGATGGCAGTGGCAGTCCCATCATCCACCAGCTGGAAACAAACAGAAAAAAGATGGAGACAGCTATTAACCAATGCAGAATGACTGCTGCCGTACTGTAGCCTTGTCTTTGCATAACAGATTCAGTCTTTGACCCGTACCTGCGCCCTAGGTCATGCTCTCGCCGTGGCGACCGGCGACAGCGGCCATTACCATTATCAAATGAATAAAGAACCAGAGCAGTATGTCGCCTAGGTAGATCTGTCTCAATATCGGTCCCGCATTCACCGCCGCCATAAAGCCGATAACGTCGATCGCCATCAGCGCTGCAAAAGTCACTATTGCCACGGTTCGCGCCCAGCCGCGATAGTTAACCAGTGCAGCACCGACGATGATGGACAAAAACGCAATGCCTGTACCGATCCCGGACAGCGCCATCTGAAAACCGGGGAACCAGTCCGGCGCCGAAAGGGCGATACCTTTGACATTGGCAACCATGTGCTCGCACTCGGCCAGGCTCAGCCCTTCCTCTTCCAGCTCTTCCGGGGGACAGTCCGCGGCCGGCATCTCACCGCTGGCCGGCATGGAATGGGTGATGACGGCCTGTTTCATCCATTCATTGCCATGGGACGTGGTCAGGAAAATGCCGAAAACAATGGTGATGACACCGAGCCAGCTGGCCCAAGCGGGACCTTCAGATTGCCGTCCGGTTGCATAGTGGGAAAATGATGTTGCCATGCAGAACCTGCTTTCTTTGCGTATTAGAGTTACTACTCACAGGCCCGTCGCTACGTTCCGCGCACGAAAAAAAGCGCTTAAAGTTCTTGCTCTGCCGCGCCCGCAATCGGGTTATTTCTTGCGCTTCTCCTCCGGCTCTTCGCCGATTTCCCACTCTTCGACGTGGAC
>NZ_JBOGQF010000262.1:0-1030 GCF_050748925.1 Nitrososphaera sp.
GCTTGCCACTTGCTCGGGCGTGCAGAACAGACCAGAGTAAATGACCTCCATGCCGGCGTCCCGGAACGCCCTGCATATCACGAGGGCTCCCCTGTCGTGGCCGTCAAGCCCTAGCTTGCTCACAAGTACGCGTAATGGCCTTGCCTGCTGTTGCTGCGCCGACATTATACTTGGAGGTTGGCTGTTCCGCTTAAAATATTTATTCAATTCGGACGTGACTTGTCAAGCCCGTACCGAAGTCATAAATACAAAAGCCGCCATAATATTGCATGGCCTCGCCATCTGAGGAAGTCGAGGAGATAAGGGAAAAGACCGTGAGAGAACAGGTTGAACTCTACAGGCAGCTGAAAGAGCAGCTGGTCCACGAGGTTGAGAAGTACCGCAGCCAGGGCAACGACAGGCTTGCCGACATTATTTCAGAATCGCTCAGAGAATAGCCGCCAAGAATTCGTTAATATTGTACGCTCTACAACATTGGGATGTTGCTTCCCATAGTGAAGGGCCTGCTTGCGGGCGAGAGGCGCGCCGTTGCAAGGGCCATCTCCATTATCGACAACGACCAGCCAGAGTCCCGCGAAATAATAAAGCAGATCTTTGGCCAGACTGGGGGCGCAAGGACGGTCGGGTTCACCGGGCCGGGCGGGGCTGGCAAGAGCTCGCTTGTGGGCAGGCTGATACCCGAGTGCCAGGCGCTCGGGTACAAGGTGGCGGTCCTTGCGGTAGACCCGACGAGCCCGATAACCGGCGGCGCGATACTTGGCGACAGGGTCAGGATGCAGGGAAACCTCGACGACGAAAAGGTGTTCATGAGGAGCATGGCGTCGAGGGGCGCGGTGGGAGGCGTGTCAAAGTCGCTGCGAAACGCGATCAGGGTTCTGGACGCGGCCGGCTACAGCCTTGTGCTGGTCGAAAGCGTTGGCGCAGGTCAATTAGAAGTCGAAATATCCCGGGTGGTCGACCTGACCGCGGTGGTGTTTACGCCGCACACGGGCGACAACGTGCAGGCGGTAAAGGCCGGCCTGACTGAAAT
>NZ_JBOGQF010000263.1:0-1027 GCF_050748925.1 Nitrososphaera sp.
CCGTATACCTGCGTCAATTCCAGCAGTTTTGCGCGCGCTTCGTTGAACTTGCCTGCGAGTGCCAGCTTCACGACTTCGCCAACCTTGGACCTGCCGGAAAGCCCGATTGCCGCGGACACGTTTGCAACGCTGATGGCGCCCATGCCGGCGGCCGCCTGCATGACGTTGATAGAGTGGCGCATGTCGCCGCCCGTCGACTCGAAGATCTGCTCAAGCGCCTTTTCGTCACATTTTGCCTTTTCCTTGCCGCAAATCAGCTTCATGTGCCCGATGACGTCGTTTCTTGGCAGGCGGGTAAAGCGAAAGACGACGCACCTGCTCTGTATCGGCTCGATTATCTGCGACAAATAGTTGCATATGATGATAAAGCGCGTCGTGCGCGCGCTGTCCTCTACGATGCGCCTCAGCGCGGTCTGCGCCTCCGACGTCATCTCGTCGGCCTCGTCGAGTATGATTATCTTGGGCTTGTCAAAGTCCTTGTCGGTGGCCAGTTTCACAGACGCCGCAAACTCCTTTACTCGCTCGCGCACCATCTTGATCCCGCGCTCGTCAGACGCGTTCAATTCCAGCGTGTTCTTGCGCCACTCTTCGCCCAGTATCTCGCGGGCGATGCAGAGCGCGGCCGTGGTCTTGCCGACGCCGGCAGGCCCGGAAAAGAGCATGTGCGGGATGTCCGGGCTTTTTATCAGGTTGGCGATGCCGGTTATGATGTCCTTCTGGTTGACGACGTCTTCTAGCTTTTGTGGCCTGTACTTCTCGGTCCACATGAGGCTGGCAAGGTCGGCTTTTTTGGCGGACACGCTTCACTTCAACCTTTTTAATGAATTAATATCTTGCTGCCGAGAAAAGCTTGTCCTACGCAAGCTCGTGCGGGCTAGCTCTGAGCTTAGCTAAAGCTGTTCTGACAAAAGATATAATGGAAACCAAGCTCTTACAGTTTACCTATATGGAGGATGCCCTGGCCGAATCCAGCGTAGAAGCTATACAGAGCGTCTACCAGATTGGCTACATGAACGAAGACGTGCGC
>NZ_JBOGQF010000264.1:0-1020 GCF_050748925.1 Nitrososphaera sp.
GTACTGGCTTCCTCGCCCATTAACTTCGTATCCATATCGCTGCTTGCTGCATCAGTGAAGTTGCGGCTAAAGACTGCGCAGATAAATGTACTCACAAAGCGTGATCTTGCGCTTGACAAGTCAAAAGACATGCTCGACTGGGCAGGTTCCAGTGCCGCGCTTGAGAATGCTCTTGACAAGGAAAAGGAGGCTGAATACTCGCTGCTTAGTAAAGACCTGGCTCGCAGCCTAAGCAAGACGGGCTTTGCCCAAAGTATCATCGCTGTTTCGAGTCTCACCATGAATGGCATAGTCAACCTTGCTGCCGCCCTTGCACGAACGCTTAATCTCGGAGAGGACAGTTAGGTGCGATTGAGATCCCGGACTGCCGCTGCGCCGTGTTCTACTGCGAACCTTGGTCCTGGGTATGACGTCTTTGGCCTTGCCCTGGACGCGCTTCAAGACACGGTGAAGATCACGGCCGGGAAGGATTCCGGCGGGGGCCCTGGAAGGATCCTAATGACAATTCTTAACAGCGAAACTGCGATCCCCGTCGAAGTAGAAAACAATTCGGCCGGGCTTGTGGTAAAAAAGATGGCCCAGGATTTCGGCATAAGGAACGGACTCCGAGTTACCGTCAAGAAGGGAATTCCTGCCGGCTATGGCATCGGAAGCAGCGCAGCTTCAGCTGCTGCAGCTGCTGTGGCATTCAAATCTCTATACAACTTGAAGATCGATACGGATGCCATGGTAGAGTATGCGGCAGAAGGCGAAGTAGCGAGTGCAGGAACAAAGCATTACGATAATGTCTCGGCTTCTCTACTCGGTGGGTTCGTTATCTCGTGCGTGGCAGGCAGCCGTAGGAATTTCATAAGAATAGCTCCTCCGAAAGATCTTGTGCTTGTAGTAGCAATTCCATCATCGGTGCCTGTGCCTGAAAGAAAGACGCAGCTGGCAAGGAGCGTACTCCCGAAGGAAGTGCCCTTGCACGACGTTGTGCGCAATGTGGCGTCAGCAAGCACAATAGTAGCAGGTATCGCC
>NZ_JBOGQF010000265.1:0-1011 GCF_050748925.1 Nitrososphaera sp.
GTTCCAGACGTCCTTTCTGACCAGAAGAGACGGGTTGAAAAGCATGTTGAGGGGCGGCTGCGCTATGCTCTTTTTAGTGTCCGGAACTTCTGCTGGAGTCCCCGCTTCCGACAATCCCACCTTGAGAAGGGCGTGTGCGTATAATACGTTATGGGTCAAGAAAACACGCGCATCTTTCTACCGGGAATAGACAGGTAGGCAATAGAGATAGCCTTTAAAATTTTCAGGATAATTATCGTCTCATGACTGATACTGACTATGCGAAAACTACAAGGCCGGTCCCAAACATCGTGGCCCTCGAAGTCCTGCAAAAAAACGGCATAAACATCGACAGACTCAAGGAGCTGATACTGAAAGGCGTAGGGGCAGAATTTACGACCTACTATTACTACACAATTCTCAGGATGCACTGCACAGGGCTTGAGGGTGAAGGTATCAAGGAGATCGTCGAGGACGCGAGAATAGAGGATAGGAACCACTTTGAGGCAATGGTGCCCCGCCTGTACGAGCTGGGAGGCGCGCTCCCCCGCGACATACGGAAATTCGCGGACCAGGCGGGCTGCCCCGACGCGTTCCTGCCGCAGGACTGGGAGAACATAAACTCCATCCTGAAGGTGCTGCTCGAGGCGGAACAGTGCGCCATCAGGTCCTGGGGAGAGGTCTGTGACCTGACGACAGGCAAGGACCCAAGGACCTACGACATTGCGCAGAGGATAATGCAGGAAGAGGTAGAGCACGAGGCGTGGTTCATAGAACTGCTCTCAAAGAGACCGTCGGGCCACTTTAGGAGAAAGTTTGCGGGCCAGTCCCCGCATACCGGATCTCAGGGAAGCCTGATCCACCTCTAGGCTTATACGCCCCTTCTTTTTCTTTTTTTATGTTGCAGGTCTGCAAGAGCGACGATATCCAGGACAACCGCTGGAAGGTGTTTACGATAAATTCCACCGACGTGCTGGTTGGGAGAAGGAACGGGAGGCTTTTTGCGTGCAACAATTCTTGCCCCCACAGAGG
>NZ_JBOGQF010000266.1:0-1001 GCF_050748925.1 Nitrososphaera sp.
AGTCCACCTGTGGAGGCTGGCCGTAGTGAAAGTCGATCTGGTGGTCAGAGCCCTCTTCGACTGCAAAGTTGTTTACCACTTGGTTTGTGCCGTCAGGGTAATAGACTGCCACGATGTAGGTGCCGGGCGTCAGGTCCAGTAGGTACTGGCCGTTCAGCGACACGAAGACGTTTTCAGTCTGGCCTGTCGACTGCTCTGCCGCGGTCACCGTCGCGCCTATCGCAGGCAGGCCGGTTGGTCCTGTCACGCCGCCATGGAGCGCGCCTGGCACGTCTACTGCCGGCGTGGATGGAGCGTTGACGTTTGGCGTGAGGCCCCCGCTTATCACAAGGCCGGCAATAAGGACTGCCCCAATGATGCCGGCGGCCACATAGATTGCAAGCATGTACCTGCCGCCTGCCTTTCTCTCCTCGCTGGGCACGGGCACCCTTACAGTCTCTGATGCCGTTGCTGGCGGGCGCGGCTCGTAGGGTCTCTCCTCGCCTTTATCGCGCTTTCTGTCAAGCGATGCGCCATAGCCGCCGATGTTTCCGGTATAGACGCCCGAGACTTCGAGCACGTCGTCCGAGTCCGAGATCTCTTTCAGGCCTTCGAGGGTCAGCTTTTGGTTGGTGACATAGTGCGTGCCGTTGTCGTATATGCCGGGGCTCATGCCGGTCTTTTCTATTATGTATGACCGCACCTGCTCTGTGTTCAGCCCGGGCTTGGTGAACACCTCTACCATGTATATCGGGTCCATAGACGGGTTTTCCGCCTTGCGCAAAAGCAGGTCGTGTATCAGCCCGGGATCGACCTTGGGAAGTTGCTCGTGATACTTTTTTTGCAGCTCGCCAAACTGGCTCCTTATTTCAGACATTGACATAAGATAACTACGGCATCACCAGTGATATCCCTAGCTTGGCGCATCTGCTAATCCTCAGCAGCTTTGTTTAACCTTGACAGTTGCGCCTACCTGCAGGCGCCATGAAAGCGTTAATTACTCTGGAGGCACATATCATTCC